>NZ_CP059467.1:3751574-4064205 GCF_017894365.1 Aromatoleum bremense
AGCGCCGCATCGCGATCGAGAAGGCGCGCGAAGCCGGCAAGCCGGAAGCGATGCTCGACAAGATCGCCGACGGCACGGTGCAGAAGTTCCTGAAGGAAGTCACGCTGCTCGGCCAGCCGTTCGTCAAGGACGACAAGCTGACGATCGAAGCCCTGCTGAAGTCGCGCAACGCGTCGGTGGCGAGCTTCGTGCTGTACGTCGTCGGCGAAGGCATCGAGAAGAAAGTGTCCGACTTCGCCGCCGAAGTGGCTGCGCAAGCCGCCGCCGCGGCACAGAAGTAAGGGCCGCCAGATGAGTGTCGCCGCTTACAAGCGCATCATGTTGAAGCTGTCCGGCGAGGCCCTGATGGGGGACGACTCGTACGGCATCAACGAGGATGTGGTCAGCCGCATCGTCGCCGAGATCGCCGAGGTGAATCGCCTCGGCGTGCAGATCGGCGTGGTGATAGGCGGCGGCAACATCTTTCGCGGCATGAAGGGTGCCGCCTCCGGCATGGACCGCGCCACTGCGGACTACATGGGCATGCTGGCGACGGTGATGAACGCGATGGCGCTGGCCGACGCGTTCCGTCGCGCCGGGGTCGAGGCGCGCGTGCAGTCGGCGCTGCGCATCGACCAGGTCGTCGAGCCGTACATCCGCGGCCGGGCGATCCGCCACATGGAAGAAGGCCGCGTCGTGATCTTCGCGGCCGGCACCGGCAACCCCTTCTTCACGACCGACACCGCGGCCGCGCTGCGCGGGTCGGAGATGGCCGCGCAGATCGTGCTGAAGGCAACGAAAGTGGACGGCGTGTATACCGCCGACCCGAAGAAGGACCCGCAGGCGCAGCGTTACCACCGCATCAGTTTCGACGAGGCGATCGGCCGCAATCTGGCCGTTCTCGACGCGACCGCGTTTGCGTTGTGCCGCGACCAGAAACTGCCGATCAACGTGTTCTCGATCTTCAAGCCGGGCGCGCTCAAGCGCGTCGTGCTCGGCGAGGACGAAGGCACGCTGGTCCATTCGTGAGGACTCGACGATGATCCCCGAACTCAAGAAGACGACCGAGCAGAAGATGCAGAAGTCGATCGAGGTGCTCAAGGCCGACCTGGCGAAAGTGCGCACCGGCCGCGCCCACACCGGGCTGCTCGACCACGTCATGGTCGAGTACTACGGCAGCATGGTCCCGATCAACCAAGTGTCCAACGTGACGCTGATCGACGCACGGACGATCGGCGTGCAGGTGTGGGAAAAGCCGATGGTGCAGAAGGTCGAGCGGGCGATCCGCGATTCCGACCTCGGCCTCAATCCCGCGAACCAGGGCGACATCATCCGCGTGCCGATGCCGGCGCTGACCGAAGAGCGCCGCCGCGACCTGACCAAGGTCGTCCGCCACGAGGGCGAGGCGGCGAAGATCGCGATCCGCAACCTGCGGCGCGACGCCAACCAGCACCTCAAGGATGCGGTCAAGGACAAGACGATCTCGGAAGACGACGATCGCCGTGCACAGGAAGATATCCAGAAGCTCACCGACCGAAACATCGCCGAAATCGACAAGCTGCTCGCGCAAAAAGAGCAGGAACTGATGCAGCTCTGATCCTCCCGGATCGCATTCTCCAATCCGGACGAACCGCGGGAGACGCATCATGACGGAATCATCCTTCATCAGTTCGACTCGCGACGTCCCCGCGGTGTCGGGCATTCCCCGGCACATCGCGATCATCATGGACGGCAATGGCCGCTGGGCGCGCAAGCGGTTCCTGCCACGCGTCGCCGGCCACAGCCGCGGCGTCGAATCGGTGCGCAGCGTCATCCGCGCGTGCATGGAACGCGGCGTGTCCTACCTCACGCTGTTTGCGTTCAGTTCCGAGAACTGGCGCCGCCCGGCCGACGAGGTGTCGTTCCTGATGCAGCTGTTCATGCGTTCGCTGCAGAAGGAAGTCGACCGGCTTCACGACAACAGCATCCGTTTTCGCGTCATCGGCGA
Organism: Aromatoleum bremense; assembly: GCF_017894365.1. Lineage (NCBI taxonomy): Bacteria > Pseudomonadati > Pseudomonadota > Betaproteobacteria > Rhodocyclales > Rhodocyclaceae > Aromatoleum > Aromatoleum bremense. Next base: position 3,753,541 of record NZ_CP059467.1, read on the forward strand.
CCTGTCGCGCTTCGACCCGAAGCTCGTCGACATGATCCGCCGCGCCGAGGCGCGCACCGCCGCCAATGAAAAACTGACCCTGACGATCGCCGCGAACTACGGCGGCCGCTGGGACATCCTGCAGGCGATGACGCGGATGCTGGCGAAGAACCCCGAGCGGCGCGAAGGGTTCACCGAAGAGGATCTGTCGAGCGAGCTGTCGCTGAACTACGGCCCGGAACCGGACCTCTTCATCCGCACCGGTGGCGAACAGCGGATCAGCAACTTCCTGCTGTGGCAGCTCGCCTATTCCGAGCTTTATTTCACCGATACGTTGTGGCCCGATTTCGACGTCGCGGCGCTGGACGAGGCGATCCGCTCGTACCAGGCGCGGGAGCGCCGTTTCGGACGTACCAGCGAGCAGCTTCGTCAGGCCGAAGGCGTGGTTTCTCCGTCAGGCGGCCATGCTTAGAACGCGCGTCATCACGGCGCTGGTATTGCTGACGGGCCTGCTTGGGGGGATTTTCCTGCTGCCGCCCTGGGGCTGGCTCGCCCTCGCCGCGACCATCTGCGCGGCGGCGGCGTGGGAGTGGGGCGGCCTCGGCGGCTTTCCCGTCGGCCGGCGCAGCGTGTTTGCGGTGCTGATGGGCATTGCATGCCTGCTGACCGGCGCGATGAGCGGGCTGGCGGGCGACGACGCCTCTCCTCCGGCCGGGCTCGCGGCGCTGTACCTGGCGAGCGGCGTGTTCTGGGTTGCCGTCGTGCCGGTATGGCTGGCGAGAAAATGGCGCATCACCGGCGCGGCCGGCACCGTCATCGTCGGCCTGGTCGTGCTGCTGCCGCCGGCGCTCGCGCTGGCGCACCTGCGGATGCTCGGTCCGTGGCTGCTCCTGGCGGTGATGGCGGCGACGTTCGTGTCGGACATCGCGGCGTATTTCACCGGGCGCGCGTTCGGTCGCCACAAGCTGGCGCCGAGCATCAGCCCGGGCAAGACCTGGGAGGGCGCCGGCGGCGCGGTCGCCGGCGTGCTCGTGTTCGCGCTGATCGTTCTGGCTTCGAGCGCGCCGTCGATGCTCGACGCGCGCACCCTGTTGCTGGTGGTTCCACTGCTCGCCGCATTCACGGCGGTCGGCGTCCTCGGCGATCTTTTCGAGTCGCTTCTCAAACGTCAGGCCGGCGTCAAGGACAGCGGCAGCATGCTGCCCGGGCACGGCGGCATCCTCGACCGCATCGACAGCCTGACCTCAACCCTTCCGCTGGCCGGTCTGGCGGCTTTATGGCTGGCCCTTTGATCGATGCCTGACCCGACTCCCCCCCGCCTGCAACGCGTCACGGTGCTCGGAGCGACCGGTTCCATCGGCATGAGCACGCTCGATGTGCTCGCCCGGCATCCGGACCGCTTCGAGGCGTTCGCGCTCACCGCGCAGGTCCAGGTCGAGCGCCTGTTCGAGCTGTGCCTGCGCTTTTCGCCGCGCTTCGCGGTGCTCGTCGATTCGGCCGCGGCGTCCGATCTTCGCCAGCGCCTGAAAGCCGCCGGTTCGGCGACGGAAGTGCTCGCCGGCCCCGGAGCGCTCGTCGATGTCGCGGCGCATCCCGACAGCGACGCGGTGATGGCGGCGATCGTCGGCGCCGCGGGCCTTGCGCCGGCGCTCGCCGCGGCGCGCGCCGGCAAGCGCGTGCTGCTCGCGAACAAGGAGGCGCTGGTGCTGTCCGGGCGGCTCTTCATGCAGGCGGTGGTCGAGAGCGGCGCCGAGCTGCTGCCGATCGACAGCGAGCACAACGCCGTCTTCCAGGCGCTGCCGCAGGGTTACACGCGCGACCCGCAGCGCTGCGGTGTACGGCGCATCCTGCTGACGGCGTCCGGCGGCCCTTTCCGCGAGCGCTCGCTGGAGAGCCTCGCGAACGTCACGCCGGACGAAGCCTGCGCACATCCGAACTGGGTCATGGGGCGAAAAATCTCGGTCGACTCGGCGACGATGATGAACAAGGGGCTCGAAGTCATCGAGGCCCACTGGCTGTTCGCGGTGCCGCCGGAGGCGATCGAGGTCGTCGTGCATCCGCAGAGCGTCATCCATTCGATGGTCGAATATGCCGATGGCTCGGTGCTCGCGCAGCTCGGCAACCCCGACATGCGCACGCCGATCGCGCATGCGCTGGCCTATCCGGAGCGTATCGACGCCGGCGTGCGCCCGCTCGACCTGTTCGAGATCGGCCGGCTGAACTTCGAACGCCCGGACTTTGTCCGGTTTCCGTGCCTGGCGCTCGCGTACGACGCGCTGCGCGAAGGCGGGGCGGCGGCGGCCGTGCTCAACGCCGCGAACGAGGAAGCCGTCGCCGCGTTCCTCGAACGCCGGGTGGGATTCACGCGCATCCCCGACATCATCGCGGCGACGCTCGAACGCGCGCGCGATCTGTCGGTCGATTGCATCGAGGCAATCCTCGATGCCGATGCGCGCGCACGTGAAGTCGCGCGAAGTGAAATCCTCGCCAGACAGACGACTCCATGAACATTCTCGAATACCTGATCCCGTTCGTTCTCGCGCTCGGCCTGCTGATCCTCGCTCACGAGCTGGGCCATTACCTGATCGCGCGCGCGTGCGGCGTCAAGGTGCTGCGTTTCTCGATCGGGTTCGGGCGCCCGCTGCTGCGCTGGACTGCCGGTGCCGACCGGACCGAATGGGTGATCGCCGTGTTCCCGCTCGGCGGCTACGTCAAGATGCTCGACGAGCGCGAAGGCGAAGTCCCGCCGGCCGAATTGCACCGCTCCTTCAACCGGCAGTCGGTATGGCGGCGCTTTGCGATCGTCGCAGCCGGGCCGCTCGCCAATTTCCTGCTCGCGATCGTGCTCTATTGGGGCCTCTTCGCGACCGGCACCGAGGAGCTCAAGCCGCGGCTCGCGCTGACCGACGGGCCGAGCATCGCGGCGTCGGCGGGCGTGCGCGAGGGTGATCTCGTCGCCGCGGTCGATGACGAACCGGTACGCAGCTGGCCCGAGCTGCGCTGGGTGCTGTTGCGCCACGCGCTCGACGCGCGCGAGGTGACGTTGCAGGTGCGCACTGCCGATGGCGGTGACGCGTTGCGCATGCTCGACCTGTCCGGCGTCGAGGTCGATGACGGCGAGAGCGACCTGATCGCGGAAATCGGCCTGCGCCCTTGGCGCCCGCTGATTCCGCCGGTGGTCGGGCGGATCATCCCGGATGGCGCCGCGGCGGCGGCAGGCATCAGGGAAGGCGACCGTTTCGTGTCGCTTGCCGGCGAGCCGGTCACGTCGTGGGTGGACTTCGTCGAGCGGGTGCGCAGCTCGCCCGGTGAACCGCTGCCGGTGCGGTTGATGCGCGGCGACACGCCGGTCGACACGACGCTCGTGCCCGAGGTGTCGGAGGACAGGGGCGAGCGCATCGGAAAGATCGGCGTCGCGGTGGCCGAGCCGCCCGGCGGGCGCGAGGAAATGTTCGCGGTCGTACGCTACGGCGTGGTCGACGGGCTGTCGAAGGCGATGGCCCAGACGTGGGAAACGAGCGTGCTGAGCCTCAAGATGATGGGCCGCATGCTGACCGGCGAAGTGTCCTGGAAAAACCTCTCGGGACCGGTGACGATCGCAGACTATGCCGGGCAGTCGGCGAAGCTCGGATGGAACCATTACCTCAAGTTCGTCGCGCTGATCAGCATCAGCCTGGGAGTGCTGAACCTGCTGCCCATCCCGGTGCTGGATGGGGGGCATTTGCTGTATTATGTGATCGAAATTATCAAGGGCGGCCCAATTCCCGAGCGCGTGATGGAGATCGGCCAGCAAATCGGTCTGGTTGCGCTTGCAATGTTGATGGCATTCGCCTTTTACAACGACATAACTCGTCTCATTTCTGGCTGAATCCCTGATGAAACACAAGCTTCTCACCGGGCTGCTGACGGCCCTGTTCGCCGTCGCGCCGGTGCATGCGTTCGAACCTTTCGTCGTCAAGGACATCCGGGTCGAAGGCATCCAGCGAACCGAAGCCGGAACAGTATTCAACTACCTTCCGGTGCGGGTCGGAGAGACTTTCACCGAGGCGCAGGCCGCCGAGGCGATTCGCGGCCTGTTCGCCACCGGGTTTTTCAAGGACGTGCGGATCGAGGTCGAAGGGGACGTGCTGGTGGTGCTCGTCGATGAGCGTCCGGCGATCGCCCAGATCGACTTCGTCGGGGTCAAGGAGTTCGACAAGGAAGCGCTGAAGAAGGGGCTGCGCGAAGTCGGTCTCGCCGAATCCCGGATCTTCGACCGCTCGTTGCTCGAACGCGCGGAGCAGGAGCTCAAGCGGCAGTACCTGAGCCGCGGCAAATATGCCGCGGTGATCGAGACGACGGTCACGCCGCTCGAGCGCAACCGCGTCGGGCTGAACTTCAAGGTCGATGAGGGCGAAGTGGCGAAAATCCGCCAGATCGAGATCATCGGCAACAAGGCGTTCAAGGATTCCGAGCTGCTCGGCCTTTTCCAGCTGACCACTCCGGGGTGGCTCACCTGGTACACGAAGAACGACCAGTATTCGCGCCAGAAGCTCGCCGCCGACCTCGAAAACCTGCGTTCGCATTATCTCAATCGCGGCTATCTCGACTTCAACATCGATTCCACGCAGGTTTCGATCACACCCGACAAGAAGGACATCTACATCTCGGTGAGCGCCACCGAAGGCGAGCGCTACACCGTCTCGGCAGTGCGCTTCGCCGGCGACCTGATCCTGCCCGAAGAGGAGTACCGCAAGCTGGCGGCGATCAAGCCGGGGGAGATCTTCTCGCGCGAAAAGCTGACGGAGACGACGAAGGCGGTCGCGGACCGTCTCGGCAACGAAGGCTACGCTTTCGCCAACGTCAATGCGTCGCCCGAAGTCGACAAGGAAAAGCGCGAAGTCGCGTTCACGATCTTTGTCGACCCGGGCCGCCGCGTGTATGTCCGGCGCATCAACGTCGGCGGCAACACGAAGACCCGCGACGAGGTGGTGCGGCGCGAGATGCGCCAGATGGAAGGCGCCTGGTATGACGCCGAAGAGATCAACCGTTCGCGCACCCGCATCGACCGCCTCGGGCATTTCGAGGAGGTGACCGTCGAGACGCCGGCGGTAACCGGCACCACCGACCAGGTCGACGTGAATTTCAACGTCAAGGAGCGCCCGACCGGCAACCTGACGCTCGGCGTCGGCTTCTCGAGCTCGGAAAACGTCGTGCTCTCCGCGTCGGTTTCGCAGCAGAACCTGTTCGGCAGCGGCAACGCGCTGACGCTCGCGCTCAATACCAGCGAGTCGAGCCGCACCTATGCGCTGTCCTTCACGAACCCGTATTTCACGCAGGACGGCCTGAGCCTCGGCTGGGACGCCTATCACCGCACCTACGATCCGTCGGAATCGCTGTCGGTGGCGCCATACAAGACCGTGTCGTCGGGCGCGGGCCTGCGCATGGGCTATCCGATCGCAGAAGACGACGCGATCAACTTCGGCCTCGCCGTCGATCGCACCGTCATCACGACGTTCGACGAGAGCCCGCAGCAGTACCTCGACTTCTGCGACCCGGACAAGGACGATTTCGACTGCGACTCCGTGACCAGCCTGGTCGCCACGGCCGGCTGGTCCCGCGACACACGTGACAGCACGTTCTATCCGCGCATGGGCAGTTACCAGCGCGTCTTCGGCGAGCTGAGCATCCCGCCCGGCGCGCTCCGTTACTACAAGCTCAATTACCAGTACCAGCACTGGTTCCCGTTCGGTCGCGACTACGCGCTGATGCTCAACACCGATCTGGGCTGGGGCAAGGGGTACGGCGGCAAGCCGCTGCCGTTCTACAAGAACTTCTACGCCGGCGGCATCGGTTCGGTGCGCGGTTTCGACCAGAGCTCGATCGGGCCGAAGGATCCGATCAGCGAAGACGCCCTGGGCGGCAACCGGCGCGTGATCGGCAACGCGGAATTCTATTTCCCGCTGCCGGGCACCGGCATGGACCGCTCGTTCCGCATGTCGGCCTTCTTCGACGTCGGCTCGGTGTGGGGCGAGGGCGACAAGGTGAACTTCGCCGACCTGCGCTACAGTACGGGGCTGGCGTTCTCGTGGAGTTCCCCAATTGGCCCGCTCAAGTTCAGTTTCGGTGTTCCGCTGAAGAAGAAGGAAACGGACGAACTGCAGAAATTCCAGTTCCAGTTGGGCTCGGTCTTCTGAGCGCCCCCAGGAAACGGCTTTGCCGTTTCCGCCCCCCGAGGGGGACAAGAAAACTTGGGGCGGCCCGGCGTTTTCTTGAGAGAACCCGATCTACCCGATTCCGTTGGAGAAGCATGTGAAAGTTACGACCCTGACCGTTCTTGCCGCTGCGCTGCTGAGCGTTGCCGCGCCCGCCGCCCTGGCCGAGTCCAGGCTCGGTTTCGTCAATTCCGACCGGGTGATGCGCGAGGCCGCGCCGGCAGTGCGGGCGCAGCAGCGTCTCGAGAAGGAGTTCGAGAAGCGTGACCAGGAGCTTCAACGTCTCGGCAAGGAGCTGCAGGCGCTGCAGGAAGATCTCGAACGCAACGGCGTGACGATGGCCGAGGCCGACCGGCGCAACAAGGAACGATCGTTCAACGACCTGAACCGGGACTTCCAGCGCAAGCAGCGCGAGTTCCGCGAAGACCTGAACCAGCGTCGCAACGAGGAGCTCGCGTCGGTGCTCGACCGCGCCAATCGCGCCGTGAAGCAGATCGCTGAAGCCGAGAAATACGACGTGATCCTGCAGGAAGCCGTGTACGCGAGCCCGCGCATCGACATCACCGACAAGGTGATCAAGGCGCTGGCGGACGGCAAGTAACCGCGGCGTTCCATGTTCCGCCTGGATGAACTCGTCGAGCGCCTCGGCGGTGAACTGCTGGGTGACCCGGCAACGGCGGTGCGCCGCGTAGCGACCCTGGAGCAGGCCGGCGAAGGCGATCTCGCGTTCCTCGCGAATCCGAAATACCAGTCGCACCTCGCCGCGTGCGGCGCGTCGGCGGTCATCCTTGCGCCCGCTGCGCGCGAGCTGACCGTCCTGCCGCGCATCGTCACCGCCGATCCCTACATCTATTTCGCGCGCGTCGCGCAGCTCTTCAACCCGCCCGAAGCGTTCGTGCCGGGGGTGCATCCCGCGGCGAGCGTCGCGAGTCCCGTTCCTGCTTCGGTGACCGTCGCGGCCGGGGCGTCGATCGACGCCGACGTCGAGCTGGGCGAACACGTCGTCATCGGTCCGGGCTGCCGCATCGGGCGCGGCGCACGCATCGGCGCGGGCTCGCGGCTCAACGCCAATGTCACGATCTATCATGACTGCGTGGTCGGGCGCGACTGCATCGTGCATGCCGGCGTGGTCATCGGCGCGGACGGGTTCGGCTTCGCGCGCGAGCGCGACGGCAGCTGGGTCAAGATTCCGCAGGTCGGCCGCGTCGTCATCGGCGATGACGTCGAGATCGGCGCCAACACGACGATCGACCGCGGCGCGCTCGACGACACCGTCATCGGCGACGGCGTCAAGCTCGACAACCAGATCCAGATCGGTCATAACGTGCGCATCGGCGAGCGCACCGCAATCGCCGGCTGCGTCGGCATCGCCGGCAGCACGACGATCGGCGCGCGCTGCATGATCGGCGGCCAGGCCGGCATCATCGGGCACCTCGAGATCGTCGATGACGTCGTGGTGTCCGCGGGCACGCTGGTGACCAAATCAATCCGCCGGCGCGGCGTCTACACCGCGAACCTGCCGGTGCAGGGCCACGCCGAATGGGTGAAAAACTTCGCCCACTTGCGCCATCTGGATGCGCTGGTCGATAGAATACGCGCCCTCGAAGAACGCAAAGAATGAAAAGCCCGGTGATCGCCATGGATATCAACGAAATTCTCCAGTACCTTCCGCACCGCTATCCCTTTCTGCTCGTGGATCGCGTGCTGGAGATCGAAGAAGGCAAGCGCATCCTCGCGTTGAAGAACGTGACGATGAACGAGCCGTTTTTTCCTGGCCACTTTCCGCATCACCCGGTGATGCCGGGCGTGCTGATCGTCGAGGCGATGGCGCAGGCCGCCGCGCTGCTGTCGTTCAAGAGCATGGGCGTCAAGCCCGACGAGAACTCGGTGGTCTATTTCGCCGGCATCGACAACGTGCGCTTCAAGCGCCCGGTGGTCCCCGGCGACCAGCTGCTGTTCGACGTCGTCATCACGCAGAGCAAGCGCAACATCTACAAGTACAAGGGCGTCGCCCGCGTCGGCGGCGAGCTCGCGACCGAAGCCGAGCTGACCTGCGCGCTCAAGACCTTGTCATGATCCATCCGACCGCCATCGTCCACCCGGGCGCTGCGCTCGGGGCAAACGTCGCCGTCGGCCCGTATTCGATCATCGGCGAGCACGTCGAGATCGGCGACAACACGCGCATCGGACCGCACGTCGTCATCGAAGGTCGCACCCGCATCGGGCGCGACAACGAGATCTTCCAGTTCTGCTCGATCGGCGCGGCGCCGCAGGACAAGAAATACGACGACGAGCCGACGCGGCTCGAGATCGGCGACCGCAACACGATCCGCGAGTTCTGTTCGTTCAACGTCGGCACGAGCCAGGACGCCGGCGTGACCCGCGTCGGCAGCGACAACTGGGTCATGGCGTACGTCCACATTGCGCACGACTGCGAGGTCGGCGACCACACGATCTTCGCCAACAACGCGACGCTCGCCGGACATGTGCACGTTGGCGACTGGGCGATCCTTGGTGGTTTCACCGGCGTGCACCAGTTCGTGCGCGTCGGCGCGCACAGCTTCTGCGGCGTCGGCACCGTGCTGCTGCAGGATCTGCCGCCGTTCGTGACCGTCGCCGGCAATCCGGCGAAGCCGCACGGCATCAACAGCGAAGGCTTGCGGCGGCGTGGTTTTTCCGCCGAAGGCATCGCGGCGATCAAGCGCGCGTACCGCGCCCTTTACCGCTCCGGGCTGAGCTTCGACGAAGCCCGCACGCGCATCGGCGAGATCGCCGCCGACCATTCCGAAGTCGCTCCGTTCGGGGCCTTTCTTTCGGCCTCCGCGCGCGGCGTCGTCCGCTGAGCCGATGGCGACGCGCATCGCGATGGTCGCGGGCGAGGCCTCCGGGGATCTGCTCGCGAGCCACCTGATCCGCGCGATCCGCCAGAAAATCCCCGATGCGGAGTTCTACGGCATCGGCGGGCCGAAGATGCAGGCCGAGGGCTTCGACGCGCTGTGGCCGTGCGAGCGCCTCGCGGTGCATGGCTACGTCGATGCGCTGAAGCGTTATCGCGAGCTGTCCGGCATCCGCAAGGCGCTGCTGCGGCGCGTGCGGCAGGAACGGCCGGACGCGTTCATCGGCGTGGACGCGCCCGACTTCAACCTGTGGCTCGAAGGCAGGATCCGTTCGTCCGGCATTCCGGCGATCCATTTCGTCAGCCCGTCGATCTGGGCGTGGCGCGGCGGGCGCATCAAGGGCATCGCGCGCTCGGTGTCGCACATGCTGTGCCTGTTTCCGTTCGAGCCGGCGCTGTACGAGAAGGCCGGCATCCCGGTGAGCTACGTCGGGCATCCGCTCGCCGACGTGTTCCCGCTCGCGCCGGACCGCGCCGCGGCGCGCGAACTCCTGAGCCTCCCTGCCGACTGCAGGATCGTCGCGCTGCTGCCGGGGAGCCGCCAGTCCGAGGTGCGCAATCTCGCGGCGACCTACATCGAGACGGCGCGTCTCCTCGCCGAGCGCCACCCGGACATCGGCTTCGTCGTTCCGCTGGCGACACGCGAGACGCGCGCGCTGTTCGAGCAGGCGCTGCACGCGGCCGACGCCGACGAGCTGCCGATCCGCCTGCTGTTCGGCCATGCGGTCGAGGCGATGACGGCGGCCGACGTCGTGCTCGTCGCGAGCGGCACCGCGAGCCTTGAAGCGGCGCTGCTGAAGCGGCCGATGGTGATCAGCTACCGCATCGGCAAGTGGCAGTACCGGTTGATGAAACGCATGGCCTACCTGCCGTGGGTCGGCTTGCCGAACATCCTGTGCAACGACAGCGTCGTACCCGAGCTGCTGCAGGACGACGCGACGCCGCAAGCGCTGGCCGACGCGCTCGACCGCTGGCTCAACGACGCCGACGCGTGTGCCGAGCTTGCGCTGCGCTTCGAGGCGCTGCATCGCGAGTTGCGCCAGGACACCGCCGGGCGTGCGGCGGCGGCGATCCTTCCCTACCTGAACCGGAGCCCCGAATGGAAGCCATCCCGGCAATCGGCCTGATCTGCGGCGTCGACGAGGCCGGGCGCGGACCGCTCGCCGGTTCGGTCGTCGCCGCCGCGGTGATCCTCGACCCGGCCCGCCCGATCGATGGCCTGAACGACTCGAAGAAGCTCACCGAGCGGGCGCGCGAACGCCTCGCGCCGCTGATCCGCGAGCGGGCGATCGCGTGGGCGGTCGCCGAAGCGAGCGTCGAGGAGATCGACCGCCTGAACATCCTGCACGCGACGATGCTGGCGATGCAGCGGGCGGTGGCCGCGCTCGGCTGCGTGCCGGACCTCGTGCGGGTCGACGGCAACCGCTGCCCGCCGCTGGCAGTGCCGGCCGAGGCGGTCGTCAAGGGCGACGCGACGGTGCCGGCGATCGCCGCGGCGTCGATCCTCGCCAAGACGGTACGCGACGCGCAGATGGTCGCGCTCGACGGCAAGTATCCCGCGTATGGTTTCGCGAGCCACAAGGGTTACCCTACGGCTGAACATTTCCTCGCGCTGCGCCGCCACGGCGTTGCTGCGTGCCACCGCCGCAGCTTCGCGCCGGTGCGCGAGCTGCTCGACAATCCCGAACTCTGGCCTGCGGGGACGCTGACATGACTTTTCCTCACCTGATGCTGTTCCTGCACCTCGTCGGCGTCGTCGTGTGGGTCGGAGGAATGGCGTTCGCGTACCTGTGCCTGCGCCCCGCGGCGACCGCGCTGCCTCCGGCGCAGCGGCTGCCGCTGTGGGCCGCGGTATTCGCGCGCTTTTTCCCGCTGGTATGGACGAGCGTCGCGCTGATCGCCGCGAGCGGGGTTGCGATGCTGGTCGACACCGGCTTCGCGCGGGCGCCGGTCGCGTGGCACGTGATGCTCGTCACCGGCTTCGTGATGATCGCAGTGTTCGTGTGGATCTGGGCAGGGCCGTGGCGCGCGCTGCAGGCGGCGGTGGCCGGCGAGAACTGGGCGGGTGGCGCGGTCGCGCTGAACCTCATCCGCCAGCGCGTCGCGTTCAACCTCGCGCTCGGCTTCGTCACGATCGCGATCGCGACGCTGGGGCTCGGGCTGTAAGGGTCTGGCGGGCCGTTCGCAGTGAAAACGATCACTTCCCGCGACAATCCGGCCGTCAAACGCCTGCACGGGCTCGCGCATTCGGCGCGCGACCGGCGCAGCGAGGGCCGCACGCTGCTCGACGGTGCGCATCTCGTGCGGGCGGCGCTCGATGCGGGCTGGCCGCTGCACGAGCTCGTCGCCAGCGACCAGGGGCTCGCCCGCGCCGAGATTGCGGACCTGCTCGAGCGCTGCGCCGGCGTGCCGGCGATCCACCTCACCGACGCGCTGTTCGCGCACGTCAGCCCGGTCGACACGCCATCGGGCCTGATCGCCATCATCGACCTGCCGGCGCCGCCGTCGACACAGGCATTCACCGAATCGCTGCTGGTGCTCGACGGCGTGCAGGACGCCGGCAACCTCGGCACGATCCTGCGCACCGCGGCGGCCGCGGGCGTGCGCGACGTGCTGCTGGCGCCGGGCTGTGCGCAGGCGTGGTCGCCGCGCGTGCTGCGCGCCGGCATGGGCGGGCACTTCTGCCTGCGGATCCATGAGCAGGCGGACGTCGCGGCGCTGCTGCAGCGCTACCCGGGACAGATCCTCGCGACGGGGCTCGGCGCCGGCGCGCGCGGCTTGTACGAAATGGACTTGCGCGGAGCGGTCGCGTGGCTGTTCGGCGCGGAAGGCCGGGGGCTGTCTGCGGCGGTCGCGGCACTCGCGACCGACACGGTCGTCATTCCGATGCCGGGCGCGGTCGAGTCGCTGAACGTCGCGGCAGCGGCCGCGGTGTGCCTGTTCGAGCAGATGCGCCAGCGCCGCGCCGCATAGCGCGACGCCGGGGCGGTCAAGCGGGCAGTTGCAGCGACGCGGCGACCTGCGCCGGGTCGGCGCCGGCGACGTGCGGGACCACGCCGAGCAGCGGCGCATCGATGCGCCGCCGCAGCGCTTCGAGGTTCTCGTCCGCGCGCAGCATCGCCGGGTCGATGCGGTTCGCGATCCAGCCGGCGAGCGTCAGGCCGCGCGCCGCGATCGCCTCGACGGTCAGCAGCGCATGGTTGATGCAGCCCAGGCGCATGCCGACGACGAGGATCACCGGCAGCCCGAGCTCGCGTGCCAGGTCCGCCGTGTCGTAACGCTCGCCGAGCGGCACGCGGAACCCGCCGACGCCTTCGACGATGACGATGTCCGCCTGCGCGCGCAGGCTCTCGAACGCTGCGCGGATGCGCGCCGGCTCGATGACGATGCCTTCCTCTGCGGCGGCGATGTGCGGGGCGACCGGCGTCTTCAGGCAGTAGGGGTTCAGCCGGTCGAGGCCAGGGTCGAAGCTGGAAGCCGCGCGCAGCTGCGCGGCGTCTTCGTTGAGCCATTCGCCGGCGACCCACTCGGCGCCGGCGGCGACCGGCTTCATGCCGAGCGCGCGGTGGCCGTCCCGCCGCGCCGCATGCAGCAGCGCGCAGGCGACGAAAGTCTTGCCGATCTCGGTGTCGGTTCCGGCGAGGAACCAGGCGCGGGGTTCAGTCATCTGTCGATCCTTCGGTGGCCGCGGCGATGCCCGCGCCGCAACCCGCGGCTTGCGCCGGTTTTCTCAGCGCGAGCAGGATCAGGTCATAGGTCGCAGGCAGCAGGCCGTCGTCGCGGCGATGCGTCTCGTAGCGTGTTTCGAGCACTTTCCAGGCCGCGCGGCCGAGCGGTTCGCGGCGCCGCTGCGCGCCGAGGCTGTGCGCGCCGATCGACTTGATGTCGCGCAGTAGCTGGCGCAGGTCGGGGGCGACGGCGAAGACGGGAAAATTGTCGTCGGCGATCGGTTCGAAGCCGGCCGCGACGGCTTCCGCGATCCAATGCTCGGACGGGTGAAAGCGGATCGCATGCTCGGCGTCGTCCACAGTGGCGAAAGCGTCGCGCAGCTCCCACAGCGTGCGCGGCCCGAGCGTCGCGATCCACGCCTCGCCGCCGGGGCGCAAGACCCGCGCAAACTCGCCGAGCGCGAGCGCCGGTTCGCACCATTGCAGCGCGAGGCTCGACCAGACGGCGTCGATCGAGCCGCCGGCGAGCGGCAGCGCTTCGAGGTCGGCGCAAAGCGGTACCGGACGCGCGTGTTCCGGCCCGACTGCAGCGAGCCGGGCGAGCATCGCCGGCGCAAAGTCGAGTGCAATCAGCGTCGCCTGCGGACAAAGCCGCGCGAGCAGATCGAGGCCGTAGCCGGTCCCGCATCCGGCATCCACGACGCGGTGCAGCGGCGGCGCCGACGCCAGCCGGGGGGCGGCGAACTCGGCGAGCCGGTGGCAGATCTCGCGCTGCACCGCGGCCGCGCTGTCATAGGTCGCAGCGGCGCGATCGAACGCGCGCCGCACCGCGTGTTTCGGGACCGTGCGGCTAACCACGGACGACGTCCTCGATGAGCGCGGCGCAGTCTTCCGGGCGCGACAGGAAAGGCGCGTGGCCGCAGTCGTCGAATCGTGCGAGGCGGGCGTCGGGCAGTCGCGTCGCGAGCCATTCGGCGGCGGCGATCGGCATCAGCGCGTCGCCGGCACCGTGAATCAGCTGCACGGGCTGGCGGACGTCGTCGAGCACGGCGCGCCGGTCGGTGTCCGCGAGCAGTTCGAGGCCCGCGCCCAAGGCAGCGGGATCGCACTGTTCGATATCGGCGAGCGCGGCGTTCAACATGCTCGCGACCGTGCGCCGCCGCGCGTCGCCGAGTGCCTGCAGGGCGACGAAGCGTCGCAGCGTCGCAGCCGGATCGTGCGCGAAATCGTCGATGAAGCCGGCGACGGTCGAGGCGGCGAGCCCGTGCGGCCACGGCGCGGCGGTGTTTTCGGGGCGGGTGACGAAACACGGGGAAGTGTCGATCAGCACCAGCCGCGCGACCTTGCGCGGATAACGCTGCGCGAGATCGAGCGCGACGAGCCCGCCGAGCGACCAGCCGCATACGACCGCGCCGTCCGGCAGTTCGGGCAGCAGCGCGTCGCCCCACGCTTCGAGCGTCGTGCCGCGGGCCGGTGCGCCGCCGTGACCCGGCAGCGCCGGCGTGCGCACGCGCAGCCCGCCCGGCAGATGCGGCGTCAGCGCGGTCCACACCTGCGGACCGAGCCCCCAGCCATGCAGCAGGACGAGATCCGGCCGGCTCATCGCCGCGCCTCGAGCCGGTTGAGGGCGTGCGCGAGACGGCGGACGTCGTCGGCGCAATGCGCGGCGGTCAGCGAGATGCGCAGGCGCGCGGTGCCCTGCGGCACGGTCGGCGGGCGGATCGCCGGCACCCACAGGCCTTCGTCCCACAGCGCGCGGGCGACGGCGAGCGCTTCGGCGTTGTCGCCGATCAGCACCGGCTGGATCGGCGTGCGTGACGGCAGCAGCTGCCAGCGGGCGAGGGCGAGTTCGCGCCGCAGCAGCGCGACCAGTCCGGCAAGGTGCTCCCGGCGCTCGTCGCCGCGCTCGATCAGGTCGAGGCTCGCGAGCAGCGCTTCGGCGAGCGCGGGCGGCGCGCCGGTGGTGAAGATGTAGGTGCGGGCTTTTTGCATCAGCCACTCGACGACATCGGCGTGGCCGGCGACGAACGCGCCGGACACGCCCGCGGCCTTGCCGAGCGTGCCGACGTAGATCAGCCGCCACGACGCGAGACCGGCTTCGGCAATCGCGCCGCGCCCGTTCGGGCCGAGCACGCCGAAGCCGTGCGCGTCATCGACCATCAGCCACGCATCGAAGCGTTCGGCCAGATCGAGCAGCGCTGCGAGCGGCGCGACGTCGCCGTCCATGCTGAACACCGCATCCGTGACGATCAGCTTGCGTTTCGCCGAACTCGACGCGAGCGCGCGCTCCAGCGCAGCCGGATCGCCGTGCGCATAGCGGTGCAGCTCGGCGCGCGACAGCAGCGCGCCATCGATGAGCGACGCGTGGTTCAGGCGGTCGGCGAAGATCGCGTCGCCGCGCCCGACGAGCGCCGGGATCGTCCCCGTGTTCGCCATGTAGCCGGTCGAGAAATACAGCGCGCGTTCGCAGCCGACGAACGCCGCGAGCCGCGCTTCGAGTTCGTCGTGGACGGCGTAGTGGCCGCTCACGAGGTGCGACGCGCCGGAGCCCGCGCCCCAGCGTGCGGCGCCGGCTTGCAGCGCGTGCGCGAGGGCCGGTTCGGCGGCGAGGCCCAGATAGTCGTTGCTGCAGAATGCCAGCATGTCGCGTCCGTCGACGCGGGCGTGCGGGGTGCACGGTGTCGCGAGGCTGCGGCGCGTGCGCCTGAGCGCGCGGGCATCGAGTTCGAGGAGGTCGGCCTTGAGGCGGTCGAGCAGCATCGCGGTCAGCCCGGCACCGGCTCGAGCGCTTCGGCGAGCGCCGCGGCCGCGCCGTCGACGAGATGCGCGACGTGAGCCGCGTCGAGGATGTACGGCGGCATGAAATAGACGGTGTTGCCGATCGGGCGCAGCAGCACGCCGTGGTCGAGCCCGGCGCGGAAGAAGTTGCGCGCGAAGTCGGGCCGCTCGGTCGCGACGTCGAACGCGAGGATCATGCCGCGCTGGCGCAGCTGCCGCACTGCGGGATGCGCGCCGAAACGCGCGTGGACGGCGTCGCCGAGCTGCCGGGCGAGCACGCGGTTCGCGGCCAGCACGTCATCCTGTTCGAAGATGTCCAGCGTCGCCAGCGCGGCGCGGCACGCGAGCGGGTTGCCGGTGTACGAGTGTGAATGCAGGAAGGCGCGGGTCGCGGAGTCATCGTAGAACGCCGCATAGACGGTGTCGGCCGCGAGCACCAGCGACAGCGGCAGGTAACCGCCCGAAATGCCTTTCGACAGGCACAGGAAATCGGGCCAGATGCCGGCCTGTTCGCATGCGAAAAAGCTGCCGGTGCGCCCGCACCCGACCGCGATCTCGTCGGCGATGAGATGCACCCGGTAGCGGTCGCACAGCGCGCGGGCGAGGCGCAGGTATTCCGGGTCGTACATGACCATGCCGGAGGCGCCCTGCACGAGCGGCTCGACGATCAGCGCGGCGGTCTGCGCATGGTGCTCGACCAGATGCGCTTCGAGCGCGGCGGCGGCGCGGCGGGCGACGTCGGCGGCCGATTCGCCGGGCAGGGCGAGGCGGGCGTCCGGCGTCGGCACGGTCGTGCCGGCGCGCACCAGCGGCGCGTACGCGTCGCGGAAGATCGCGACGTCGGTGACCGCCAGCGCGCCGACGGTTTCGCCGTGATAGCTGCCGGCGAGGCTGACGAAGCGGGATTTTTCCGCAAGGCCGAGGTTGCGCCAGTAATGCGCGCTCATCTTCAATGCGATCTCGGTCGCGGACGCGCCGTCGGACGCGTAGAACGCATGCCCGAGGCGATGTCCGGTCAGCGCCGCGAGCCGTTCGGAGAGCTCGACGACGGGCTCGTGCGTGAAGCCGGCGAGCATCACGTGTTCGAGTGTCTCCAACTGCGCGCGCAGCGCGGCGTTGATGCGCGGGTTGCAGTGGCCGAAGAGATTAACCCACCATGAGCTGATGCCGTCGAGCAGCCGGCGGCCGTCGGCATCGATGAGCCACGGGCCTTCGCCGCGCACGATCGGCACCAGCGGCAGCGCTTCGTGCTGCTTCATCTGCGTGCAGGGGTGCCATACGCTCCTAAGGGATCGTTCGAGCAGTGACGGGGCGTGCATCTGGGATTCCGGCCGGGTGGGACCAAGGAATGTCGCGCAATCGGGCTGCCCGTGTCAAACGCCCCGCCACGCCCCGCCCCCGCGCGACGCGATGCACGACGTTTTGTTACCATGCGTCGGCCCGGCAACGACAACAAGCACAATCCATGATTTTCGTGATCTCTCCGGCCAAGGCGCTGGATTTCGAAACGCCGCCGGTCACCGCCACGGCCACGCAGCCGGATTATCTGCATGAAGCCGGCGAGCTGATCGGCATCCTGCGGCAGAAGACGCCTGCGGAGGTCGCGGAGCTGATGCACCTGTCGGACCCGCTCGCTGCGCTGAACGTCGCACGCTACGAGCGCTGGCATCGGCCGTTCACCCCCGACAATGCGAAGCAGGCGCTGCTCGCGTTCAACGGCGACGTCTACGGCGGGCTCGACGCGGGCAGCCTTTCGGAAGACGACCTCGCCTGGGCGCAGCAGCACCTGCGCATCCTGTCCGGGCTGTACGGCATGTTGCGCCCGCTCGACCTGATGCAGCCTTACCGCCTGGAAATGGGCACCCGGCTCAAGAATCCGCGCGGGGCGAACCTCTACGCCTACTGGGGCGACACGCTCGCCCAAGCGCTGAACCGGTTGCTCGCCGCCGAGCGCGAGGCCGGCGGCAGCGCAGTGCTCGTGAACCTTGCGTCGGAGGAGTACTTCAAGTCGGTGCGGCCGGCGAAGCTCGCCGCGCAGGTGATCACGCCGGTGTTCGAGGACTGGAAGGGCGGGCGTTACAAGATCATCAGCTTCTACGCGAAGCGGGCGCGCGGCCTGATGAGCCGCTACGCGATCCGCAACCGGGTCGAGGACGTCGAGGGGCTCAAGGGCTTCGACGCCGAAGGCTACGGCTTCGCACCGGAAGTTTCGGACGTGGACACGCTCGTGTTCCGGCGCCGCACCGATTGACGCTCAACACACTGCGATCCGGGGGACAGCATGAAAATCAGCCACAACTTCGACGCCGGCGCCATCGAGGTCGTCAGCATCGCCAACCCGCAGGACATCCGCCTGCGGCTGCGCGCGGACAATGCGGCGAACCTGCACCAGTGGTTCTATTTCCGCCTGCACGGCGCCGCGGGCCGGCCGCTTCGCATGACGTTCGAGAACGCGGGCGACGCGGCCTTTGCCGAAGGCTGGCCGGGCTATCGCTGCGTCGCCTCGTACGACCGGCGCAACTGGTTCCGCGTCGCGAGTACGGCGTACGAGAACGGCCAGTTGATCGTCGAGCACACACCCGAGCGCAACAGCATCTACTACGCGTATTTCGAGCCGTACTCGCACGAACGCCACCTGGATCTGCTCGGCTGGGCCGAGATGTCCGCGTTCGCGCAGATAGACACGCTCGGCACGACGGTCGAAGGGCGCGACATCGACCGTATCGTTGTCGGGCGGGCGAGCCCGGGGCGCCGGCCGGTGTGGATCATCGCCCGACAGCATCCTGGCGAAACGATGGCCGAATGGTTCGTCGAAGGCCTGCTCGAGCGCCTGCTCGACGCCGCCGACCCGGTCGCGCGCAAGATCCGCGAACAGGCCGTGCTGCACATCGTGCCCAACATGAATCCCGACGGCGCCGTTCATGGCAACCTGCGCACCAACGCGGCCGGCCGCAACCTGAACCGCGAATGGCGCGCGCCCGACCCGGTTGCGAGTCCCGAAGTGTTCTGCGTGCGCGAAGCGATGGAGGCGAGCGGTTGCGATCTCTTCCTCGACATCCACGGCGACGAGTCGCTGCCCTATGTGTTTTTCTCGACCGCCGAGGAAGTGCCCGGCTTCACCGCCGAGATGGCGCAGCAGCAGGCGCGCCTCGTTGCCGCCCTGGCCGCGGCGAGCCCGGATTTCCAGACGCGGCACGGCTACAAGTCCGGCCGGTTCGGCGACGAACTGCTGACGCTGGCAAGCAAGTGGGTCGCGCACCGCTTCGGCTGCGTGTCGCTGACGCTGGAGATGCCGTTCAAGGACAACGCCAACCTCCCCGACGGCCTCACCGGCTGGAGCGGCGCGCGCAGCAAGCGGCTGGGCGGCGCAATGCTCAACGCGATCCTCGCGCATCTGGAGGGCTGACCGAGGTGATCGAATCCCTCGCGATCAAGGTTTTGTCGTTCTCATGAATGGTTCTTGAAATGCTATTTTTGAACTACCCTGACATCGGGTTTCGAGAGGAGTGGACCATGGGACAGCTTGATCGGATCAGCCAGGAGCCCGGCGTGATGGGCGGCAAAGCGTGCATCCGGGGCATGCGTGTCACGGTCGGCATGGTCGTGGGACAGATCGGCGCAGGGCATAGCGTCGACGAGATCCTTGCCGATTACCCCTACCTCGAACGTGAGGACATCATGCAGGCGCTTCGTTACGCCGCATGGCGGGCCGAAGAGCGCGAGGTCGTGCTGGCCTCCGCATGAAGCTGCTCGTCGATATGAATCTGTCGCCGCGCTGGATCGGGGTGCTGGGCGATGCAGGATTCGAAGCGGTGCACTGGACTTCGCTGGGGGCGAAGAACGCCCCGGACTCGGAAATCATGGCCTACGCCAAAGCCGCCGATTACGTGGTGCTCACCCACGATCTGGATTTCGGCGCGATCCTCGCCGCTACGCACGGCGAGAAGCCGAGTGTCGTGCGGAGGATGTCAGCCCGGACGCAATCGGCGAGCAGATTATCGTCGCCCTGCGACAGATGACCTCCGAGCTGGAAGAAGGCGCGTTGCTCACGGTTGACCCCGACCGCACGCGAATGCGCCTGCTGCCGCTGCAGGCGAGGGGTGACAAACCAAGTTGAACGGTGAGGTGTTCCCCTCGACGCAGCAGCCGTAGGGCGGATGAGCCGCGCAGCGGCGTTATCCGCCGCATGACAACGGAATCGGCATCGGTCGTGGGGCGGAAGTACCCTGCGGCGGAAGGCGCCTGCGGCTTTTCCGCCCGCTCGCTGACCGAGGTGATCGAATCCATCGCGATCAAGGTTTTCTCGTTCTCATGGGTGACCCTATATTTTCCAGAGGTCCCTTCCCACGCGGCATTCGGCCCTGGTGCTTAACGGTTGTACTGCCGCTGGCGCTCGTAGTAGGCGTCCTGGTCGCGCTGGAACTGATCCTGCGCGCGTGAGCGGTCCATGTGGTTGCGCCAGGCCTGGTCGGACACTCGGCTACCGCTGTGCCCGCCGTTCCAGCCGCCCTGGCCCGCGAGCGCGCGGCGTTCGGCGTCCCGAGAGATGGCGTCCACCTGACGCTGGACGTCTTCGTCCGAGCGGCGCTGGGTGTAGGTGGGGGTGGACCATTGGGCGGTGCGTCCCGCCGTGCCGCCGGGCGCGGCGGGTGGACGCGCGGTGCTGGCGGGGTCGGGCAGGGCGTGGCTGTTGCTCCATTGATTTGTGCGCGGTGACGGTTGGGCTGGCGGGGGCGTGGCGGGGCGCTGGGGGGCTTCCGACCAGCGCTGGGTCTTGGGGGCCTCGGACCAGACCTCGGTCTGCGCCCAGGCGGGCAGGGTCAGGGAGCATGCCAAGGCGAGGTAGCACCAGGTACGTTGCATCGGGTCCTCCTTGATAGTAGGTTACGGTTGTATCAAGTTGTTACGGCAATGTACAGCCGCCGTAGGGCGGATGAGCCGCGCAGCGGCGTTATCCGCCGCATGACAAGGGAATCGGCATCGTGGTCGTGCAGCGAAAGCACCCTGCGGCGGAAGGCGCCTACGGCTTTTCCGCCCTACGCTCGCTGGAAATCGTGGTCTGTTTGTGAGCGGCGACGTGAATTTCCGTGAAACTTGGCGTTATGGAAACCGGTGTGTTTCGAGCACGGTGACACGCTCCACGGTCACTTTCCTCGACGTTTGGCTCGCAACCACGTAGTGAACCAAGGAAGAAAAGCCAGAAGGGCTTTTATAAAAATCTGATTGAAGAAAACTGACGAAGAATACCCGCCACTTACACAGATCTGGGATCATGTCTTGCAATAACGAATTCTCTTATGTCATATTGCTTCCATAGCACATCCCTTGAGACTCGCGGGAAGAGGTGATCTTGTATTGCAAGACCTGCCCCCTGCTTTGCTGCTTGTGACCCCTGTGTGCTTTGACCCCCTGTGTGCCTCGTGTGATGCTGTGACCTGTGCTGTGTGCGGTTATCCTTGGAAAAATGGTGATGGAAACTAAAAAACTTTTGTCGCTGCTTCTGGGTTTCATTCCCACGATAGCTAGCGCTCAACTGCAGATCGATAGTCGTCAGATTGGTCGAGAAGCTGCGGCGCTCATCTCCTACGTCAAGATGATTGAAATGGGAGCGGCCGACCCCGATTGCAAGGGTGTCTTGTTTGTAGCACAAGACGTGAACTCACTGCTCACTCGGACAGTAGTTCCAACAATGGAGGCACTCGCACGAAAAGACGGCAGGAGCGCGCCCGACGTTAATCAGTTGATCGCTGAATTTCAGAAGCAAGTCGCTTCTCCTCCAGCCGTTCAGGCTAGGGAGACGGCGTACCGAAGAATGAAGGCTCAGGCAATTCAGGCCTATGGCACCGCCAACCACTGCGCCGCACTTTCGATGAGCATGGCCACCGTGGTTCAGCAGAAGCAACTTCTTCTTGAAACGTTGAGGACGACAAAGTAGTCGGCGATAGCCGGTAGGATTAATCATCGGCGTATCGTAAAATAGTACTAGACCAAATCTGCCAGAAAAGCCGGGCCGGCCGCTAAATTCAAACGTAACCAGCAGAAAAACTACCATGTTGAAAATTCTAATAGCTAGAGTTATATTTGCTATTGGTATTTTTGTTCTCGGGTATTTGGCTGGCAGCGGGTTCATGCCTGCCTCCATGACGCTTTGGGTGATACTCGCGTACATACTGTTCTGCGAACTCGCGGTCGCTACTTTCATCAAATCGCGCATAGCGCCACTTAGCGTTTCTCAAAAACGTCTGGCACTACTACCGTGGCTCCTTCCTGTTGCAGCCTTTGCTTATGCGATTTTAGTTCCGATGCATTGAGGGTGAGCAAGGGAGATCTGGGGGCACGAAATGCCATTCCTCTTCAGTGACATCGCTCGGGTAGGGTTTTCTGCTCACAGAGATCAAAAAAACATCAACTATATCATCTGCATAAGTTCATAACACGCTCTAGCTTTATTTGGAGAAAAGATGGTCAAACACAGTAAGTGTAAAAAGTGCGGCGCAATTCTCAATGCGCTTGAACTAAAGGATAACGACGAAGGCGTGCACAAACACAAAGTATGTGCTGATGAGATTAAATGCAAAAAACGCCAAGAGAAATCGCAGAATAAATCCTGAATCCGTATTCTTAAAATCCAAACCTTCGCTGTAAGCGCCGGCCCATGAAATTCGAGCGATCGTCCGCCATAAACCCGACCGAAGCTGCTCGGCGCGGGGGTAGTTTTTTTGCCGCATGCGGCAAAAAACCGGCAACGAACACAGGGTCACCCATTAGCCTCCCCCGTCAATAGAAGTGCATCGAGTCGAGTGCATCGAGCGAGTGCATCGAGTATCGATGGTCAGGTCTTGCATGTAACGCACTCTCCTCTGTCATAGTGCTACCATGGCACGTCCCTTGAGACTCGCGGGAAGAGGCGATCTTGTATTGCAAGACCCCTGTGCTTTCTAGTTGTAGCTTTTTTAGCATGGAAGCGACTAATGAAGAAGTTATGGAGAAAACTCTGGGGTAGGCCATTAACTGATGCTGGGCACGTGTATTACGTCAGACTGAATACTTCGCAAGGAATACTTTACAAACTTGGATTTACAACCCGAGGTTCTGTAAAGGAGCGATTTTCGTACGCTGGCTTCGGTGATGAAAAGCTCATCGACAAGATATTTTTCTTTGCCTACAGACAGGATGCCTATTTGATAGAGCAGAAGCTTCACAAGCACTTTAAAAAATGTCTTGCGTTTGGCCAGTACAGCAATGACCCAAATTTGCCTCTCTGCAACCGTGGGCAGGGTGAGTTGTATCGGTCCGACATTCTCGGTCTAGACGACGAATTGTACGTCGAAGAGGTAGCGATCCGTCATGAAGCAGCTAAGAATGATCTTGAAGGCTGCCTAATGATATTGCTAATTCTGGTCGGAGTTGTCGGCGTGCCTCTTGGTGGCTGGGGTATCCCTGTGCTTCTTGGAGCCGGCTTTTGGTATTTTATTGCCAGCAGCAAGGAAGCTCATCAGCAAATTGTGAGCGCTGGGGTCCGCCGTAAACCAGACCATCCCGTTCCGATAGGCGAATTGATCGATGCGCTCTCCAGATCGAGAGAAGGGAAGTATCCGCAGTGACGCTCAACATGGCGCTCAACCTCGCTCCCTTCGGACGCTGGACGCTGCGCGATAAGACCGCGCAGCGCCGGTTAGCTCTACGTTGGGCCACTCCATCCGGTACGCGTTCATGCTGATATTGAACATTCTCGTTATGGTAGGATCCTGCTCCATCTTCTCTCTCGGATACCTGTATTTCCTTGGCCTTCGAATTATCCGTACCGGTTTCAACGAATCGCACAGCGCGTTCTTTCTCGGGCTTGTTGTTTGCAACGGCATTCTCGCCGCAACGGTGTCACTGGAGGCGGTCGTTCTAATTGGCATCGCACGTGAGGTTTCTGGACGTCTTTTCTATGTTGCTTCGGCGATCGGAGTCGTTGTTCTCGCAATCGCTACTGCGGGCGTTGTCGGTCATCCAAAGCCAATCGAGGTGGCTTTGGCAGAACGGAAGGTGGCGTGGTGGGGGCTTGGTATAGGTAACCCGTTGCTCATTGGTATTAACGTGCTTTCCTTCGCAGAATTTTTGCCTTCCGTACTCTAATGCCATGTGCAATCGTTGTGAATGCTGCCATCGACGATCCAGGCGACGTATCTGACGTCATCGTCACTAACTACGACGATAACCACAGAGCAAACAAACAACCGCTTCAGGATAGGCTACTTTCTCTCGAAGCAGAAATTATGTCCAAAGCGATTAACGTCTAATAAAAATACTTAATATGAATTTGATATTGAGACTACTCCCTGTGGCTTTATTGATTGCGTTTGCGATATATCAAACAAACAAGAAAGAGCAAAAAATAGAGCAACGCTTGGCTCCGTTTAACGCGGTTAGTATTCAATATCTTGCAAAGGACAAAACAGCTAAGAACAGACTGCCCGTAACAGGCAAGATTATTGTTATTGATGCTGAATCAGGTTCGCTGATTCCATTTGAAGAATATGAGCGCCAACTGAATCCGAAGCACATTCCAACTCATCCAGATGAGGTGGATACGGTAATTCTCCAAGACTGCAAATGGGATAAAGTCGGATTTTACTCAGCTGGAGGCGATGGGCTCCAGGAAAGTTGTCAATTTTATGTAATAAAGCCAAAAGAGAGAATTTGGAGTTCTTGGGGCGAGACAAAAGGAAGCATGCCTCCTGACGAGGTGAGAAGGCGGCGTAGCAGTACTTCTGACGTGAAGGGTGGGAGAGCAATAATTGAATTTCTTCATGGGAATTTAAAGTGAAGCATTTACTGTAGATTCATATTCCGCTTCTCCCAGTATGTATGCCTTCTTGCATCAGTTCATTTCCTAACGATTAAGGTTATGGTTATGTCGTGATCGCGAAGCGAGCCACGATCTAACCTTAATCGTTATGTCGCTCCCTCTGGTTCCCTCTGGTTCCCTCTGGTTCCCTCTGGTTCCCTCTGGTTCCCTCTGGTTCCCTCTGGCGTCTTCGTACAGGTCACAGAGCGCAGTAATCCGCCATCGGCGGCGCGCCCCTGAACTCAAACGTTAGGCCAAGTGCTAGCGCTATATGCTTGCATTTGCAGTCACTTTTTGCTAGCATTTTCCTTGTGAACACCAAGCAACGCAAAACCCTGCAGGCCATCTTCACCAAGCCAACGTCCTCATCGATTGTCTTCTCCGACATCGAGGCACTGATCATCGGTCTTGGTGGTGAAGTCCATGAGCGAGAAGGCTCTCGCGTCAAGATCCTTCTCAAGGGTGAGCAGTGGCGTTGCCATCGCCCTCACCCTGGCAAAGAGGCCAAGCGTTACCAAGTCGAAGAGGCCCGAGAATTGCTGGAACGAGTAGGAGTAAAACCATGAACACCATGACCCACAAAGGCTATACAGCCCGCATCGAGTTCGACGAACGCGACAACATTTTTGTCGGTCGCGTACTTGGCCTGCGCGTCATGATCAGCTTCCATGGTGAAACTGTGGCTGAACTGCATGAGGCATTCGCTGGCGCCATCGAGGACTTTCTTTCCGATTGCAAGGAACAAGGGGTCAAGCCAGAAAAGCCTGCCTCCGGCAAGCTCATGCTGCGCGTTCCGCCAGAAGTCCATGGTGCGGCACTCGTCGCTGCTCAAGCTTCGGGCAAGAGCCTGAATCAGTGGGCAACGGAGGTTATTCAGCGCGCATCCCGTGCGTATTGAAATGCCGCCGCCGTCTAACCGTGCGTTGCGCGCGGGCGCCAACCCGTACCGGGTGGTTGCCCTCCGCCTTCGGCTCCGGCGCCGGTGAAGCCTGCACGCCCTACGTGAAGAGGTTCAGCAGCCCGTCCAGCCCGACGTGGTCGAGGCGGCAGTCGGCGACGGTGCGCAGCACGGGCTTCGCGCGGTAGGCGACGGCGAAGCCTGCTTCGGTCAGCATCGGGATATCGTTGGCGCCGTCGCCGGCGGCGATCACCTGGTCGGCTTTCAGGCCCAGGCGCTCGCGCGCGTGACGCAGATGCGCGGCTTTCGCGGCGCCGTCGACGATCGCGCCCCGCACCCGGCCGGTGAGGCGGCCGTCGTGCGTTTCCAGTTCGTTCGAGAGAAACACAGTGTCAAGTCTTGCAATCACGCATTTTTCCCACATGATGGGGCCGCAGCGCCCCTACCAGACTCGATCCCGACACTGCGTTATCTGATCGCCCGCGAGATTGCGCAGCGAGCGTAGGCGGATGAGCTGAAGGCGTTATCTGCCACCTCTTGCCGCGGTGCCGGACGCGCAAAAATTCATGCCGTCGGCAATCGGCTGCGCTACATTGCAGATACTGCAAACGTGCGCGCTGCGCAAGGACGGGGGTCGTGCCCCCGCAATCCGCCGACACCATTATGGAGGACCGCGTCGTGATCAAGGTGAGCGTTTTCTATCCCTACACCCCGGACAACCGCTTCGACTTCACCTATTACTGCAACGAACACATACCGATGGTGAAGGACAGGCTCGGCGACGCCTGCCAGGGCATCGCCGTCGACCGCGGCGTCTCCGCCGAGGCGCCCGACTCGGAGCCGCTCTACGCGGCCGTCTGCCATCTCTTCTTCAATTCGGTCGAAGAATTCGGTGCCGCCTTCGCGCCGCACGAGAAAGAGATCATGGAGGACATCCCCAACTACACGGACATCAAGCCGGTGATCCAGATCAGCAAGGTGCTGATCAATGCACGCCGCAGCGAGACCGGCCCCTTCCACCTGCACCTACCCGACACGACCGCGTGAGCGGCGGCGCCGGGCGGCGCTCACTTGATCCGCCTGGCGGTGAATTCGTCCTCGATGTTGTCGCTGCGAACACGGGGTCACGAGAACACGGGTCAAATCTTGCAATCATGCATTTTTTCCACATGGTGGGGCCGCAGCGCCCCTACCAGACTCGATCCCGACACTGTTCAGCAGACCATCCAGGCCGACGTGGTCACTCCTCCCCACTCAATCGCGCACGGGCGGCCACTGGCGGGCCGTATGGACCAAAGTCAGGATCCACACCGTTTCGCCGTCGATCTCGTACACCAGTCGATAACTGTCGTGCGGGATCAGCTCGCGGGTGCCGGGTATCTTCCCCGGCCGTCCGAACATGGGATGCATGGTCAGGCGGGCCGCCGCGTCGCTGAACAGTTCATCCATCCTCGCCGCCGCCTGCGGGTTGTCGGCCGCGATGTAATCCCATACGTCGGCGCGGTCCTGCTGTGCCTCTGTGGTCCAGACGACCTTCACGCCCGGTTGGCCACATCGGCGCGCCGGGCAGCGAACTCCGCCTCGATCTCATCGTTCGATCGGCCCTGACCGGCCCGCATCGAAGCCCGACCGGCCTCCACCTTGCGGTGCAGGAACTCGTCGTATTCGCGCGCCTCGCGCTGGCGTTGAACGAATTCGCGCATCAGCTCGCGCAGTACCTGCGACGCCGGACGGTGGGCAGCCTCGGCCTCGGCCATGAACTCGTCGCGCAACTCGGCCTCCAGCTTCATAGTGAAAACGGCTTGTTTCGACATGATCGAACCTCGTGTTACTTTGTACTAGAAAAGTATATACGTTTTCAGTACTTTTCACTGCTGCGGGCGTTCACCCGCCGCCCGAGGAACGCCGTCACTCCACTCCTGCGCGCCCTACGCGAAAAGGTTCAGCAGACCATCCAGGCCGACGTGGTCGAGGCGGCAGTCGGCGACGGTGCGCAGCACCGGCTTCGCGCGGTAGGCGACGGCGAAGCCTGCTTCGGTCAGCATCGGGATGTCGTTGGCGCCGTCGCCGGCGGCGATCACCTGGTCGGCTTTCAGGCCCAGATGCTCGCGCGCGTGACGCAGATGCGCGGCTTTCGCGGCGCCGTCGACGATCGGACCGCGGACCCGGCCGGTGAGGCGGCCGTCGTGCGTTTCCAGTTCGTTCGCGTGGGCTTCGTCGAAGCCGAGCCGAGCCTTGAGGCGCTCGGTGAAATACGTGAAACCGCCCGATACCAGCACGGTGTGGAGGCCCGCGGCTTTGAGCCCGCGCATCAGGCGTTCGGCGCCCGGGTTCAACTGCAGCCGCTGCTCGTAGACCTCGGCGAGCGCCGCTTCGGGCAGGCCGGCGAGCAGGCTCACGCGGCGGGTCAGGGATTCGCGGAAGTCGATTTCGCCGCGCATCGCCGCTTCGGTGATTGCCGCGACCTCGGGTTTCAGGCCCTGCATGTCGGCGATCTCGTCGATGCACTCGATGTTGATCAGCGTCGAGTCCATGTCGGTGACGAACAGGCCGAAGTCGGCGAGCTTGCGCCCGGACGGCACCCAGGCCCAGTCGAGCCGGGCCTCGGCGCACAGGCTGTCGACCTGCTCGCTGTCGTGCCCGGCCACGAGCCGGAAAGCCTGCGCAGTGATCTGCTCGATGGCGCTCGCGCCGGTAGTCTTGGCGAGATTCTTCAGGGCGACCGAATCGACATCCTCGCCCTGCACGACAAGATTCATGCGAGCTCGCTCCGGCGCTGCAACGCTTCGCGCAGCACGCTGTCGGCGTTGCGGATCGTGGCCTCGGTGGTGTCCCAGTCGATGCAGGCATCGGTGACCGAACAGCCGTACTTCAGTTGCGACAGGTCGGCCGGAATCGACTGGTTGCCGGCTTCGAGGAAGCTCTCGATCATCAGCCCGACCACCGAGCGGTTGCCCTCGCGGATCTGGTGCACCACGTCCTTCATGACCAGCGGCTGCAGCTCGGGCTTTTTCCACGAGTTCGCGTGCGAACAGTCGACGACGATGTTCAGCGGCAGCTTCGCCTTCGCCAGCGCCTGTTCGGCGAGCGAGATCGACACCGTGTCGTAGTTCGGCCGTCCGGCCCCGCCACGCAGCACGACGTGGCCGTAGCGGTTGCCGCGCGTGCGCAGGATCGCGGACTGTCCCTTGCCGTTGATGCCGAGGAAGCTGTGCGGATGCGACGCGGAAACGATCGCGTTGATCGCGACGTCGAGGTCGCCGTCGGTGGCGTTCTTGAAGCCGACCGGCGTCGATAGGCCCGACGACATCTCGCGGTGCGTCTGCGACTCCGACGTGCGCGCGCCGATCGCCGTCCATGCGATCAGGTCGCCGTAGTACTGCGGGGCGATCGGGTCGAGGGCTTCGGTCGCGGCCGGAAGGCCGATCTCGTTCACGTCGAGCAGGAAGCGGCGCGCCTTCTCCATGCCTTCCTCGATGTGGAACGAGTCGTCCATATAGGGATCGTTGATGAAGCCTTTCCAGCCTGTCGAGGTGCGCGGCTTCTCGAAATACACGCGCATCACCAGCACCATCGTTCCGGCCACTTCGTCGGCCAGCGCCTTCAGGCGCTTGGCATAATCGAGGCCGGCGACCGGGTCGTGGATCGAGCACGGGCCGACGACGATGAACAGGCGCCTGTCCTTGCGGTCGAGGATGTCGTGGAGTGCGCGGCGGCCGGCGACGACGGTCGCCGCAGCGCGTTCGGTCAGCGGCACGCGGGCCTTGATCTCCTCGGGCGAGGGCATCGGGTCGACGGCGACGATATTGAGGTTTTCGGTTTGAGCCAGGGGCATTACGCGCTTCTCCGCAGTGCAGCAGGGAGGGCGCATTGTAACGCTGCTCGCGGCGGGCGGGGAGCGCTTCCGGCGTCCTCCGGAGGGTGGTGGGGCGGGGCGGCGGCGAGCCGGAAACCGCGCCGCCGCGGCCTTCCGCGGGTTCAGCCGAGCGTTGCGGGCGCGCGGCTGGCGAGCGCCTGCTTGCGCGCCGTTGCGCCGCCGAGCAGGACGAAGCCGAGGAGTTTTTCGTTTGCGTCGAGACACTGCGCCTCGATGCCGCCGCCGGCCTCGTCGCTGGCGACGATCTGCCAGCTGCCCTGCGCGTCGATCGCCGGCGGGCAGACGACCGCGGGGCATGCCGGCGTCTTGACGACGACCGGCATCGCCGGATAGCTGACCGCGGTCGGCGTGCCGGCGAGCGTCGCTGCCAGCGCGCGCGCCTGGTGCATGATCGGCATCACGTACGGCAGCGTCAGGCCGTCGACTTCGGCGCAGTCGCCGAGCGCGTGGATATGCGGATCGGAGCTCGCCAGCCGGCGGTCGGTCAGCACGCCGCGGTTGACGGCGAGGCCGGCCGCGGCGGCGAGTGCGGTGCGCGGTCGCAGGCCGACTGCCGACAGCACCACGTCGGCGTCGAGCGTCGTGCCGTCGCTGATCGCGAGCCGGTAACCGCCGGCATGGTGCGACACCGTGGTGGCGGAGACGCCGAGTCGAAAGCTCACGCCGGCCGCTTCGAGCCGCTGCCGAAACCACTGCCCGGTGTCTTCCGGCAGCAACCTGCCGAGCGGCCAGCGGGCGATGTCGATGACTGTCGGGCGGATGTCGCGGGCGAGCAGGTCGTTGGCGAATTCGCAGCCGATCAGCCCGCCGCCGAGCACCGCGACGCGCTTCGCGCCGTCGAGCCGCGCGGCGAAGCGGGCGAAATCGTCGAGGTCATTGACCGACAGGACGTCCGCCGCCGCGTCGCCGCCGAGCGGCAGGCGGATCGGATCGGCGCCGAGCGCGAGCACGAGGTCGCGATAGGGGATTTCTTCGCCACCGGCGAGTTCGACGACGCGGCGGGCAGGGTGGAGCGCGGCGACCTCGAGGTGGGGGCGGATCACCGCGGCGAGCTCGGCGGCCATTTTTTCGACCGGCTTCATCACCAGGCTTGCGGCGCTGCGGTGGGCCGAAAATGCGTTCGACAGCATCGGCTTCGAATAGAAGCCGGCCGCGTCGCGGCTCAGGATGACGAGTGGTGTGTCACGGTCGAGCTTGCGCAATTCACGTGCCAGCGTGTAGCCGGCGAGACCGCTGCCGAGGATGACGATGGGTGGGGTCATGGGTTGCCTCTCTGTTGTTCGTCTTGTCGGCGGGGTGCCGGGTCGCCGGCGGAGAACGATCCGGCAGCGGGTAGCCTGCTCCCGGGTGTCAGGGAGCAGGGGCGATGCCGCATCAGATCATGACCATCTCGAAGTCGGCCTTCGCGACGCCGCAGTCGGGGCAGGACCAGTCGTTGGGGATGTCTTCCCAGCGCGTGCCGGGGGCGATGCCCTCGTCCGGGAGTCCGGCTGCTTCGTCGTAGGTGAAACCGCATACAACACATTGCCAAGTCTTCATGATGTTCTTCCTTTCACGCTTGATTCGTCGTTGATTCGTCGATTCGGCACGGCCCGGTTCAGGCGGAGATCCGGTCGAGCGCTTCCTGGTAGTGGTTGGCGTGACGCTCTTCGACCTTGGCGAGCGCGGCGAAGCGCTTCGCCGCGCGTTCGAGCACGGCCCTGAACTGTTCGGCGTGTTCCTTCGACTCGACGATCTGCTCGTCGATCTCCTTCACCGCGTCGGCATGGCCTTCCTCGACGGCTGCGTGGCGAAAGCCCGGGTACATCTCGGTGTATTCGTAGGTCTCGCCTTCGATCGCGAACTGCAGCGCGCGCGCCGGGGTCATTTTCGCCTTCGGGTAGAGCAGGTCGAGGTGGCCGAACGCGTGCATCACTTCCTGGTCGGCGGTCGCCTCGAAAACCTTCGCGGTTTCCTCGTCGCCCATCTCGCGGCACAGCTTGGCGAAGTAGCGGTACTTGATGTGCGCCATCGACTCGCCGGCGAACGCGGCTTCAAGGTTCTGGATGGTGACCGATTGCGGGTTGTGGAAGGGATTTGTCATCTTGTTTCTCCTTTCTTCGCGGGTTGCGTTGGAACCCATCGTACGCAGCGCGGGAAGATTGGAGAAATTGAATGTCGGAATAGAATCGATATGTATTGACTATCAACTGTGCAGTGGAACATCAGTAGAACAGCTCGGCGATTTCGACCGACGAACGCTGCCCGACCTTGCCGTAGTTTGCGTCCAGCCACGTCCGGGCATGTTGCCGGCCCTGGTCGCGCAGCATCTCGAGAAATCGCAGGCTCGTCGCGAGCCTGGTTTCGGTCGGCAACTGGCTCAGCAGTTCTTCGGCTTCGATCAGATGGAAATTCGTCCGCTTCAGCCGCCGCTCGAGCCGTCCCGCCGGCAGCAGCGTGCGGCTGGCGTATTCGCGCGCGTGGGCGTACATGCGCATCTCGCGCAGGAAGGTCGCGTTGAACGACAGGTCGAGCGTGCGGCTGCGGATCTCCTCGACGGTGTGCGGCGTCTCGCCGTGCAGCAGCGGGCTGAGCAGGACGAGGAGAATGTCACGCGACGAGCAGTCGTAGAACAGCGGAAAGACTGCGGGGTTCGCCGAGTAGCCGCCGTCCCAGTAGGGTTCGCCGTCGATCTCGACGGCGCGGTGCAGCGCCGGCAGGCAGGCGGACGCGAGCAGCGCGTCGGCGGTCATTTCGCGCGTTTCGAAGATCCGCAGCTTGCCGGTGTTCGCATGGGTCGCCGCGACGAAGAGCTTGAGCCGGCAGTGCGTGCGCAGGCGCTCGAAGTCGATTTCGCGCACGACGATGTCGCGCAGCGGGTTGACGTCGAAAGGGTTCAGTTCGTGCGGTGAATAGTGGCGCGCCCACGCGAGTATCGCCCTGGCGCCCGGCGACAGGTTGCCGTTTTCGCCGTTCGTGACGGCGGCGCTCGGATCGAAGGGGGCGCTCGCGGCGACGGCGCCCCAGAAGCGCGCGAGCGCCTCGCGTGCGCCGTCGCGCCCGCCGTGCAACAGCCCGTGCGCGAGGACGACTGCATTCATTGCGCCGGCGCTGGTCCCGCTGATCCCCTCGAATTCCAGTCGGCCATCTTCGAGCAGGCCGTCCAGCACGCCCCAGGTAAACGCGCCATGTGCGCCGCCGCCCTGCAACGCGAGGCTGATGGCAGGATTGCGCGAACGGAATAGCATCGGTTGTTCTCCGGCAACATCGAAACCGCACATGATGCAGTCTCGATGTTGCCGGTGTTGTTAAGGATGGCTACTGCCGCGGCAAATCGCGGTCGTTCGCGGTTCAGGACTCGAAGCGGAACCCGACTTTCAGTTTGACCTGGAAGTGCGCGATCTTGCCGTCGGCGATGTGCCCCCGGATCTCGGTGGTTTCGAACCAGTCGAGGTGCCGCAACGACTGGCTCGCCTGCTCGATCGCGTTGCGGATCGCATCGTCGACGCCGACGGGCGATGTACCGACGAGCTCAACGAGTTTGTAGACGTGGTTCTGATCTGTCATCGTCTTCTCCTCCTGGCATGAATGGGCAGGTTTTCCAGTATAGGAGCATGTCGCGGAGTTGCCCGGCGAGACGCGGCGCAGGGGCACCCGCGGGTCCGGCCGCCCGCGGGTCAGGGATGTGCCTCCTGCGCCCGCGCTTCGCGCAGGAAAATCCCGAGCGCGGCCGGATCGAGCGGGCGGGAGAAATAGTGGCCCTGCGCGAAATCGCACCCGATCTGGCGCAGGAAGTCGGCTTGCTCGGCGTGCTCGACGCCTTCGGCGACGACCGACAGCCCGAGGCTTTTCGCGAGCGCCACGACCGCGCGCGTCAGTGACCGATCGTTGCGGTCGCCGGGCAGGCCGCTGACGAACGAGCGGTCGATCTTGAGGCTGTGGACCGGGAAGCGCTTGAGATAGGCGAGCGAGGAGTAGCCGGTGCCGAAATCGTCGATGCTGATGCTCACCCCGGCCTCGACGAGTTCGGTGAGGACGAGGACCGCGCGCTCGGGATGTTCCATGACCATCCCTTCCGTGACCTCGAATTCGAGGTCACAGGGCGCGAGGCCGGCTTCGTCGAGCATTGCGAGCAGGCGGCTCGCGAGATCGTTGCGGCGGAACTGCCGCGGCGACAGATTCACCGCGACCCTGCCGGAGAAGATCCCGGCGTTCTTCCATTCGCGCACGCGGCGGGCCGCTTCCCGCAGCACCCATTCACCGATCGGCTCGATGAGCCCGGACTCTTCGGCGAGCGAGATGAAGCGCGACGGCAGGATCGTCCCCTTTTGCGGATGCTCCCAGCGCACCAGCGCTTCGACGCCGGCGACTTCGAGCGTCGCGAGGTCCATGCAGGGCTGGAACACCAGCTTGAGTTCGTCGCGATCGAGCGCCGCGCGCAGGCTGTTCGCCATGAACAGCCGTTCGCTCGCCTGCGCGTTGATTTCCGGCGCGAAGAAGCGGTAGCGGTTCTTCCCTTCCTGTTTTGCGCGGTACATCGCCATGTCGGCTTGCCGCAGCAGCGTTTCCGCGTCGAGGCTGTCGGAGGGATAACAGCCGATGCCGATGCTCGCCGAGATGTACTGGTACTGCGGTTGCCCGGCCAGGATGTAGGGGCGCTCGAGGGCATCGAGGATGTTGCGGGCGATGATGCCTGCCTCCTCGGGGGAGCGCAGCTCGTCGAGCAGGACGGCGAATTCGTCGCCACCGAGGCGTGCGGTCGTGTCGCTCGCGCGCACGCAGCCGCCGAGGCGTTCCGCGACGCGCCGCAACAGTTCGTCTCCGGCCTCGTGCCCGAGGGTGTCGTTGATCGGCTTGAAACCGTCGAGGTCGATGAACAGCAGCGCGAGCATGTTCCCGTGCCGCTCGGCGCGGACCAGCATGTCGGCGAGGCGCTCGCGAAACAGCAGGCGGTTCGGCAGTTCGGTCAGCGCGTCGTAATGCGCGAGGTGCTGCAGGCGGGCCTCGTACTGCTTCGCAGCCGAGATGTCGGAAAAGACGCACACGAGGATCGTTTCGTCCGACCCGTACGCGGCCCTGCTGATGCTGCTCCATGCGGGATACATCTCGCCGTTTTTTCGCCGGCCCCGGACTTCGCCCTGCCACTGCCCGGTTTCGTGTACTGCGCAGCGCCGGTCGTCGCGGTGCGCCTTTTCGGTTTCCGCGAGGAGTATCGCAAGCGGTTGCCCGACCACTTCCGCCGGCCAATACCCGGTGATTGACATGAATGCGCGATTCACGGTGGCAATCCGCCCGCCGCGCGCGATCACCACGCCCTCCACCGCGGAGTCGAGCGCCGTCGCAGCGAGCGCGAGCTTCTCCTCCGCCTGCGCCCGGTCCGCTTCGCGCTGGTGCAGCAGTTCCTGCGCCTGGGTCAGTGCGCGGCCCACTTCGTCGGCTTCCTCGAGCGCGAGCGGCGGGATTGAAACCGGCTCGCCCCTGCCGATCGCCAACGCAGGGGCGACGAGGGCCTGGATCGGCCGGGCAATCCTGCGGCCGAGGAGACCGGCGAGCGCGAGGCCGCCGAGCAGCAGCACCATCGCGCCGACGGCGTAGTGGCGCAGCGCGTCCACGAGCCCCGCGGTCAGCGCGCTCTGCTGAACGCCGACCGCGGCCGTCCACCCGTAGGGCGCGGAACGCGAGAAGAAGCACACGAAAGCTATGCCCTGCAGCGACTCAGCCTCGATCGAACCTTTCGTTTCACGCTGGGTTGCCTCGAGCAAGGCGGGGAACGTCTTCTGCCCGATCAGTTTCTCGTCCGCGGGGCTTCGCGCGAGCCGCCGCCCTTCGCTGTCGAGGAGCACGGCTACCCGTCCCGGCGCCAGCCCCTGCTGCTGCAGAAGCTCCCCGAGGTGTTTCAGTTCGATGCCCAGCGCCAGGCTGTAGAGGACCTTTTCGTCGCGGATGACCGGGACTTCCAGGCTCACGACAGCAGTTCGCGTCATCCCGCTGATGTAGACACCGGACACCGCGGGCAGGCCGGTTTCGATGACGCGGCGCAGCAATGCCGGATTGGCATGCTGCGGCAACGGCGAACCAAGAGGCTGCAGGAGGTTGAGGAGCTGCTGTCCCGAGGCGTCCGTCAGCACGATCGTGAATCCGGGGGTGTGGCGAAGAACCTCCTTTGCCTGGCGGTAGAACTCGCTGCGGTCGCTGCGGTCGATGTCGTCGGAAGCTGCGAGGGTTTCCAGGGCAGCCTGATTTGCCGCGATGTCCCGTTCGATGAGCCGCAGCAGGGTGTGTGTGGCTTCGTGCGTCTGCTCGAGAACGGCGGCCCGTTCCCGTTCGTAGGACAGATAGATGACGATTGCGGCGAGCAGCCAGGCGGGCAGGATGCAGGCGACGACGAGGAGTGCGACTGTCGAACGGATCGTGCGGCGGCGCGGAGCCTGAGGGCGCATCTCGTAGAACCTCCACGACACGACTGCGACAGCATGCAGACGTCGTCATCACTGTGGTCCGGGGGCGGCGACACGGCAAAAACTATGCGACCAAAGTAGTATGCGCCACGACTGCGCACTGTATGCCAAACCTGCCGTGTTCGCCAATCCCGAGAGCGGTGAATCCGCATGAAGACGGTCCCGCTCGGTTTGCCCGGAACACTCGGCGTTCTGGTGCGCGGCGATCCCGTTTAGAATCGCCCCCTCCCGGCGGCCCCCGCGTGGTCGTCCCGGCCCCTTCGCCGACCCGTTACAACCTGGATACTGGACTCACCGATGCTGCGACTCACCGAACTCAGGCTGCCGCTCGATCATCCGCCCGAGGCGTTGAGCGCTGCGATCGTCGAGCGACTCGGCATCGCCGCCGACGACCTCGGCGATGTCACCGTCTTCAGGCGCAGCTACGACGCGCGCAAGGTCGCAATGATGACGATGATCTACACCGTGGATATCGTCGTGCGCGACGAGGCCGCGTTGCTGCGCAGGTTCGCCGGCGACCGCCACGTCGTGCCGACGCCCGACACGAACTACCGCTTCGTCGGCCGCGCGCCGGAAGGCTTCGCAAACCGCCCGGTCGTCGTCGGCTTCGGCCCGTGCGGCATCTTCGCCGGGCTGATCCTCGCGCAGATGGGCTTGCGGCCGATCATCCTCGAACGCGGCAAGGCGGTGCGCGAACGCACCAAGGACACCTGGGGGCTGTGGCGCAACAACGTGCTGAACCCCGAATCGAACGTCCAGTTCGGCGAGGGCGGCGCCGGGACGTTCTCGGACGGCAAGCTCTACAGCCAGATCAAGGACCCGAAGCATTACGGCCGCAAGGTGCTGACCGAGTTCGTCAAGGCCGGTGCGCCCGAGGAAATCCTGTATGTCGCGAAGCCGCATATCGGCACGTTTCGCCTCGTCGGCATGGTCGAGGCGATGCGCCATGACATCGAGGCGCTCGGCGGCGAGATCCGCTTCCAGCAGCGCGTCGCCGATGTGCTGATCGAGGACGGCCACGTGCGCGGGCTGACGCTCGCGTCGGGCGAGGAGATCCGCTGCGACCACGTCGTGCTCGCGCTCGGCCACAGTGCACGCGACACCTTCGGGATGCTGCACGCGCGCGGCGTGTTCATGGAGCCGAAACCGTTTTCGATCGGCTTTCGCATCGAGCATCCGCAGTCCTTGATCGACAAAGCCCGCTTCGGCCCGAACGCGGGCCATCCGCTGCTCGGCGCCGCCGACTACAAGCTCGTCCATCACGCGAAGAACGGCCGCAGCGTCTATAGCTTCTGCATGTGCCCGGGCGGCACGGTCGTCGCGGCGACCTCCGAGCCGGAGCGCGTCGTCACCAACGGCATGAGCCAGTATTCGCGCAACGAGCGCAACGCGAATGCCGGCATCGTCGTCGGCATCACGCCCGCCGACTATCCGGGCGGGCCGCTCGCCGGCGTCGAGTTCCAGCGTCGCTGGGAATCGCGCGCGTTCGAACTCGGCGGCGGCGACTACGTGGCGCCGGCGCAGCTCGTCGGCGACTTCATCGCCGGCCAGCCGTCGGCGGTGCTCGGTGCGGTCGAGCCGTCGTACAAGCCGGGCGTGAAACTCGGCGATCTCACGACCAGCCTGCCCGACTACGCGATCGACGCGGTGCGCGAAGCGCTGCCGGCGTTCGAGCGCCAGATCAAGGGCTTTTCGATGCGCGACGCGGTGCTGACCGGCGTCGAGACGCGCACCTCGTCGCCGCTGCGCATCACGCGCGGCGCGGACTGCCAGAGCCTGAACGTGAAGGGTCTTTATCCGGCGGGCGAGGGTGCGGGCTACGCGGGCGGCATCCTGTCGGCCGGTGTCGATGGCATCCGCGTCGCCGAAGCGCTCGCGACCGCACTGCTCGGCGCGCCGGCTGCGGTGTGAGCGCCGTTGCGCTTCGGGCGCACCGATTCATCCCGCCACGGCATGTCGACGCGGCCGAACTCAAGGAACAAGCATGGAAGAACGCCTGACGAAGATCGAGACCAAGATCGCGCTGTCCGAGGATCTGCTCGAAGAGCTCAACCTCGCCGTCTATCGCCAGCAGCAGCAGATCGACCGGCTGCAGCAGCAAATACTCGAACTGCACCGCCAGCTCGCCGCGGCCGCGCCGGGCGAGCGGCCGCGCGACCTGCGCGACGAAATCCCGCCGCACTACTGACGGGCCGCGGCGGCGGGATCAGGGCGCCGGCAGCGCGGCTTCGAGTTCCGCCCACATCACCCACTGGCCGCAGGCATTGCGCGGGCCGCGCAGCGAGCCGTGCCACGGCCCTTCGATGCACGGTCCCTTGTCGTCGTTCTCGTCGTATTCGACGCTGCCGGGCTCGCTCCCGGGACGGCGCTTGCCGCCCCAGCGCTTGCAGGACAGGCAGCGTTTGCGGTCGAGCGGCTGGCTGGTCATCGTTGCACTGCGCGGACGCCGGAACGTCAGGCGTCGTGCCCGGCGCTGCGCCGCTGCAGCGCCGCGCGGAAGTTGCAGTCGCGCTGCCAGGCGCGGCGCTCGTCGGTCGCGAACGCATAGGCGCGCGCTTCGTCCTCGCCCATCGCGGTGAGGGTTTCGAGCGTGCGCTGCAGGAACACGTGCTGCGGCAGCATCGTGCCGAAGAACAGCACCAGCTCGCCGCGCTGGATCAGCAGCGTCGGGAAATTCTCGACGTCCAGGTCGCCGAGCCAGTCGGCATCGTCCTCGATGTCCACCCAGTGGAACCCGGCGTGAGGCCACTGGCGGGCGAGGGCTTCGAAGCCGGCGCGATAGTCGCGGCAGGTGCCGCACCAGTCGGCGCACAGGCAGGCGACGAGGAGTTCGGGAAGCGGTTGGTCGTTCATCGGGAAGGCTGCCAGTCGATCATCGCGCGAGTGCGCGTACCGGCCGAGGCTAGCATATTCCGCGCGCGACGGCCGCCTGCCGCGGCCATCTCGCAGACGTCGCGGATGGGCTTACACTCGATCCGTCGTTACCGCAGAGTTTCAGGAGTATCCCCAGCCCGCGACAGCGGGCCGCAGCGAGGAAGAGTGCGATGAAAATCCAGATCCTGTCTGACCTGCATCTGAACGTTGCCGAGATGGAGCCTGCGCTCACCGATGCCGACATCGTGGTCCTCGCGGGCGACATCGCACGCCCCGAGCGGGCGATCGCGTGGGCGCGGCAGTTTTCGCAGCCGGTCGTCTATATCCCCGGCAACCACGAGTACTACGGCGGCAGCCTGTCGGGCGTCGGGCAAAGGCTGCGTGCTGCGGCCGAGGGGAGCAACGTCTGCATCCTCGACTGCGGCGCTGCGGTGTTCGGCCGGGTGCGCATTCTCGGCTGCACCCTGTGGAGCGATTTCCGGCTGTTCGCGGAGGTCGAACGGCAGCAGCACTCGAGAGCCGAAGCGACGCGGCTGATGTACGATTTTTCGCGCGTCCGCATCGATGACGACGCGCCCGATCTGTTCACGCCGGCGCTGTCTGCCGGCCTGTTCGATCAGGCCTCCGCGTGGCTGCGCACCGCGCTGCAGGTGCCCCACGAGGGAACGACGGTCGTCGTCACCCATCACGCGCCGTGCACGCGCAGCGTGCATCCGAAATACGCCGATTCGCCGATCACGCCGGCGTTCGTCTCCGACCTCGACGAACTCGTCGCCGCCTCGGGAGCGGCGTTGTGGATCCACGGCCACGTCCACGATTCGCACGATTACCGCATCGGCGCCACGCGCGTGCTGTGCAACCCGCGTGGCTACGGCAAGGACGGAGTCAACGAGAACCCGCGGTTCGATCCGGCGCTGACGGTGATCGTCGAGGAATGAGCCTGCTCACCGTTCCTTCATTGGATGTTGCCGCCGCCCGAAAGGTTACGCCGATAGAGGATGGATGCGGAACACCTCCGGATCGTCGCCGTGATTGAGCAGGATGCGGCGCACGCGGTCCTGCCACAACGCGCCGAACTGCCGCTGCTCGTTCGCGTCGGCCGCGCCGGTGAGGCAGCGCGCCATCAGCGACGGCATCGCCGGGTCGGCCGGAATTTTCGCGAGGTCCGCTTCGACGTCCACGGCCGCGCCGTTGTCGAGACGTGTGAAACGCAGCGCGAGCGGCAGGTCGACGGCGAACTGCTGCAGCCCGCGACGCACGTAGCGCCCGGCGAGGCCCTTGAAGCCGCCGTCCTGCGCAGCACCGGTCAGCAGCGTCACGACGCTTGCAATCACGCCGGTGACGCCGTCCTCGAAGTGGTTGCGGAACTCGACGCGTACACCGCCGCGTTCGGGCACTTCGCCGGGGTACAGCGCGGTCAGCGCATGGCAGGTGAGAAGATAGGCCGAGCCGACCGTCGGGCACGAGTGCCCGGCGAGCTTCACGGCGTCCTCATAGCCGTATTCAATGACGCCGTCTTCGGCAGCGCCGAGGAAGGCCGCCAGCGCGTCGCGCACCTTGAGTCGCGGCACCGCGCGGTAAAAATCGGGGAATTGCATTGCTGCTCCAGGGAGTCGTTGGTTCGGGAAAAATGGTATCGGCGGCACGGTCCGGCCGG
The DNA here is from genome assembly GCF_017894365.1 of Aromatoleum bremense. Taxonomy (NCBI): domain Bacteria; kingdom Pseudomonadati; phylum Pseudomonadota; class Betaproteobacteria; order Rhodocyclales; family Rhodocyclaceae; genus Aromatoleum; species Aromatoleum bremense. Next base: position 3,793,635 of record NZ_CP059467.1, read on the forward strand.
CCCGCCGAGGGGTGGTGCATCATGGATGGCGCGTCACGCGCGATGCAGCAGCATGGTGATCAGCAGCGAGGCGTCCTCGATCGCGGTCACCGCGTGCGGCTCGGCATCGGCGAGATAGACCAGCGTGCCAGGGGTGAGCGTTTGCGCCTGGCCGTGCGCGTCGAGCTCGACGACGCCTTCGAGGCACTGGATCGTGATCAGGCCGACGGCCCGGTGTTCCTGCGTGGACTTGCCGGCCGGCAGCACCAGCCGGAAGACCTCGAAGTGCTCGGCCCTGATGAGCGTCGTCGACACCGTGTCGCGGACGCGTTCGCCGAGCGGCGTGATGTCGATCAGTTCGCCGGACGCGGCGTGCGCAATGGCCATGACGTCTCCTAACCGATGGTATAGCCGCCGTCGACGACGATGTCCTGGCCGTAGATGTTCTTCGCGCCGTCCGACGCGAGGAACACCGAAGTCTCGGCGATGTCATCCGGCTTGCCGAACTCGCCCGTCATCAGCCGCGAGTTGATCTGCCCGGCGACCGCGGTGAGCACGTCGGGCGGCAGGCCGACGGTGCCCCACAGCGGTGTGGCGATCGGCCCCGGCGCGATCGAGTTGACGCGTATCCCTTTCGGCGCGAGCTCCGCCGCAAGCGTCTGGGCGAACGATTTCAACGCCGCCTTGCTCGCGCTGTAGATCGCGAGGCCGGGGAAACCGACCTGAGTCAGGAAGGTGGTGATGAACTGCACCGATCCGCCGCGGCGGATATGCGGCAGGAACAGGCGGACCGTCTCGGCCGCGGCGAAGAGGTTCACCGAGAACTGCGTCTCGAAAGCTTCGCGCGTGCTGTCCTCGAACGAGACGACGCGGGCGATGCCGGCGTTCGGTACGACGATATCGACGCCGCCGAACGCCTTGAGCGTCTCGGCGACAAGACGCTGCAGATCCTCGGCGCACGTCACGTCGCCATTGACCGTGACGACTTTCCCGGCGTGGGCGGTCTTGAGCGCGTCGAGCGCCTCCGTGTTCCGCCCGAATGCGGCCACTTTCGCCCCTTCGGCGACGTAGCGCTCGACGATCGCGCGGCCGATGCCGCTGCTCGCCCCGGTCACGACCGCGACCTTGTCTTCCAGACGTCCTTTCATGTTCGGATTCCTCACCGGTTTTTCCGCCTTTACGGAGTGGGGCAAGCATCACTGTCCGCGCCGCTGCCCTCATTGATATGTATCAATCGTCGGCATCCGAGCGGCGCTTCGGTCAAATACATGACCAGTGCGCGCCCCTCGTGTTCCCGCTGCCGCGGCGATGGAGCCGTCGCGTACGCAATGGTTTCTGAACTCGCCCGAGCTCGACGATGTCATTTACCGAGCCAGCGCGCTTTCCGCCCCGCCGGAGCCCGCCACGCTGCGGGCGTTTTCCGGCCGACCTCGAGGAGAATCCGATGCTTCCGATCCGCCGCCTGCTCGTTGTTTCCGCGTCCGTGTCGTCGTTCGTCGCGTTCGTCGGCCTCGCAGCGAACTTCGCTACGGTGCTGGCGCAGGAGACCGTCCGCAGCGAAGCCGGGGCGGTGAAAGTCGTCGAGGTCGCGCGCGGGCTCGACATCCCGTGGAGCCTGGCGTTCCTGCCGGACGGCCGGATGCTGGTGACGGAGCGTCCCGGGCGCATGCGCATCGTGTCGCCGGACGGCAAGCTGTCGGCGCCGCTGAAGAACGTGCCCGAAGTCCAGGCCGGCGGGCAGGGCGGCCTGCTCGATGTCGTGCTGAGTCCGCGCTTCGCCGACGACCGCACGATCTTCTTCTCGTACGCCGAACCGACGCGGCGCGCAGCGCACACCGCGGTGGCCCGCGCGCAGCTCGATGTCGAGGGCCTGAGTCTTTCCGGGGTGAAGGTGATCTTCGCGCAGAACGACGACCCGTCAGGGCGCAACCACTGGGGGTCGCGGCTGGTGTTCGACCGCGACGGACTGCTCTACGTCACGCTCGGCGAACGTTTTTCGTATCGCGACAAGGCGCAGGAGCTCGACAGCCATCTCGGCAAGATCGTCCGCATCCGGCCGGACGGCAGCGTGCCGCCAGACAATCCTTTCGTCGGCAAGCCGGGCGCGCAGCCCGAAATCTGGTCGTACGGCCATCGCAACGTGCAGGGCGCGGCGCTGCATCCGGAAACGGGCGTGCTGTGGGCGCACGAGCATGGCCCGCAGGGCGGCGACGAAGTGAATGTCATCAAGCCGGGACGCAACTACGGCTGGCCGGTGATCACCTACGGGCGCAACTACGGCACCGGCACGCAGATCGGCGAAGGCACGGAGCGCGCCGACGTCGAACCTCCGGTGCATTACTGGATTCCGTCGATCGCGCCGTCCGGGATGGCTTTCTACACCGGCGACGCCTTCCCGGCGTGGAAAGGGAGCCTGTTCGTCGGCGCCCTGCGCGCGCAGCTGCTGGCACGGCTGGAATTGGACGGCACCCGCGTCACTCACGAGGAACGCCTGCTGACCGAGCTGGGCAAGCGCATCCGGGACGTGCGCCAGGGGCCGGACGGGAAGCTGTACCTGCTTGACGAAAGCGACGGACGGATTCTCCGGCTCGATCCGGGCTGACTCCGCACGGCCTCACTTTGATGTTGCAAGCACATCAAAGTGAGGCCAAAATGCGCTTATGCACCTTATTGAGGATCGCCAGCCATGAGCGTTGCTGCCCTTCGCAAACCCGATGCGACGCAGGTCGTTACCAAGGCCCTGCTCAACGCCGGCAAGGAAATGGGGCTGACGCAGGCGGCGCTGGGCGTGGTCATCGGCAAGGACCGGACCGCGATCAGCCGCAACGGCATCGACCCCGACAGCAAGGCCGGAGAGCTCGCGCTGCTGCTGATCCGCGCGTATCGCGCGCTGTTTGCGCTCGTCGGGGGCGACGCCGCGCAGATGAAGCACTGGATGCACACCGACAACCACCACGTCGGCGGCGTCCCGGCCGAGCAGATTCGCACCGTGCAGGGCTTGCTGCGCGTCGTGGAATACCTCGACGCGATCCGCGGCCGGCTGTGACGGACATCTGGGCGGCGGTCGGTGGAGAGGCCCCGGTCGTCGAGCTCGCCGGCAATCTCGTGCGGCTCGTCGAGAGCCAGGAGCAGATCGCGACGAACCGCCTCGTCGATACGCTCGAGGAACAGGCGCTCCTCGAATCCCTGCTGGAAAGCTCGAAGCCGCCGCTGCCGCAAGCGGCCCGCGGCCTGCATTACCTGCTGGCGACCCCGTTCCGTTATCCGCCGCTGCGCCACGGCTCGCGTTTCGGCGGGCACTTCGAGCCCAGCCTGTTCTACGCGGCGTTCGATACGGCAACGGTGCTGGTCGAATCGGCCTATTACCGCTTCGTCTTCTGGCATGGCATGGCCGTCGCGCCGGCCTCGTCCCTGGCGTCCCAGCACACGCTGTTCGGCGCGCCGTGGCGCTGCGCCCGCGGCGTGCAACTGCAGTTGCCGCCGTTCGACCACTGGCGCGAGCAACTCACCGACCCCGCGGATTACGCCGCGACCCAGCGACTCGGCACGGCGATGCGGAAAGCCGGCGTCGAAGCTTTCGAATACGTCTCGGCGCGCGACCCCGCCGGCGGCCTCAACGTCGCGCTATTCACCCCGATGGCGCTGGCCGCCCGGCGGCCGGATTTCATGCAGGCGTGGCTCGCGGAGACGGATGCGGCCGAGGTGCGCTTCTACTGCCAGGAAGAGCGGCTCGTGCATCGCTTCCCGCTCGGGCAGTTCCTCGTCGCGGGCGGGCTGCCGATGCCGGCGGTATAGCGTTTGAATTGAGCGGCTTGGGCGACTTTTCGCGCAGGTTCGCTCGAATGATGGGTGGGCCGTCGCACGCTGGCCACCTTGGAATGGCCGGGTTGGGCCTCTCATTCATAGTGCGTCCACATACGCAGGACGCGAACCGTTTTCTCGTTGGCAAAGACTTCGTACACGATGCGGTGTTGAATATTGATGCGACGTGAGTATGCGCCGGCAAGATCACCGACCAATTTTTCAAAGGGAGGTGGATTTTTAAACGGGTCGTCGGCAAGAACCACGAGCACTTCTTGCGCCTTTGGTTTAAGACCGCTTGCAGCAAGTTTCTTTGCATCCTTCAGTGCTTGCCTGGCATAAACGATTTCCCAACTTACCACTTAAGCTCCTTCGAGCTTTTTGCGAGAGGTTCGGCCATCCCAGCCTTGATGGACTCACGCATGCCAGGTACGGCTAGCAGGTACAGAGTTTCCTGAATTGCGCTCCAGTCTTCTGTGGAGAGAAGCACGGCACTGTTGCGTTTTCCGGTAATGATGATTGGCTCATGAGACTCGACTGTTTGATCGATGAGCCGGTAAAGATTTGCTCGGGCTTCGCTGGCGGTCAGTGTGTTCATCTCGCGCTCCTCCAAAGAAGCTTTATGGTACGCGATGGCGTACGTGTGTCAAGTGACTCAGCGAGCGCAGCAAGAAACCCAACGTTTGAGTTCCCCCGCTCTTGGAGACAGGCGAAGCCAGCCGTAGCGAGTCGGGTGCAACGCTCACGCTCACTCGCGGCCCTGCTGGAACGGCGAAGCCGCGAAGGCAGAGACGTCAGGTGCAGCGTGTTGTTCGGCCTCACCCTCGCGATCCTTGATTTTCTCGATCACGACCTTGCCTAGTTGACGCGTGTTGTACGGGTTGCCTTGCGAGTTTGTGATGGCTAGTTGCAGTCGGAGAGCCAGTTCTCGAAGTACTCTCATCGTCGGGATCAATAACTTACCCCGGCTTTCCACCTCGATTGTCCCTGTCTCGATCCACAGATGGGGTGAGGTCTTGCGTCCGAGCACCGAGGTGCGCCGCATTAATATGCCATATTGCAAGACCTGACCCTATTGTCCTCATTGCCTTTGTCGTTGCTTAATTTTGTGTCCGCACTTTTCCACTCTTACATTCCAAAAAAAATTTGTCAGCAAGTCGATATCCATATTTCAATTGCGACTCACGGTCCCATTCATTGACCCACCGAACCATTGCTTCATTTGCCTCTGGAAAAATACCTTTTCTGCCTTCCTGAATTAACTTCAGTCCATCACCCCGCATTCCAAGATAGTTTGCAGTTTCGGGAATCAAACGTTCCATTCGAGCACATTCCTCACCAGTAAGCCCGCGCCCCTTTACATCTGCCTTGCTGGGTGTCGCGGCATGGGCACCGATAATTGACGACACCGAAGCCAGGCACGTTATAGAAAATGCTACAACGGCTTTATTTAAGACCTTGTACATATTTTTCCCCTTCGAGTCAGAGGCACAAATCGTTTTATGAGAAAAACTACACACAGGAAGGGCTCTGCGAACGTCATTAAGGCCAAAGCTTGCTATGACGCGGAAGTTTATCGATTATTCCCGCTTTGTCGTAAACCCCCAATCGCCCATCCTTCTCAATGACGTAAAAGTCACCATGATTACTGCCCTGTTTCTTTTTGAATGCCTGCAATTCGCCTTTTGCAAACTTGATAAGCTCATCGCCGTCTTTCCCTCCGCTTCCGTCGGAGCACCTATCAGTCATGAAGTAGGAATTTTTGGCTTTGCTGTGCTCAATCGAACGGGCACAACCTCCCATCCACGTGCCAATGGGTTGAGCGTCCTTCGGTAGTGGGGAAATGCCCAGCAACTGTTTCAGTCCAGGCGACAGTTCTTTGGTTCCAGCATTAGCCATGAGAGAGAGTGCGAGCAAAATCACGGGAAGAAATATTTTACTCATATATTCCATCCTTTCCAGTTCGGTTGATTTCTCTCACAGACTGACACCCAATCCGCTAGTTCTTGCAGTTTGATTTGAGCGTCGTCATTTGTGATTTCCTCATTGTCTAGTCGTGACCATACATAGTTGAGAAAAGAACCAAAACTGCTCGGAAAGTTAATATAGTTCTGCTCAAAGTTCCGATAGAACAAGTCTGAACCGTCTGGCTTGCAGTCCCCGTTTATGGCGATGTGAGCGATATGCCAGCCATCTTTGGTCTTTCTTAGGCTGTAGGTGACTTGACCATTATGGCGCCGGTTAAATACCTCGAAACGAAAGTCGTTCATATTTACTCCGTGTGTAGATGAAATCTGTTGAGGGCCAACGTCAAAGCTCAAGGGCGCTACGCGGCTTTATCGCGCAGCGTCCCTTGGAGCGCAGTGTTGGGCACTATTTTGTCTCGGATTTCTGAGCATCTTTGGTCTTCTTGTCGTTGTTCTGAGCGATCGCCTCAAAAATAGCAATATCGGTTAAGGCGTCACTACGAATGAAGGGAGCAACTTTTGTTTGGGCCTCAGTCATTTTCTTTGCAGCGCTGAAGACGTCGGTAGTGGCGTCAGGGTATTCCTTACTCGCCTCCTCAAAATCCTTTAAGGAACCCCTGATCAATTGATGTTCTGAGCACGCTCACCCAAACCAGCCATTTTCGCCGACTCCGATGATCGATTTCTCCGCTTCTACCGCTGCTGTTCGAGGCCGTTCCGGCCCCAAGCACCCGTTTTCGGGTGCAGCGGGCGGATTTCGCCCATCAACTCATCAGGGCTCGCCTCGCCAGATAAAGATTGGTCAAGCCGATCAGCGACCTGCGCGGCGTTCTTCGCGATCCCCTTGTAGCGCACCTTCGTGTATCCGAACTGGCGCTTGATGACGCGGAACACGTGCTCGACCCGTGCCCGGATCGAGGACATCTTGTGGTTGAAGCACTTGTTCGCGTCGGTCAGCGGGTACTGCTTGCTGGCCGTGAGCGAGACACCCCAAAAGACGCCGGCCTTGCGGGCCAGGCGCTTGAGCTTGTTGTTCACGTAACCCTTGTCGCCGAACACCGCCCGATCATCCTCACGCACAAGGTGCGGCAACTGGCTGATGTCCGAGGCGTTGGCCGGCGCGACCGAAACCGTGTGCACGAGTCCGGAATTGACATCGGCACCGACATGGACCTTCATGCCGAAATACCACTGGTTGCCCTTCTTCGTCTGATGCATCTCGGGATCGCGCTGCTTGTCCCGGTTCTTCGTCGAGGGCGGCGCGTGGATGATAGTCGCATCGACCATGGTGCCGCCCTTGAGCAGCAGACCGCGTTGTTCGAGCGTGTCATTGATGATGTTCATCATCTGCGCGGTCAGCCCGTGACGCTCGAGCAGGTGGCGGAACTTGAGGATCGTCGTCTCGTCGGGCATGGCATCGTCGGTCAGGTCCAGACCGGCAAAGCGACGCATCGACTCGATCTCGTACAGCGCGTCTTCCATCGCCGGATCCGACAGCGCGTACCACTGCTGCATGAAGTAAATCCGCAGCATCGTCGCAAGCCCCATCGGCGGACGGCCCCGCCGACCCGTCGTCGGGTAGTGCGGTTCGATCACCGCCAGCAGTGCTGCCCACGGCACGACCGTCTCCATCTCAGCCAGGAAGCGTTCCCGGCGAGTCTGTTTCTTCTTCCGTTCGAAGGCCAGCGAGGCGAAGGTCGTTTGCTTCATGGTAGCGGCGGGATCTATGACCTCAGTATTTTACCGGCTCTGAATAGATCAGAGCTTCCTTAGGTGTTGCCTAGCAACCGTGCCTTTTGTCCGTTGAATTCTTCGGGACTCAATAGTCCTTGGTCGCGAAGAACCGCGAGCTTTGAGATTTCGTCGGCGATTGACTGGGTAGCCTGTCCAGTCGAGTTTTGCATGGGAGCTTGTGATTTCAGCCCCATTTCTTTTTGCCATTCAGAAGCATGTTGTGCCAATAACTCTGAAGTGCGCTGGATGATCTGCTTTACATTTTCGCGATTCTTGCCATGAGTCGTTGCAGATCCGAATATGGTTTTTGCACCAGACTGAACAGAAACTACTGCTGCATCCGCGCCATTCCCGGTGATTGATATAGATACTTTTTCACCCCACGAAAACGCGCTCATGCCAGTCTTTACGTCCACGCGAGATGCGAGTTCGTCCCGGTTTTCAATGTTCATTCCCTTCAGGCTATCGACCGCGGCACAGACAGCACGGAACACAACTTGTTTATGGAATTGGAATTCAGCATTCCCGGTTCGATCGAATGTGTCAAACAGCATTTGAGTAGCCCCTATGAGTTGCTGGTGGGTAAACGTCGTTGGCCTTCGGCTGAAAACAGTTCATTCCATACGCTTAGCAATTCCAATAGATCCCTGTGCAGATTATCTCCTGACAGTTCTGATGAGCCGACGGTGAGATCGTAGGTATGGCCATATCGAAGTTGGTGTTGTTTGTAAAATTTATTTAGAGACAGCAATTCAGAAGTTGCTTCCGCAGAGAGTACGTCGCGACCATAAACAACCTGTAGTTCAGATAGTAGAGTATCCAAATTGTGGTGATATACCGGCTTTAGCATCGGTCCATATTTGTCATAGTTATTTGCCAGAAGCATGGATTTGCCAATGTTTTCGAAGCCCTGGCACAGTAGGTGTAGATATACGAATTTGTGGCCTTCGTAAGCTTTCACCAAGGCCCCAGCCATGATGAAGCTCCGGCCCTTTTCATACATAGGTAAGGTTATGCGCAAGCGATTCTCCGGATGCCAACGAATGGTAGAAACCAAGTGTCGGTGTAAAAGTGTTATTGGATATGTCGGATAAACCGGGACTGACTGGCAAGCCTTGTTCCGGCAGGTGTGACGTGGATATCCATAAAGCATTCTTCCAAATAACATGGAACAAGCCATCCGGTCTCTCGGTACGACTGCGCCATGGCTGCTCGATCTTGTTCGGCATCGGCGGCTGAAACACTACAACTGCATCCTGGGCAGGCGTATGCCCACTGGGTCAAAAGGTACATCATTCAGCCCGGTCGGCGCCATCCAAAGGACATGCGAAAGCAGGAGGGAGAGGCTTTTCTGACCTCGCTCGCGGCTGAGCGCGACGTGAGGGCGGCGACACAGGGGCAGGCTTTGTCGGCGATTCCGTTTACCGGGAGGTGCTGGAGCACCTCTTGCCATGGCTCGATGAGGCGACGCGGACGAAGCGGCCGGCGCGCCGGTCTTCGGTGATGTCCCGCGAGGAAGTGCAGTGGCTGATCGGGGGGGTGGATGACCCTTTGCCGGGGCTGATCATCGCGCCGCCGGATATGAGAAACTGCCGCGAACGCGGATCGGTCGCGCGCCCAGCCGATTGGTCCCGCCGAAACCTTCCGTTTCCGTCTGGGGTCCTCGGGCGGCGCGCAATCCACCGCCCTTGAACCCTGCAGGAGAGCCGATGCATCTGCCGAACCACCAACTCGCGATGACCGTGCTGATGACGCCGGACATGGCCAATTTTTCCGGCAACGTCCATGGCGGCACGATCCTCAAGCTGCTCGACCAGGTCGCCTATGCGTGCGCGAGCCGCTACGCCGGGCACTATGTCGTGACGCTGTCGGTGGATCAGGTGATGTTCCGCCAGCCGATCCATGTCGGGGAACTCGTGAGCTTTCTCGCGTCCGTCAATTACACCGGCAAGACGTCGATGGAAGTCGGCATCAAGGTGCTGGCCGAGAATATCCGCGAAAAGGTCGTGCGCCACGCGAACAGCTGCTTCTTCACGATGGTCGCGGTCGACGATGAGGGCCGCTCGATCCCGGTCACGCAGCTCGTCCCGACCACGCCGGACGAGCTGCGGCGTCACGCCGCCGCGCAGATCCGCCGCGAATTGCGCCATGAATTCGACCTGCGCCAGCGCGCGTTGAGGCCGGCAGCAGCATGAGCGGCACCCAAGCCAACAATCCGCTGCATGGCGTTACGCTCGAACGTATGCTGACCGAGCTGGTGGAGCATTACGGCTGGGACGAGCTCGGGCAGGAGATCCCGATCCGCTGCTTCCAGCACGAGCCGAGCGTCGCGTCGAGCCTCAAGTTCCTGCGCCGCACTCCGTGGGCGCGCGAGCGGGTCGAGTCGCTGTATCTCTACGTGCTGCGCTCGCGTCGAAGATAAGCCGGTACGCCCGTCCACAACGGTCTATGATGATCGTGCCCTGTTCCCGGTTGTTCGCAAGTATCGCTGGCGGGGCCACCCAGTAACGGCAACAAAGCGGTGACGGCGCCTTTTACGGCGCACGCATTGCAAGGAGAAACACAATGGCCAAAGGTCAGGTACGCGGAAACAAAGAGGCCAAGAAGCCGAAACAGCCGAAAAAACCCGAACCGCCGGCTGCGGGCGGAATCATGGCGCCGAAGACGGACAAGTCCGGAAAGAAATAATCTCGGCTTGCTTCGGCAAACCACGAAAAAACCGGCTTTGCGCCGGTTTTTTGTTGAGGCGCGGTACAGCGCCCGGTCTGGGTTTCAGTGTGCGAAGCGCACACAATAGATCGGCGGAAGGTGCGCCGACAGGCACATCCATGTCTCGCCGCCGTCTTCCGACACCCACAATGCGCCGGTCGTCGAACCCATCGCGAGCCGCCTGCCGCTACTGTCGACGTCGAGCCCGTGGCGATACACGAGGTCGTACGCCGGCGCCCGCGGCAGCCCGTGGTCGAGCGGCTCGAAGCTCGCGCCGCCGTCGCGGCTGCGGGTGACGACCAGGTGCGCCCCGACTGGCACGCGGCAGGCATCTTTCGCCGCCGGCACGAACCACGCGGTATTGGCGTCCTGCGGATGGACCGCGACGGTGAAACCGAACGATGACGGCTGCGCTGCGAGCGGCTGCCAGCTCGCCGCGGCGTCGGTCGAACGATAGATGCCCGAATGCTGCTGCGCCCACAGCACGTCGGGATTCGACGGGCATTGCACCATGCGGTGCACGTCCTGGATGTTCGGGTCGCCGCCGCGTTCGTCGGGCATGTAGTCGGCGATCATGCCGCTGGCGCGGCACTCCCAGCTGTCGCCGCCGTCGCGCGTCTGCCACACCCCGCCGCAGGAGACGGCGATCGTCACCACCCGGCTGTCGCGCGGGTCGATGCAGATCGAGTGGATGCCAGGGTGGTCGTAGCCACCGCCGAACCATTCGCGGCGTTCCGGGCGATCCCACAACGACCGGACCAGCCCCCAGGAATCGCCGCCATCGGCGGAGTGAAACAACCCGCCGGGGATCGTTCCGGCCCACAGCACGCCGGGCTGGTCCGCGCCGGTCGCTTCGAGCGCCCACACCTGGGCGAGCGACCAGGCCGCGTCGGCCTCGTCGGCGGCCGTCTCCGGTTTCGGCGGGTAGGCTGGCACCGGGCTTTCATCCCAGCTGCGCCCGGCGTCATGCGAGCGGCGCATCTTGACGCCGAAGTGCCCGAGGTTCAGCGCCGCATGCCAGGTGCCGTCGCGCGGGTCGGCGAGCACCATCGTGACCGGGTCGCCGAGGAAGTGGACGTGCGCTTCGGGCAGCCAGTGCGGGCTCGCATGCGGATGGCGGTCGAACACGAACAGCCCCTTGCGGGTGGCGACGAACAGTCGATCGGTCATCGATGTCTCCTTGCGGCGCTTCAACCGCCCGAGAGCGCCTGCACGACGTAGATTTCCGCGTTTTCGCCGGCCGGATCGGTGAGGTGCAGGCGGTCCTTCACGACCCGGCCATCGACGAAGATCGCGACATGGCGACGCAGTGTTCCCTGGTCGTCGAGAATGTAGTCGCGCATCTGCGGTCTTTCGGCGAACGCGGCTGCGAGCGCGCCGTTCACCGTGCCGCCGGCGACGCGCAGCGGCGGGCAGGGCTGGTGACGCTGGATCGCGGGGGCGAAGACGATTCGCGGCATGATTCATCACTCGGAGCGGCGGCCGGACAGCGAATGGCATGTCGCGGCCTTCACCAGTCTAGACCAGCAATCCGGGCGTCGCATGACGTCTTGTCCGGCATGGCGGCAGCGTTGCAGGCGCCGCGCAGGTCGTTCAGCGGCCCTCGCCGCTGTCGTCGTCGAAGAGCTCGGGCGGAATGTCCTGCGGGCAAAGCTCGTTCGCGTTGTCGCCCATCAGCGCGAGGGTCAGCCTCAGCTGGCTGCGCAGCTCGCTGAGGTTGCCCGGCCAGCGGTGGCGTCGCAGCAGCGTCAGCGCGTCGGGACTGACATGGATCGCTCGCTCGGGGCAGGCCTCGCGCACGAACAGCCGCACGAGTTCGTCGAAATCGTCGCGCTCGCGCAGTGGCGGCAGGCTGAGCTGCAGCCCTCCGGCCGCGGCGAAGTGCGCCAGCTCCAGGCGTCCGCTGTCTGCGAGGTGCGCGACCCGCTTGCGGGTTGCGGCAATGATGCGCGTCGCCCCGCGCGACGTTCGCGTGCCGAATAGTGCCCTTTGCATTGCGTTCGGCAATGCGTCGATCTCGACGACGAACAGCGTGCCCTCGGCAGCCTGTCCGAGTCGGTCCGCGAGTTCGGCGCTGGCGCCCGCGCCGCGCAGCGACGATCCGTCGATGATCACCAGGGGTGCGTCGGCGTGGCGACGGTGATCGGCGTGGAACGCACGAATGAGATGCGTCTTGCCGGTGCCGGTTTCCCCCTCGATCAGCAGCGGAACGTTGGCCGCTGCGCTGGCGCGCAGGGTCGCGATCGCGGCGGCAACGCGCGGGTCGCTTTGGCTCATCTGCGCAAGTTGCCCTCCCGGCCGGGGCTCCCCCGCGCACTGTGCCGGGGGAGGGCGAGGCGCGCGAGGGGCGATTGAACGGTCGCGCAGCGCGGCGCGGCCGACGAAGCTGCGCCCGTCGACCGCGCGCAAGGGAAATGCACCGCCGTTGCCAGCCGCCAGGCCGAGCAGCGCCGCCCAGCCGGTCGCGAAACAGTGATCGAAGGCGGCTGACGGATGCGCCCGGTCGAGCTTCAGCAAGCTGCGGGCGGCACGGTTGCTGGCGACGAGGCGGCGCTCCTCGTCGAACACGGCCAGGGCTTCGAGCGGACCGTCGACCAGTTCGGCGCGGCTGTGAAACCGGATCGTGACAAAGCCGCTTTCCAGATGCTCGATCAGGCTGTGTTCGATCAGTTCGGCGGTGGTGCGCAGCAGCGCTCCGGCATGCGAGATGTTGGCTCGGGCATCGGTCGAGACGTCGAGAATGCCGAGCATGCCGCCGCCGGGCGCGAGAATCGGTGTCGCGATGCAGGTCAGGAAGCGGTTGCGGTCGAGGTAATGCTCGGCACCGCGCACGGCGACAGTATGGCCCGTGTGCAGCGCGGTGCCGATCGCGTTCGTGCCGACGCTCGCTTCGCTCCACTCGGCGCCGGGACTGAGCGCAACGCGGGCTGCGCGGTCGAGGAATTCGGTATTGCCGAGCGCGCTCAGGATCAGCCCGCGCTCGTCCGCGAGCAGCACCATCGAGGACGGGCCGCCGATCTGCCGGTACAGGTTTTCAATCGCCGGGCGGGAAAATGCGAGCAGGCGCGCGTTCGCCTCGATGTGCTCGGCGAAATCCGCGCGCGCGAGAATGCCGTCCGGCAGGTGCTGGTCGGTAACAAGACCGTGTTCCCGGCTGCGCAGCCACGAGGCGCGCAATACGGGCGATGACGGCAGGACGGGCAAGGCTTCGGACATATCGATACTGTTGCAGGAATCATGCCGCATGACACGTGATCGTCGATCGCCACGTGTACGACTCTTCATCGGTGGCTCGTCATTGGCACAAAGGGGATGCGCCGGGCGTGTCGCGATGGAGCAGGTGTGCGGGAATGGAACAACGCATTGCCGGACGAAGGACACATTCCGATTGCGGAAGTTGGCTACTGAATCGTTTTCAAGCCGATGAAAATAAATGAAAGTGGCGATGCCGGAGGCAATCGCTCGCAGCGACTGGCATGGTGCCTGCAATGGAGGCCGGTAACGCAAACGCGTGTTCCGCAACCGACAGATCGAGGAGACCCCCATGCTTTACGAATTGCCCGGCCAGCCCGGCGCGAAGGTCCAGTTCAAGAGTCGCTACGATAACTTCATTGGCGGCAAATGGGTCGCGCCGGTCCGCGGCCAGTACTTCGACAACGTCACGCCGATCACCGGCAAGCCGTTCTGCCAGGTCGCCCGCTCGACCGAGGAAGACATCACGCTCGCGCTCGACGCCGCCCACGCCGCAGCCGACAAATGGGGCCGCACGTCCGCCGCCGACCGCGCGAACCTCCTGCTCAAGATCGCCGACCGCCTCGAAGCCAACCTCGAGCTGCTCGCCTACGCCGAGACCGTCGATAACGGCAAGGCGATCCGCGAGACGTTGAACGCCGACATCCCGCTGACGGTCGACCACTTCCGCTACTTCGCCGGCTGCCTGCGCGCGCAGGAAGGCGGCATCAGCGAGATCGACGAGCACACCGTCGCCTACCATTTCCACGAGCCGCTCGGCGTCGTCGGCCAGATCATCCCGTGGAACTTCCCGATCCTGATGGCGGCGTGGAAGCTCGCGCCGGCCATCGGCGCCGGCAACTGCGTGGTGCTGAAGCCCGCCGAATCGACACCGGTCAGCATCCTGGTGCTGGTCGAACTGATCGCCGACCTGCTGCCGCCGGGCGTGCTCAACGTCGTCAATGGCTTCGGCCGCGAAGCCGGCATGCCGCTGGCGACGAGCAAGCGCATCGCCAAGATCGCCTTCACCGGTTCGACCGCGACCGGCCGCGTGATCGCCCAGGCCGCCGCGACGAACCTCATTCCGGCGACGCTGGAACTCGGCGGCAAGTCGCCCAACATCTTCTTCTCGGACATCGCCGCAGCCGACGACGCCTTCTTCGACAAGGCCGTCGAAGGCATGGTGCTGTTCGCGTTCAACCAGGGTGAGGTGTGCACCTGCCCGTCGCGCGCATTGATCCAGGAGTCGATCTACGACCGGTTCATGGAACGCGTGCTGGCGCGCGTGCGGGCGATCAAGCAGGGCAGCCCGCTCGACACCGACTGCATGATGGGCGCGCAGGCGTCGACCGAGCAGATGAACAAGATCCTCTCCTACCTCGACGTCGGCAAGCAGGAAGGCGCGCAGCTCTTGATCGGCGGCGACCGCGCCCATCTGGGCGGCGAGCTGGCCGAAGGCTTCTACATCCAGCCGACGCTGTTCAAGGGTCACAACAAGATGCGCATCTTCCAGGAAGAGATCTTCGGGCCGGTGCTGGCCGTGACGACTTTCAAGGACGAAGCCGAAGCGCTGGAAATCGCGAACGACACGCCCTACGGCCTCGGTGCCGGCGTCTGGTCGCGCGACGGCAGCACCGCCTACCGCATGGGCCGCGCGATCAAGGCCGGCCGCGTGTGGACGAACTGCTACCACGCTTACCCGGCGCACGCGACCTTCGGCGGGTACAAGGAATCCGGCATCGGTCGCGAGACCCACAAGATGATGCTCGACCACTACCAGCAGACGAAGAACCTGCTGGTCAGCTACAGCCCGAACGCGCTCGGGTTCTTCTGATCGATCGACAGTCTCCCTCGTAGTCATTTCGGGGCGGCGTTGAGCCGCCCCTTTTTTCGATCGGGATGTAACGGATCGGAGCAGTTGCTCCGAAACGGAACGCTGCTGTACCGAACGTCGATACCGATCGCAGCGGCTTGCGAACTGGACTGTATCCTGCTTTATTCGTACATGCGGAAACCTGGTGTTTCCTCGCGACGCGATTCACGTCGACGACAACGAAAAATGACGGAGACAAGGCGATGAAGCAATTCTTGGCGACGCGGCTGATGTTCGCCGTGCTCGCGCTGCTGGGGATGGCGGCCGCGAGTGCCGCCGAGCCGGCATTGATCCGCATCGGCGTGCTGCAGTACGGCACTGTCAGCTGGGAACTCGAGGTCATCCGGCGCATGGGCCTCGCGAAGCGCGAAGGCGTGCGCATCGAGGTCGTCCCGCTGGCGTTGAAGGACGCCGCGAACGTCGCGATCCAGGGCGGCGCGGTCGATGTCATCGTCAACGACTGGATCTGGGTCGCGCGCCAGCGCGCCGAGGGGCGGGACTTCACCTTCGTGCCCTATTCGCGCGCTGTCGGCGGCATCATGATCCACCCGGATTCGGGCGTGCAGACCCTGTCCGACCTGCGCGGCAGGCGCGTCGGCGTGGCCGGCGGGGCGCTCGACAAGAGCTGGCTGCTGCTGCGTGCGTATTCGCGCAAGACGCTTGGCGAGGACGCCGCGACGCTCGTCAAGGCGGATTTCGCCGCGCCGCCGTTGCTCAACGAACTGATGCTGCGCGGTGAGCTGCCGGCAGTGCTGAACTTCTGGCACTTCGCCGCCCGGCTGCAGGCCGCGGGAATGCGGGAACTCCTCGGCATCGACGAGATTCTGCGCGAGCTCGGCGTCGCAGGCGAACTGCCGCTCGTCGGCTGGGTGTTCCGCGAAGGGTGGGCGCAGCGCAATCGCACGGCGGTCGAAGGTTTTCTGCGCGCGGCGGGCGAGGCCGAGCGTGTGATGCGCGACTCCGACGCGATCTGGCAGGAGCTGCGACCGCTGACCCGCGCCGAAAACGACGCGACGCTGCTCGCGCTGCGCGACGGTTTCCGTGCCGGCATCGTGACGACCTCCGGCGCGCACGCGCAGGCGACCGCCCGCCAGGTGTTCGGCATCCTCGCGCAAGAGGGCGGCACCGCGCTCGTCGGCAGTGCGCGCGCCTTGCCGGCCGGCACATTCTGGAATCGGGGCGCAGACGGTGAGCACGCGAAGCGGCGCGAATGACGATGCGGTGCTGCGTCTGTCGCCGCGGTGGGCGCGCGGCCCGGTGACGCTGCGCCTGCCGCGCAGTGACGCCACCTTGCGCATGCTGTCGCTGCTCGCGTTTCTCGCCGCGTGGCAGCTTGCGGCGGCAGTGCTGCAGAGTTCGGCGCTGCCGACACCGGCGACGGTGTTCGGGCGTGTCGTCGAGGAGACCGTTTCGCTCGCGCTGCCGGCGCACCTGGGCATTACGCTGGTGCGTGTCGCGGTGAGCTTCGCGCTCGCGATGGCGATCGGCACCGCGATCGGGATCGCGATGGG
The DNA here is from genome assembly GCF_017894365.1 of Aromatoleum bremense. Classification (NCBI taxonomy): domain Bacteria; kingdom Pseudomonadati; phylum Pseudomonadota; class Betaproteobacteria; order Rhodocyclales; family Rhodocyclaceae; genus Aromatoleum; species Aromatoleum bremense. The sequence goes on from NZ_CP059467.1 coordinate 3,810,440, forward strand.
CCGCTGGGGCAGCGTCGACGTGCTGCTCGACGGCTGGCTGGTCCTCGGGCTCAACATCCCGGCGCTGGTGACGATCATCCTGTGCTACGTGTGGTTCGGTCTCAACGACACGTCGGCGGTTGTGGCGGTCGCGGTGAACAAGATCCCGACCGTGATCGTGACGGTACGCGAGGGCGCGCGCGCGATCGATCGTCGCCTGCTGCAGGTCGCGCAAGCGTACCGGCTGCCGCGCTGGCAGACGCTCGTGCGCGTCTATCTGCCGCAGCTCTACCCGTGGCTGATCGCCGCCGCGCGCAGCGGCCTGTCGCTGATCTGGAAGATCGTGCTGGTGGTCGAACTGCTCGGCCGCAGCGACGGCATCGGCTTTCAGCTCAACATGTTCTTCCAGTTTTTCGATATCGCCGGCATCCTCGCCTACACGCTGGTGTTCGCGGCGCTCGTGCTGCTCGTCGAGGCGGTGGCGCTGCGGCCGCTCGAGCGGCGCCTCAACCGCTGGCGGAGCTGACACGAGGCTGACATGCTGAAAATCGACATCGATCGCAAGCGCTATGCGGACCGCGGCGGCTCCCCGCATGTTGCGCTGTCCGGCCTGAACCTGCAGGTCGGCGACGGCGAGTTCGCCTGCGTCGTCGGCCCCTCGGGCTGCGGCAAGAGCACGCTGCTCAACGTCGTCGGCGGGCTTGACGGCGACGTCGAGGGCCGCGTGCGGCTCGACGGCGAAGCGCCGGGGAACGGCGTCGGCTTCATGTTCCAGGAGCCGCGGCTGATGCCGTGGCTGAGCGTGCTCGACAACGTGCTGCTGGTCGCGGGGCGTTCCGCTGCGGCGAAGGCGCGCGCCGTCGACCTGCTCGTCGCGATGGAACTTGGTGACGTGCTGCAGGCTTATCCCGGCCGTCTGTCGGGCGGGATGCAGCGCCGCGTCGCGCTCGCCCGCGCGTTCGTCATCGAGCCGAAACTGCTGCTGATGGACGAGCCTTTCGTGTCGCTCGATGTGCCGACGGCGAACCGACTGCGCGCGATGCTCGTCGAGCTGTGGCAGCGCTGCCGCTCGACGGTGCTGTTCGTCACGCATGACCTGCGCGAGGCGCTCGCGCTCGGCGACCGCGTCTGTTTCCTGTCCGGCGCGCCCGGGCGCGTCGTGCTCGACCTTGCCGTGACGCTGCCCCGGCCGCGCGTCGCAGACGGCGCCGCGGTGCTCGAACTGCAGGCGCGTCTGCTCGCGCAGCATCCCGGGCTGCTCGCCGGCCTCGCCGGCGGTAACGGGTGTGCGCCAGGGCGCGACGATGGCTGAAGCGATGAGGGAGGCGGCGACGCAGGCGACGACCGCAGGGATCGGGGACGTGGTCCCGCTGCTCGAGCTGCACGCGGTGCGCAAGTCCTACGGCCCGCGTGAAGCGCTGCGCGGCGTCAGCGTCGCGGTCGCGCGCGGCGAGTTCGTCGCCCTGCTCGGGCCGAACGGCGCCGGCAAGAGCACGCTGTTCCAGCTATTGACCGGGCTGTTCAATGCCGACGCGGGCCGCATCGCGGTCTGCGGCCACGACATCCGCGACGATCCGGTCGGCGCGCTCGCCGGCATCGGCGTCGTGTTCCAGCAGGCGACGCTGGACCTCGACCTGTCGGTCGAGGCGAACCTGAAATTCCACGCGCGGCTGCACGGCCTGGGCAAGCGCCATGCGCGCGCCCGCATCGACGACGCGCTCGCCCGCGTCGGACTCGCCGGGCGCGCCTCGGACCCGGTGCGCGAGCTGAGCGGCGGCAACCGGCGCAAGGTCGAACTCGCGCGCGCGCTGGTGCACGAACCGGCCGTGCTGCTGATGGACGAGGCGACGGTCGGGCTCGACCCGGCGTCGCGCCGGCAGCTGCTCGACGAGGTGTTGCGGCTGCGGGATCGCGGCGTTGCGGTGCTGTGGGCGACCCACCTCGTCGACGAGGCCGAGGCCGCCGACCGCGTCGTCGTGCTGCATCTGGGCCGCGTGCTCGCGGACGGCCCGCCGGACGCGCTGGTGCATGCGGCCGGCACGGCGACGCTCGCCGAAGCTTTTCTGCGGATGACCGGTGGCGCGGGGATCGCGTGACGCGTCGTGCCGAACGACGCAACAGGAACAGCAACTGATGAAAGGGAGACGGACTTGATTCGACCTGGACGCGGCGCACCGGCCGCCGCCCTCGCGCTCGCAGTTGTGCTCGCGGCAGCGCCGGCACTGGCAAAGGAGACCGGCTACGTGTTCGTCAGCAGCGAGAACGACAACGCGGTGACGGTGCTCGACGGCAGGACCTGGCAGGTCGTGAAGACGATCGCGACCGGGCCGCGGCCGCGCGACATGCGCCTGAGCCCGGACCGCGGCACGCTCTACGTCGTCGCGAGCAAGGCCGGCCGCGTCGATGTCATCGACGTCGCGCGGCTGGAGCTCACGCACAGCATCCCGGTCGGCGAGGACCCCGAGATGTTCGACATCGGACCCGACGGCAAGCGGATGTACGTGTCGAACGAGGAAGACGCGCGCGTCTCGGTGATCGACATCGCAGCCCGCAAGCCGGTCGCAACGATCGACGTCGGCGAGGAGCCCGAAGGGGTGAAGCTGAGCCCGGACGGGCGGCGGCTTTACGTCACCTCCGAAGTCGCGAACATGGTGCACGTGATCGACACGGCGACGAACCGGATCCTCGCGAATGTCGTCGTCGGCAACCGGCCGCGGCGCTTCGCGATGACGCCGGACGGCGGCGAGGTGTGGGTCACGAACGAGCTCGGCGGCGCGGTGACGATCCTCGATGGCGCAAACAACGCGCTCAAGGGTACGGTCGAGTTCAAGCCGAAAGGCTTTCGCGCCGACGAGATCACCCCGGTCGGCATCGCGATGAGCCGCGACGGCAGAACGGCCTACGTCACGCTCGGCCGCGCGAACCACGTCGCGATCGTCGAGGTCGCGAGCCGCAAGGTGACGGACTACGTGCTCGTCGGCAACCGCGCGTGGGGTGCGACGCTGAACCGCGACGAGAGCCTGCTGTTCGTCGCGAACGGCCTGTCCGACGACGTTTCGGTCGTCGATACGCGCACCCGCAAGGTGCTGCGCTCGGTGCCGGTCGGGCGCGTGCCGCATACGGTCGTCGTCGATGACTGAGGGGATGGCCAGGACAGTCGGGGCGAGGGTGAGGGTGAGGCCGTCCCGGCACATGAGCCGCAAGCGAAGCGGTCGGCGCTTCGGGCGATCGATCGTCGGTTTCGCTTTCGCGCTGCTCGCGTCGTTGTCGTTCGCCGCGACCCCGTCCACACCTCCGAAGGCGGGGGCGAACGGCAATGCCGCCGCGCTCGCGGCGACGGCTCGCGCGCCCGGCCCGGTAGCGAAGGCGGTCCGCATCGGCTACGTCGAGCTCGAACCGGACGCGCGCTACGACCCGCTGCGGCTGAAGTTCCGCGGCCTCGCGCAGCCGCTCGGCCGGCCGTTCGCCGGCGCCGAGGTGGCGCTGCGCGAAGCGCGTTTCGTCGGTGACGCGCTCGGTGTCGGCTTCGCGCTCGAGCGCGTCGCGGGCGCCGACGCGAAGGCGCTGCTGGCGGCGATCGACACGTTGCACAAGGACGGCGTGGGCTTCTTCCTCATCGATGCGCCCGGCGCCATCGTCGCCGAGTTGTCGAAGGCGATGCGCGGCCGCGAGCTGCTGCTGTTCAACGTCTCGGCGCCCGACGACGCGCTGCGCCAGGAGCAGTGCCAGCCGAATCTGCTGCACACCTTGCCGAACCACGCGATGAGTGCCGACGCGCTGACGCAGTTCCTGGTGTCGAAGAAATGGCGTTCGGTGCTGATGCTCGAAGGCCCGCGCGCCGACGATCGGCTCATCGCGGCGGCGTTCGAGCGGGCGGCGAAGCGCTTCGGCCTGAAGATTGTCGAGACGAAGAAATTCGTGCTCTCGAACGACCCGCGCCAGCGCGAGCAGGGCAGCGTCGCGCTGCTGACGGCCGGGGCGGACCACGATGTCGTGTTCGTCGCCGACAGCGACGGTGAGTTCGCGCGCAGCGTGCCGTACCGCAGCGTGCGTGCGCGACCGGTCGTCGGAGCCGAAGGTCTCGCCGCCCTGGGCTGGCACTGGTCGTGGGAGCGTCACGGCGCGCCGCAGTTGAACGCGCGGCTCGAGAAGCAGGCCGGGCGGCAGATGAGCGCCCCCGATTGGGCCGCGTGGGTCGCAGTGAAGGCGATCGTCGAGGCGGTCGTGCGCACGCAGAATGCGCCGTTCGCGCAGTTGCGCGACTACATCCGCGGCGACGAGATCACGATCGATGGCTTCAAGGGCAACCGCCTTGGCTTCCGGCCGTGGGACAACCAGTTGCGTCAGCCGATGCTGCTCGCGACGCACAACGCGGTCGTCGAGCGCGCGCCGATCGCGGGCTTCCTGCATCCGGCCAACAACATGGACACGCTCGGCTTCGACCGGCGCGACAGCCGCTGTGCGTTCTGAATCCTCCTGCAAGGAAGGAAAGCGATGAAAACCTCGCACGCGCTGCTCGCACTGCAGGCGATCGCGGGGCGCGAGATCGCCAAGTTCGTCCGCCAGGGCGGGCGCTTCGCGTCCGCGCTGGTGCGCCCGCTGCTGTGGCTCGTCGTGTTCGCGGCGGGCTTCCAGAACGTCTTCGGCGTGTCGATCATCCCGCCGTACGACACCTACATCCCGTATCAGGTCTATATCGTGCCGGGCCTGCTCGGCATGGTGCTGCTGTTCAACGGCATGCAGTCGTCGCTGGCGATGGTGTACGACCGCGAGATGGGCATGATGCGGCTGCTGCTGACCGCGCCGCTGCCGCGCTGGTACCTGCTGTTCGCGAAGCTGCTGGCCGGCACGCTGCTGTCGGTGCTGCAGGCCTATGTGTTCCTCGTCATCGCGGCGCTGTTCGGCGTCGACCTGCCGTGGAGCGGCTGGCTGTACGCGCTGCCGGTGCTGGTGCTGTCGGGAATGATGCTCGGCGCGCTGGGCCTGTTGCTCTCGGTGCAGGTGCGCCAGCTCGAGAACTTCGCCGGTACGATGAACTTCGTGATTTTCCCGATGTTCTTCCTGTCGCCGGCGCTGTATCCGCTGTGGAAGCTCGAGGAATCCGGCGCCGCGGCGATCCATGCGATCGCGCAGTGGAATCCTTTCACGCACGCGGTCGAGGCGATCCGCTTCGCGCTGTACGGCCAGTTCGCCGGCACGTCGGTCGCCATCGTCGGCGGCTGCCTTGCGCTGTTCTTCATGCTCGCCGCGTGGGGTTACGACCCGCAGCGCGGCATGCTGAAGAAAAGCGGTAAACCTGCGTGACGGGAATTGTTCAACGATAGCTGTTCAAGCTTGATACAAGGTGCTCAAAAATGAAGCACCTTGCGTCGCGGCTCAAATAATTCCTCAACTTTCACGGTGATTGGTACGTCACGCCATGCGCGGCAAAAATGCGGCCGAGTTCGCCGGAACTTTGCAGTTCGGCGATCGTGCTCGCCAGCGCGGCGGCCAGTTCGCGGCTATCAGCTTTTACCGCCATGCCGAGCGCCCACGCGCTGACCCGCATTTCGGGTATCGCGAGCGTATCGAGCTCGAATCGTCCGCGCTCCTGCAGCGCAGCTTCGAGCTGGCCGCGCGGCGCCAGCACGGCGCTGACTTCGCCTCGCGTCATCGCCGCCGCCGCGTCGGCGACGCTGCGGAAATGCACGACGTTGTCGCGCAGCCGGCCGTTCAGCACGTTCAGCAGGAAGTCGCTCGCGTGCGTATCGAGCTCGGCACCGATCTTCTCGCGTGTAAACACTTCGAACGCGTTCGCCGCGGAACCGGCGGGCAGCGGCACGCGCGCCGCATCGCGTGCCAGCGCCATCGTCTCGCGGTGGTACGGCGCGATGATCCGCACCTTGTCGTTGCGCGCGGCGAACTGCGCGTCGACGGGGACGTGCATCATCACGTCGGCGGGGCGGGTGCCGAGGTAATGGCCGCGCCACACCATGTTGCGCAGGTCGTCGTTCATGTCCTCGTCGGCGGCGAACTGCACGATTTCGGCACGCAGGCCGAGGCGCTCGGCGAGCGCCTGGCCGACGGCGATGTCGATGCCCTTGCCGCGCGCCGAATACGGCGCGAAGTCCGCATACACCGCGATCCGCAGGGTATCCGCCTGCTGCAGTTCGAGCTGGGCGAGCGCGTGGGCCGGCAGCATCGTGCCGGCGAGCAGCGCGCCTGCGGCGAGCAGGAAGCGACGGCGCTCACTTCTCACGGACCGTCTCCAGCCACGCGCGGATCGCCCACATCGCCTCCTGCGACAGGGTGCCCTCGAACGGCGGCATGTATACAGCGCCGTTGCGCGTGACGCCTTTGCGCACCCGGCCGATGAAGTATTCGTCGGTCTCCGGTTCGAGGTCGAGCAGGCGCAGATCCGGCGCGATACCGCCCGAGACTGCGCCCAGGCCGTGGCAGCGCGCGCAGTTCTGGTTGAACGCGGAATCGCCGATGCGGATCGCTTCCTTGTTGTCGCGGTACGGATTGACCGTCTGCCATTCCGCACCGAGCTGCTTCAGCGACGACGTATCGACCGCCTGCGGCGTCACGTCGCCGTGCGCGTGCGCAACTCCCGCCGCGGCCGCGCAGGCGAACGCTGCCGTGAATGCTCCGACTCGCAGTCCGCGCGCCAGTGTCTCCTTGTAGTTGTGCATTTCCACCGTCCTGTTTCCTTATGGCTGAAGTGATTTGGATCATACTGCCGTTGTTGCGGCATGACCTGTTACTGCAAGGCCTGTGCCACTATCGCGACTGTCTTGCCATCCACCCCGCCGCCGGCTGCAACCCGCATGGTGGCTGGAAGAATGCAATGGCATGAAGGTTGCTAATCATGTTTCACGCTGTTGTGAAGCTGCTTGCTTCAAGCTGGGGCAGGTGCTACTTTTTGGCGCACAGGGGCCTCAAGAAAACGCCGGGCCGTCCCAAGTTTTCTTATCCCCCTCGGGGGGCGGAAACGGCAAAGCCGTTTCACGGGGGGCTCATAAAAAACATGCCTCGTACGGCGGGCGGGACAGGAGGAGGAGACGATGGTATTACCGCAATTGCGGGACCGCCGTGACAACACGCTGGTCGACGCGCGCCGGTTTTTCTTCGAGCATGGCGAACTGCCGCAGGCGGGTCTCACGCCGCCGGTACTGCGCTCCTGGCAGCGCTGCCGCTCGAGCGGGCTGGATCACCTCGACAAGCATTCCCCTGATCCCGAAGGTCGCGCCGGCCTCTCGGAAGCGCGCGAGCGCAGCGCACGGCTGCTCGAGCACGCGGGCGGGATCATGGAGCACGTCTTCGAGCAGATCCGTGCCTCCGGCAGCATGGTGATCCTGGCCGACATCCACGGCATGATCCTTCACAGTCTCGGCGACGCCGATTTCCTCGGGCGCGCGCAACGCGTCGCGCTGCAGCCGGGCGCTTCGTGGGACGAAGCAGAGCGCGGCACCAACGCGATCGGCACCGCGATCATCGAGCTGGCGCCTGTCGAGGTCATGGGCGCCGAGCACTATCTCGAACGTAACGGCTTCCTGACCTGCAGCGCGTCGCCGGTGTTCGATGCGCGCGGGAGGCTGGCCGGCGTGCTCGACATTTCGGGCGACTACCGCAGCCAGCAGCGGCATACGCTGGGCCTGGTACGGCTGTCGGTGGAGCTGCTCGAAAAGCGGCTGTTCGAGGCGGAATTCGCCAAGGAGATCCAGATCGCGTTCCATTCGCGGCCGGAATACGTCGGTAGCCTGCAGGAAGGCGTGCTCGCGGTCGGCGAGGATGGCCGGCTCCTCGGTGCGAACCCGGTCGCGCGTGAAGCGCTGGGGCTGTGCGCCGGGTTTGTGCAGGCACCGGTTTTCAACACGTTGTTCAGGCTCGGTCTGGGGCAGGTGCTCGACCGGGCGGCAAGCGCCGGTGACGCCTTGCTGATGCTCGAGATGCGGCGCGGCGACACGGTGTACGCCCGGGTGCGCGCGCCACGCGGGCCGCGCACCGCCGTTCCCGCCACCGGGCTCGCGGACCGCGCCGCCGAGCCGCGGCGCACTGCGCCGAAGGCGGGCGAGGGGCGCGGCAACGACATCACGCTCGACTGCCTGGCGACCGGCGACGAGCGGCTGCAGCTTGCGCTCGACCGGGCGCGGCGAGTGCAGGGCAAGGACATTCCGCTGCTGATCCAGGGCGAATCGGGTGTCGGCAAGGAACTCTTCGCACGGGCCTTCCACAACAGCGGGACGCGGCGCGACGGCCCTTTCGTCGCCCTCAACTGTGCGGCGATTCCCGAGAACCTGATCGAATCCGAACTGTTCGGCTATGTCGGAGGTGCCTTCACCGGCGCGCGCCGGGAGGGGGCGGTCGGCAAGATCCAGCAGGCGCACGGCGGCACGCTGTTCCTCGACGAAATCGGCGACATGCCGCTCGGCATGCAGGCGCGGCTGCTGCGCGTGCTGCAGGAGCGCTGCGTATCGCCGATCGGCTCACTCAAGACGACCCCGGTCGACCTGTCGCTCGTTTGCGCGACGCACCGCATGCTGCGCGACGCGGTGAAACAGGGCCTGTTCCGCGAGGATCTCTATTACCGCGTCAACAGCCTCACGGTGACGCTGCCGCCGCTGCGCGAGCGCACCGACATCCGCTCGATCGTGACGAAGATTCTCGCCGCCGAGGCCGAGGCGATCGGCGCGCGCGGAGCGGCGATCACGATCAGCGGCGAGGTCATGAACTTCTTCGAGCGTTACGCCTGGCCGGGCAACGTGCGTCAGCTGCAGAACGTGATCCGGGTCGCGGTCGCGTTGCTCGATGACGAGTGCGAGATACAGCCGGTGCATTTGCCCGAGGAATTGTTCGGCATCGATGCTGACGGCGAGCACGAAGAGCGCTCCGGGCAGGCCGCGGAACCGCCGCCCCGGGCGGCTGTCGGCGGCAACGTCGCACGCAGTCTCGACGAAATCGAACTCGAGGCGGTCGCGACCGTCATGCGCGAGGTGGGCGGCAACGTCTCGGCTGCGGCACGCCGTCTCGGCGTCAGCCGCAACACGCTGTATCGCAAGCTCGGGCGGATGACCTGAGCATTCAGAATCGATAGCTCGCCCGCACGCCGGCATACCAGCTGCGCTCCGGGCCGGGTTCGTAGAACCGGCCGTTGCCGTCGCCCACGATCACCGATGCGACGTGCTCGCGGTCGAACAGGTTGTCGAGTCGCAGCATCTCGTTGAACGTCCACGGGCCGGATTTCTGTTCCGCGGTGAGGCGCAGGTTCGCCAGGGCGTGGGCCGGCGCGGCACGCTCGGTGTTGGTGTCCTCGACGTACACCTTGCTGCGATAGAGCGCCTCGAGTGCCGCGGCGATCCCGCCGACGGGGATCCATTCGAGTTCGGCGTAAGCCGACAGCGCAGGAATGCCGGGCAGGCGCCTGCCGTCGGCGATTGTCTTCGCCGCCGTGCCGCTGCCGGTGACGAAGGTTTCGTCGTAGATCGCCTGCAGCCGCGTCACGCTGAGCCGGCCGCGCCAGTTCGGGGAGAATTCGCTGTCGACCGCGAGCTCGATGCCGCGGCGCAGCGTCGTGCCGGCGTTCTTGAACACGGTGCGTCCGCCGGAACTGCTCTCGACGACCAGTTCGTCGTCGGTGCGCACCCGGAAGATCGCGGCGTTGAGCCGCGTGTTGTCGCCGACGAAAGCCTTCACGCCGAATTCGAGCTGTGTGCTGGTTGCAGGCGCAAGGCCGAAATTGAAGCCCGCGGCGCCGCCCGCGCCCGAATACGCGAGTTCGGTCATCGTCGGGGTCTCGAAGCCACGCGCGGCGCTGCCGTAAAGGTTCAGCACCGGGCTCAGCTTGTAGACGACGCCGAGCGCCGGGGTCGTTTCGCGGAAGGTAAGCCCGCCGCTGTCGTCGCCGTTCGCGAGGTAGTCGTCATCGACGTCGAATTTCACGCGGCTGTGGCGCAGCCCCGCGGTCCATTGCCACGCGCCCTGTTCCCAGGCGGTCTGCACGTACGGATCGATGCTCGTAACGGTGTCCGTCTCGTCGCGGCGCAGCCGGCCTTTGACCCCGAGGGTCGTGCCGATGAAGTTCTCGAAGCCCTGGCGGTCATCCTCGGAGCGGTCGACGTCGATGCCCGCGGTGAAGGTCAGCTTGCCCGGTCCGAGCTCGCGCTGGCCGATCCAGCGTGCGCCGACGCCGTGGAAGTCGCGGTCGAAATCGATGACGCCGCCGGAATGCCGCGGGTTGGCCTGCGGGCCGGCCGGGATCGACTGGTACTGCGTGACGCTGCGCTGCCCGGCATAGGCGACAAGCTGCAGGCGGTCATCGCCGAAGCGCCGCTCGTAGGTCGCGCCGCCCTGGAGGTGGTCGATGCTCTTGCGTGTGTCGAATGTTTCGGCGACGGGTTCGGCTGCGCGCGGGTCGCGCCGGTAGGTCGCCCACGTCAGGCCCAGCGGGTCCTCGGTATCGGGCTGGCGCAGGCCGCTCGCCGTCAGCGTCAGCCGGCTGTCGGCGTCCGGCGCGAAGTTCAGCTTCGCGAACGCCTGCTCGCGCGTCGCCGCGCTGTGGTCGCGATAGCCGTCGGTGTCGAAGCGCGACGCATCGAGCAGGTAGCCGACGCCGTCCTTCTCGCCTTCGCTGCCAACTCCGATCCTGGTCGTGCCCCAGGAGCCGGCGAGGGCGCCGCCGCGCACGCTCGGCGCACCTTTCGGGTCGCGCGAAAAGAGCTGGATCACGCCGCCCGCGTGGTTGCCGTAGATCGTCGAGAACGGGCCGCGCAGCACTTCGATGCGCTCGGCGACGTCGAGATTGAAGGTCGCGGCCTGGCCCTGGCCGTCGGGATTGCTCGCCGGGATGCCGTCGGCGATGAGCTTCACGCCGCGCACGCCGAAAGCGGAGCGGGCGCCGAAGCCGCGGATCGAGATCTGCAGGTCCTGGGCGTAGTTCTGGCGGTTCTGCACGACGAGTCCGGGAATGCCGGCCAGTGCTTCGGAAGCGTTGACGCCGAGGTTTCCTGCCCGGACCCTGGCCATGTCGACGACATCGACGGAAAACGGCAGGTCGAAGCTCGCGGCCTCGACGCGGCTGCCGGTGACGACGACCGGATTCAGTACCGGCGCCGTGTCGGCAGCGAGAACCGGCGCCGAGCCGACGCCGGCGAGGCCGGCGAGGCCGGCGAGCAGCGCCAGTGCGACGCGACGCAGGCGGGGGTGGGGAATGTTGTCGTTGGGCGTCGAATGGCGATTCATCGATCGGTATCCTGTCAGGGGTCGATTGTCCGGGGAGGTGGTCGACTGTACGGGTCCGCCAGTATTTCCGCATCGCCAAGGCTGGCGAAAGGTCCTGCAGAAAATCATGAGACCGGCGTATCGGGGCAAGCCGCTTCCGCACCGTGCCGGGCTGCCTCAGCCGGCGAAATCGCCGTGGGTCAGAAAGTGCGTGCTTGCGCCGACCATCGCCGTCGCGCCCTCGCGCAAGCGGTCGAGAATCCGGTTGGCGCCGCGAAACTGCTGGTAACGGCACGCCACCTTCACCCGCGTGCCGCCATCGGTATCCATGAACACGCTGCAGGTGCGCAGGATCTGCAGCAGGCTGCGCTTGCCCGGCATGCCGACGATCAGGCGCACCACCGGATCGCGCTCGCCGGTGCCTTCATTTTGTTCGACTTCGGCATATTCGCTTATCGTGTCGCCGGCAGTTGGTCCGGCCAGAGGCGAGAAGTATGGACTACAAGAAGAATCTCGATATCCGAACCGCGCTCCCGATAGGCGAGGATATAAGGAAAGCGTGCGACGACCAGCTCGCGCGTTCCCGGCAAGCGGCCCGGTCGGCCGCTCCGGGGATGTTGCAGCAGCAGCGCTGCCCGTTCGCGCAGGTGGGAGACCACGTGCCGCGCGGCGACCGGATTTTCGGCAGCAATGTAGTCATGAATGCCGCGCAGATCGTCCAGCGCCTGCCGGTGCCAGCGCAAGGCCATCAGGCGGCGTACTTGGTGAAGAACGCATCAGCCTCTTCGTCACTGGCGAACTCGCCGTGATCGGCTGACTCGATCCGCCGGCGCAGAACCTCTACGTAGCGCCGATCGGCCGCCAGATAGGCGGCCAATGCCTCGCGGATAATTTCGTCCTCGGGGCGCTGAGCCTCTTCAGCAAGCTGGTGAAACTGGCGCTGCATGTCCGGCTCGATGACGATGCTGGTGACCATGGTGCGGCCCTCCTGGCTATACCTGTTACATGACTTGGGGTGTTACCGACAGTTCATTCGACGCCAGGCGTCAAGCGCGATGGCGCGGCCGTCATGACGCCGCTTCCTTTTGATGATGCCGGTAATGCTCGGCGTGAACAATGTTGCACAGCTCGCCCTGCTGCTCGAAAACCAATTCTGGCACGGTGCCGTTGTTCATGAAACAACGGCAGGCGTCCACCTCGCCGCTGAAGACATTCAGCAAATGTGCCGTGCCTTGCGGCGCAGCAGCATCACTGGCGCGCAACGCTCCGGATCGTGATAGATGCCCACGCAGTCAAGGCACTGAAAGCAGTCGTCGTAGCGGATGGCGCCATTGCGGTCGATCGCGTCGTAGGCGCAGCGATGGCGGCAGCGCTGGCAGGGTTTTCCGCATTCGCGGCGGCGCGGCAGCCAGCGCAGCAGGCGCAGTTTGCCGCCGAGCACCATCGCGGCACCGAGCGGACACAGGTAGCGGCAGAAGAACTTGTAATACACGGCGCCGAGTGCGAGCAGCACTCCGGCATAGGCGACGAAGGGCCAGGTGCGGTCGAAGCCGACGGTGATCGCAGTCTTGAACGGTTCGACTTCGACCAGCTTTCCGGCCACCCGCGGCGCGAATGCTGCCGCGCCGACGAGGGCGAGCAGCAGCGCATAGCGGCCGCGGTCGAGCCACTGCGCAAGACGTCGCGGCAGGCGTCGCTGCGGCAGGCGACACAGGCGGCCCAGGTGCGCCGCGAATTCCTGCAGCGCGCCGAACGGGCACAGCCAGCCGCAGAAGGCGCCGCGGCCCCAGGCCAGGGAACTCGCCAGCGTGAAGGCGATGAGCAGCAGCGAGACCGGATCGTAGAGGTAGCTCGCGAGGCTCTGGCCGGCATAGAGCATCTTGACCGCGCCGGTGAGCTGCACGATCGACAGCTGGCCTTGCGCATGCCAGCCGAGGTAGCCGAGCGTGAAGGCGAGGAAGCCGAAGCGGAACAGCTTCAGCCGGCGCGGCGACAGGCTGATCCAGCGCGGGCGCGCGAGCACCGCGGCGAGCAGTGCGAGCGCCGCGCCGATCACTGTGAGATCGGTGCGCCGGTCCTGCCAGGCGATCAGCCAGTCGGGCGGCGGTGCCGGGGGGCGCTCGAAGTAGGACTCCGGCGCGCGGTAATTCACATGCACGCCGCGGTGGGTGATCTCGGGCAGGATGGCGCCGCGCGCACGGGCGAACGTCAGTTCGAAATCCTGCACGCTGCCGGGGTCGACGCCGGCCAGCGGCGCCGCCTTGAGGACCAGCGCTGCGTTCAGCGGCGGTGCGCCGGGCGGTGTGCGCGGATCGAGATCCGCATCGCGCAGCTCGAAGGGCACGCCGCCCTGTCTGAGCGTCAGGCGGGCCGGCGCGGTGCCGCGCACGAAGTGCTCGTCGAGGAACGAGGTGCGTCCGGCGGTGGCGACCCACCACGCCTGCTGGCCGGGCTCCAGCGCACGCTGCAGTTCGGCGAAGCCCGCGTCGCCGAGGATCGTGCGGCCGATGCCCGGTGGATTGAGCCAGGCGACGTAGAGCTCGACGAAGGTCTCGCCGGGCGCGGCGAGCGCTGCCGGATCGAGGCCCGCGGCGTCGCTGTCGGCGAACAGCGCCTCGGCGTCGCGGTTGGCGAGGCGCAGCGTGGCGATCGCGCCGGTGTCGAGCAGGTCGCCGAAACTGCGCTGCTCGTACCGGTCCTCGCGCGCCCGTGCGGGCGGGCCGGCGATGGACGGCGCCGCGAAGCCCAGGCGGGCGCGCGCGACCGCGACCGCGGCAGTGAGGACGGTCTGATTGACGATGCGGACCGACGCGGTGGCCTTGGTGATGCCGTCGAGCACGACTCGATTGCCGGCACCCTCCGCTGCGGAGGAGGCGCCGTAGATGGTCGATACGGTGATCGACTGGCTGAGGTTGCGGCCCGCGTACTGGCGTACGAACTCGTGCAGCGGGCTTTCGCCCAGCCCGCCGAGGAACACCGGCTCGTGCTGGCGCAGCACTTCGACGCTCATGAAGTTGCCGCGCGCATCGAGCGCGATCAGCAGGTTGATCGGCGTGCCTTCGAAGCCCGGAATGGGCGCGAGATCGATCGACTCGAACGCCCAGCCGACAGGGCCGTCATCGGGCGCGAGTTCGCTGCCGATCGGCCACACCGGCACGTCGCCGGCCTTGTCGCCGACGCGCAGCGGCGGGGCGAAGCGCCGTTCGAGGTCGGCGCGGGTCAGCTCGCCGGCGAAGGACGTCGCTGCGGCCATGGCGCCGATCAGCGCGCACAGCACCGCGGCGAACCGGCGGATGAGCGTGCTCACGCCGTGGGGAGCGGTTCCGGTGCGCGGCGCACGGTCATCGATGTCGCGCTTCACACCGTGATCAGGCCGCTGCGCACGGCGATCAGCGCGAGTTCGGCGGCATTGGTGGCGTTGAGCTTCTGCTTGATGTGGTAGAGATGCGTGCCGATGGTGCTCGGGCTGAGCTTGTGGGTGGTGGCGACCTGGTTCACCGAGTTGCCCTGCGCCAGTTGCAGGAAGACGGCGAATTCCTTGTCGGTGAGGGCGTCGGCCGGATCGCCGTTGCCGCCGAACTGGGCCAGCGCCAGTTGCGGCGCCAGTTCCGGGTCCACGTAACGCTGACCGCGTGCGATCCGCGCCACGGCCCGCACCAGTTCCTGCGGCTGGGCGCGCTTGGACAGGTAGCCGGTGGCGCCGGTGCGCAGTGCGCGCAGCGGAATCTGCGCATCCTCGTGGGCGGAGAGCATCAGCACACGGGCATCGGGGCTGCGCGCGAGCAGGCGTTCGAGCGCGGCGAGCCCGCCGATGCCGGGCATCGACACGTCCATCAGCAAGGCATCGGGGCGGTGTTCGGCGAAGGCCGTGAGCGCCGCCTCGCCGCTGTCGGCTTCGGCGACCACGTGCGCGCCGGCGCCTTCGAGCAGCATGCGAAAACCCATGCGGACGACGGCGTGGTCGTCGGCGAGGATGAGGCGGAGGTTTTCAAGCGGTGCGCAGGCCATCGGGGAGTTCCTCGCAAGGTGGGTTTTTCGGTAGATGCGCGCTCACGCGCAGGCCGCCGCCGGGCGGCGTGTCGAGGCGCAGCTCGCCGCGCCATTCGGCGACGCGCTCCTTCATGCCGGCGAGCCCGAAGCGTCCGGCGCCGGCTTCGGCCGCCAGGCCGCGACCGTTGTCGCAGACTTCGAGCGCGACCGCATCGGGCTTGAACTCCAGGCGTACTTCGACGTGCGAAGCGCCGGCATGGCGGGCGACGTTGGTGAGACTTTCCTGCAGCAGGCGCAGCACGGTGAGCCCGAGCGCCTCGTCGGTTGCTGCCCCCGGCGGCGAGGTGACGCAGTCGACGCGGATATGCGGATGGTGGCCGGACCACAGGCGGCAGTAGTCGGCCACCGCGCGGTCGAGCTGGCCGCTGCCATCCGCGCTGGCCGGACGCAGGCGCTGCAGGATCGCGCGCACGCCGTCCTGCATCTGGCCGGTCATTGCGAGGATCGCCTGCGCGCTGCCGTAAATCTGCGGCTGGTCTTCGCAGCGCTGCAGGATCGCGCCGGAGATCGCGCGCACTGCGGTGATCGCCTGGCCGAGCTCGTCGTGCAGCTCGCGCGCGATCACGCGCCGCTCCTCCGCGAGGCGTGCCTGCACGGCGCGCGCAAACGCCTGGTCCTGTTCCAGCCGCAGGTTCTGCGCGCGCGCCTGGTCGAGGGTATCGGCAAGACGGTTGTAGCTGCCGGCGAGGCGGTCGAGTTCGATGACACGGTAGCCCGGCAGGCGGATATCGAAGCGGCCGTCGGCGCCGCGTGCAAGGGCCGCATCGATGCGGGCGAGCGGGGCGAGCGCGCGGTTCAGCGCCAGCCGTGCGGCGAGCGCGACGAGCAACAGCAGCGCCAGCGCCGAGCCCAGCCCGGTGCTGAGGTCGTCCCAGGCGTCGAGGATCGCGCGCGAGGCGTCCGGGCGCAGCACGATGCGCTGATCGCCGGCATCGAAGTAGCGCGGGGCCACGGCCGGCGCGAGCCAGTCGGCAAACCACTCGGGCGCGAAGCGGCCGGCCTTGTAGGTCGGCTCGGGCGATAGGTACCTGCGCACGCCGTCGGCCGCGATCACTTCGAGCTGATTGGCGCGCAGGCGCCCGACCGCGCGCAGATGCGCCATCAGCCGCACCGGCCCGTCGGTGGGGTCGCGCAGGGTTTCGGACACCAGCACGTCGATCCACTGCTGCGCGACATGGCTTGCGGCCTGGACTTCCTCGTGGATCGCCCGGCGCGTCTCGCGCACCCACCACCCGGCGCCCGCAAGCATGATCAGCGCGAGCGTGGCGATCAGCGCAAGGCCCACACGGGTGCCGAGCGTTGTGGACTTAGCGTGCATCGCCAGCGCCCCGGCCTGCCGGTTCGGCGGCGGGAAAGCGATGCGCGACCGGGCGGCGATACGCCTCCCCGGACTCGGAGTTTGTGAATCTTTCGTTCGCAGGACCGATTAGACGCGCGAGCGAGGTTGACGCCGTTTTGCTTGGCGCGAGAGGTTTTTTGCATCATTTGTAGCGCTATCGACCGTTCATTTGGCGTTTTTCCCCATTTTTCGCCCCTTAAACCCCGATTCCGGGAACTGCGGACGCACCTGTCCCTAGCCCGAGCAATTCCGGTGCGAGGCTGACCATGCGCATCAGGTTGTGCGCCAAAGCAAAGATCAGCATCACACACTTGACCTTCGCCAGACCCCGCACCCGGAACTGCTGCAGGCCGCGGTTGCGGCTGTGCGCATTGACGCATTCGGCCGTCGCCGCTCGCCGCTTGTAAATGACCTTGGCCTCGTCCGTGCCCATCCGCTGCCGCCAGGCCGCCACCGCTTCGCTGTCGCTGGCCTTCGCCTGGTGCGGATCGACCGCCTTGTCCTTGGGTTGCGGCACCGGCCCATAAACGACGGTGCTTTGGCTCGCCTGCTCGATCTGCTCGTGCCCGACGTAGCCGCCATCGACCAACCAAGCTTCGGGCAGCTGACCGCAGCGCGCGGTGACCTGCTCGATCATCGGCACCATCTGCCCTTGGTCGCTGCCGACGGTGGCCACCTCGACCCCCACGATCACCAGCGAGTCGGCGTCGCTCGCCAGTTGCGGGTTGTACGCCGGCCGAAAGCCGCCGTCGCCCATCTTCATCACCGTCGCTTCGGCATCGGTCATCGACGCGCGCGCCTGGTCGGGGTTTTTGCCTTGCCGCTGCTTGATCGCTTCGATCTCGGGCAGCCGCGCCAGCGCCTTCTCAAGACGCGCTTCACGCTCTTTCGCCGCCCGTAGCCGGGCCGCTTCCCGCGCCCGTTCGGCCTGCGCCGGGTCCGCCTCCGCCTCGGCTTTGAGCCGCGCCACGGCCGCGCGCGCCGCCTCCAGGTAGCCTTCGAGCTTCTCCTTGCGGCGAAACGAGCCCGCCCCGGCGCTCGCCCGCACCCGCATCCCGTCCTGCGCCACCTGTTTGAGCTTGACCACCCCGGCCGCCATCAGGCTGGCGATGCTCACACTCAGCAACTCGTCCAGCCCTTCGCCCTGATCCTTGCGAAAGTCCGAAAGGGTGTGGTGATTGACCTGAACACCGCCGCACAACCAGCGGTAGGCGTCATGCGATTCGAGCAGCCGTGACACCGCCCGCGCGCTGCCCACCCCGTCGAGCGTGGCGTACAACCACAGCGCCAGCAAAATCTCCGGCGCGATTGCCGAGCGGCCCACCCCGCCATCGACCGCACGAATCCCGGCGTAGAACCGTGACAGGTCTTGCCGCTCGACGTACGCCCACACCAGGCGCGCCCGATGCCCCTCCGGCAGCAGTGACTCCAGGTCACTCGCCCGAAACTCCATCTGCCCCCGGTTGGGCCGCAGCACCCGTGCTCGCGTCTTCGTCATCGGCGCAAATCCAGACCTCGTAGCAAGACCTGATTATACCAAAGACATATAACTGGCCGGGGATTTTTCACAGCCTCTCGGCCCGGCGGCGGAACTGCGGCGGCATCGGGAGGGCAGGCATTTCAATCGCGGCGCGTCCTGCGCGGTGCATGCGCCGACAACGGCGACCGACTCGAAGGCCATGATTCGTCCGCACCAAACTGACAATCAACATGAAATCCCCTCCGCCGGGCGCGGGACGCTGCGCTATGACCAGCTTTCAGCAAGGCCTGTGCCATGACAGTGAAGCGGCGGACCGGGACTCGCGGACATCAGTACTGCTCCAAAACGGAACGAGTGCTGTCATTCGTTACAGGTTTACTGCAAGTAGTGCATGCGCTTATGGTCGGGAATACCTATTTTGATATATGCCTGTCGATGGCATGGCCCTTGCGGGAATGGCTGTCGAACCGGACGAACCTGTCCGGGGGCGTTCCCGAACAAAACGACCAGAAATGCAAGGAGGAAGGTAAATGAAGCAGATCCGGAAAAACACACGGGGGCCCGTCGCCGCCACGGTTCTCGCGCTCGCTCTCGCGGGCGTCGGAGCCGCACAGGCGAAGGAAGTGACCGATGCGGACATCCTGAACGACGACACGCTCACCACGCAGGTGGTCACGCACGGCCTCGGCACGAAAGGGCAGCGCTTCAGCCCGCTGACGCAGATCAACCCGGAGACGGTCAAGAATCTCGTGCCGGTGTGGTCGTTCTCGTTCGGTGGCGAAAAGCAGCGCGGGCAGCAGTCGCAGCCGATCGTCCACGACGGCAAGATGTTCGTCACCGCGTCCTACAGCCGCATCTTCGCGCTCGACGTCAAGACCGGCGAGAAGCTGTGGAAGTACGAGCATCGCCTGCCCGACGGCATCATGCCGTGCTGTGACGTCGTCAACCGCGGTGCCGCAATCTATGGCGACCTGGTGATCTTCGGCACGCTCGACGCGCAGCTCGTCGCGCTGAACAAGGACACCGGCAAGGTCGTGTGGAAGGAGAAGATCGAGGACTACAAGGCCGGCTACTCTTTCACTGCGGCGCCGCAGATCGTCAAGGGCATGGTCATCACCGGTAACTCCGGCGGCGAATTCGGCATCGTCGGCCGCGTCGACGCGCGCGACGCCAAGACCGGCAAGCTGGTGTGGACGCGGCCGGTCGTCGAAGGCCACATGGGTTTCAAGTACGATGCGGCCGGCAAAGAGGTCGAGAACGGCATCTCGGGCAAGACCAACGCGACCTGGCCGGGCGACCTGTGGAAAACCGGCGGCGCCGCACCGTGGCTGTCGGCCTACTACGATCCGGACGTCAACCTGATCTTCATCGGCACCGGCAACCCGTCGCCGTGGAACAGCTGGCTGCGCCCGGGCGACAACCTGTATTCATCCTCGACGGTCGCGATCGATCCGGATACCGGCAAGATCGTCTGGCACTACCAGACCACGCCGCACGACGGCTGGGACTATGACGGCGTCAACGAATTCGTGTCCTTCGAATACAAGGATCCGAAGACCGGCAAGACGGTCAAGGCCGGCGGCAAGGCCGACCGCAACGGCTTCTTCTTCGTCAATGACCGCACCAACGGCAAGCTGCTGAACGCCTTCCCGTTCGTCAAGCAGATCGACTGGGCGAAGGGCATCGACCTCAAGACCGGACGGCCGATCTACGATGACACGAAGCGTCCCGGCAACCCGTTCACCGAAGGCGGCGGCGACGGCAAGAAAGGCACGACCGTGCTCAACGCGCCGTCCTTCCTCGGCGGCAAGAACCAGATGCCGATGGCGTTCAGCCCGAAGACCGGCTACTTCTACGTGCCGGCCAACGAATGGGCGATGGACATCTGGAACGAGCCGGTGTCGTACAAGCGCGGCGCGGCTTACCTCGGCGCAGGCTTCACGATCAAGCCGCTGCACGACGATTACATCGGCGCGCTGCGCGCGGTCGACCCGGTCAGCGGCAAGATCGTCTGGGAAGTCAAGAACAACGCGCCGCTGTGGGGCGGCGTGCTGACGACCGGCGGCAACCTGGTGTTCTACGGCACGCCGGAAGGCTATCTGAAGGCGGTCGACGCGACCACCGGCGCCGAGGCGTGGAAGTTCCAGACCGGTTCCGGGATCATCGCCCCGCCGATCACCTGGGATGACAACGGCGAACAGTATGTCGCGGTCGTGTCGGGCTGGGGCGGCGCGGTGCCGCTGTGGGGCGGCGACGTCGCCAAGCGCGTGAACTTCCTCGAGCAGGGCGGTTCGGTGTGGGTGTTCAAGCTGCACAAATCCTGATGCACTGACCGGCCGGCAGCAACGGCCGAAATCCGGGCGAGCGGTGGCGGCACCTGCGTTGTCACGCAAGTGCCGCCTGTGCAACGGCCTCGCCGCATCGATGCCGGGAGGAACGGTGAGATGGATGAGAACCGACTCGTCGCACGGTTGATTCTTGTTTTCGCGATGCTGATCGCGATCGCTGCTCTGTCCCGTGCGCCCGCTGCCGGGGCTGCAGAAGCTCCGGGCGGCGTGACGATTCTCGTCGAAGGCGAGGGGTGGGGCTCAGCCGATCGCGAGGAGATCGAAACACTGCTCCGTGCCGTCGCCGACGAGTTGATCAGCCGCCGCGGGGGTGTGCTCGATCAGCCGATCCTGGTCACGCATGCTCCCGGTAGCCCGGTGACCCTCTATGAAAGGGGAGGCGCCGGCGAATACCAGATACGGCTGTCGGCGCGCAACCGGAGCTGGGCGCAATACGCGTACCAGTTCGGACATGAGCTGTGCCACATCATGTCGAACTTCGCGGGCGCCGCCGGCGTCGCGGGGCGCAAGCGCAACCAGTGGTTCGAAGAGGCGGTTTGCGAAGCCGCGGGCCTTTACGCGCTTCGCAGCATGGCAACCCGCTGGCAGACCGACGCGCCCTATTCGGGCTGGAAAGATTACGCTGCGGCGCTGCGCGGCTATGCGGACCGCCTTGTCGCCGAGCCGCATCGCCGTTTGCCCGGAGGTGTTTCGCCGGGCCGGTGGTTGCATGCGAAGCTCGATGTCCTCGCGCGCGACCCGTACCGCCGCGACGACAACGAGGTCGTCGCGAACCTGTTGCTGCCCTTGTTCGAACGGGCTCCCGAGCACTGGGCTGCGCTTCGCTACCTGAATCTGCATCCGGCCGACGCCACCGTCGACCTGTCACGGTACTTGCGCCACTGGCGCAGCAACGCGCCGCGCGAGCACCGGCAATTCATCGACGAGGTGACGAGCGAACTCGGCCTTGGTGGCCTCCCGGATCTTCGCGACGTGCAACCCTCTACCGCAATCGCTGCGGCTGACGACCCGCCGCGTCCGGCCGGCGTTCAGGCCGGCAGCGCAGGTCCGCTCCCGCAATGAAGTTCGCGAGCACGCCCGCCCGGGATGCAGGCAACGCGCGGGGTAGCGTCAGTGGAAACCGGCCGAATCGCGGTCTGCGATCGCGTTTCTCATGCGAATCTCAAACCCCAGTCGCTGGACGTAGCGATCGAGATCGCGGTCGCCCACCGAGCTTCCGCGCGGACCTTCCTCGCCGGGAACGTCGCCGGGCCGTCCGAACACGCCCGCGTCCTGTTTGAGTTCCACCCGTTCTTGCACTGCCCGCGCCTGCTCGTCGAAGGATTGATCCCTGACTTTGTCGGGGGCCGCCATGCTCGGCGGGACGATCAGCGCCAGTGTTGCCATCGCTGCCAGGAAAGCTGATCTGGTGTTCATGTTCCTTCTCCGAATGCGTTGCTCCCTGGAGTTTCTGCTGGTTTGCGCCGAGTGTTTACGCTTCCAATATAGGTGTCCCCGGTGCGGATACAACGCTTGCTTCGAGGGTGAGTACCAGCCTTTGAACCCGATCGGAAGCGCCCCGGGGCGGCGTTGAGAATTGTGTGCGTTGCGGGGTGTGCGGAATGGCCGGCCTGGACCCGGGTGTCGCGGCCGGCGCCGGGGGTAGTCAGAATGGCATATACCTTGCGTGCACGACATTGACCCGCAAGTTCGGAATGGAACCTGCCGTCAGAAGCTCGATGCGACAGCGATTTCAAGCTGCCCAGGTTGGCGGTGAACCACGGACTCGTGGAGTTTCCGGCCTGCTGGGCACATTCGGGCCGGAGCGGGTCTTCGCTGCGTTCAACAACCCGTCGGGCACTACATCAACCAAGGTCGAGACAACGAGAGTGATCCAGCCACCAAGAACCCTACCAACGACGGCAGGCAGGAACGCTTTGCGGGACGATTCCGGTATCCGCGCAAGATCCGTTCTGTCGATGACGACATGCTCGCAGCTCGCATTGGCCGCTGCGATGATGGCAGGCGGCAGCGCCGAGGCGCAGAACCGGATGCCGCCGCAGGCGGCGGATGCGACGCTCGAGCCGGTGGAGATCATCGGCACGACGTTGTTGCCCGGTATCGGCCTGCCGCGTGAGCAGATTCCGGCCAATGTGCAGACGATGCCCGCGCAGAGCTTGCGCGAAGCGGGCGGGGTTTCGCTCGCCGAGAGTCTGCAGCGCCGGCTGCCGAGCATCAACGTGAATGAGATGCAGGGCAACCCCTACCAGGCGGACCTGAACTACCGCGGCTTTTCGGCGTCGCCGCTGCTCGGTACGCCGCAGGGGCTGTCGGTGTTCCTCGACGGCGTGCGCGTGAATGAACCGTTCGGCGACGTCGTGAACTGGGACCTCATCCCGCGCTCGGCGATCGCGTCGATGACGCTGGTGCCCGGCTCGAATCCGCTCTACGGCCTGAATACGCTGGGTGGAGCCCTGGCGCTCGAGACCAAGCGCGGCGACACCCATCCGGGCGGTGAGTTCGAGGTGTACGGCGGCTCGTTCGGCCGTCGCGGCGGTGTGATTCAACACGGCGGCACGCGCAACGAAGCGTCATGGTTCCTGGCCGCCGAAGGGCTCAAGGAGGACGGCTGGCGCGACCACTCGCCGACCGATGTCGGCCAGGTCTTCGGCAAGTTCGGCTGGACCGCCGGCGTGACGGACCTCGCGCTCACGCTCGCCCACGCCCGCACCGATCTCGTCGGCAACGGCGTCGTGCCCGAGAGCCTCCTGCGCGCCGAGGGGCGCGAGGCCGTCTTCACCCATCCGGACCAGACACGCAATCGCGGCACGCTGCTGGCGTTGTCCGGCAGCCACTGGCTCAACGACAGTGACCAGCTTTCCGGTACGGCCTACGTGCGGCGCACGCACACTCGTACCTTGAACGGCGATCTCGAAGACGATTTCGAGATCGGCGACGACGAGAACGGCGCGCTCAACCGCACCGCGACGCGCCAGAATGCCGCAGGCGTCGCACTGCAGGGAAGCCGCATCGCCGGTGCGCACCAGTTCGCGCTCGGCGTGTCGCACGACCGTGGCCGCAGCAACTTCCGCCAGACCGAGCAGGAAGGGGAACTCGACGGCAGCCGCGGCGTCCTGGCCACCGACGACGAGGAAGAGGTCAATGAACTGCTCGGCCGCACGCGCACCACGAGCATTTACGTCACCGACAGCGTCGCACTGACGCCTGCGGTGCAGATGACCGGTTCGCTGCGTTACAACCACACTCGTGTCATCAGCGACGATCGCCTGCGTCCGAACGCGCCGGACAATCTCGATGGCGATTTCACGTACCGCAAATTGAACCCCGCGCTGGGTTTCACCTGGCAGCTGAGTCCGAATCTCACGGGGTATGGCGGTTTCAGCCAGGGCAACCGGGCTCCGTCGCCGATCGAACTCGGTTGTGCCGATCCGGAAAACGCCTGCAGCCTGCCCAACGCGATGGCGGCCGACCCCTTCCTCGAACAGGTTGTGACGCGCACTTTCGAACTCGGCCTGCGTGGCCGGCTGTCGGATGATATTCGCTGGAACGCCGGCGCGTTCCGCAGCACCAACTATGACGACATCCTCTTCGTCGGCACTGGCGGCAGCCTCGGCTACTTCACGAACTTCGGCAAGACGCGACGCGACGGCATCGAGCTGGGACTGGGCGGCGAAACCGGCTCGCTGGACTGGCAGCTGCACTACAATTATCTGCGCGCCGTGTTCCGCTCTTCGGCCTGCGTGCTGGCCGAAAACAACAGCACCGCAGGCCGGGGCGGCTGCGGCGAGGACGAGATCCGCGTCTCCAGCGGCGACCGCCTGCCGGGGCTGCCAGCGCACAGCCTCAAAGTGGCGCTGTCCTGGCGCGCCACCGCGGCGCTGCGCGTCGGAGCCGACATGGTGGCCTATTCCAGGCAGTACGCACGTGGCAACGAGAACAACGCGCATCGCGCCGGCGACGAGTTCGGCGGGCGCGGCAGGGTGCCCGGCTACGCCCTGTTCAACATGAGCGCCGACTACCGGCTGAGCGGCGGCTGGATGCTGTTCGGCCGCATCGACAACGTCTTCGACAAGCGCTACGCGACGGGCGGCGTACTGGCCGAGAATCCCTTCGTTGGCCCCGACAGCGCTTTCGTAGCGGATCCGGACGCGTGGCGCAGCGAACAGGCCGTGGCCCCCGGTGCGCCGCGCGCCGCGTGGATCGGCCTGCGTTATCGGTGGGGAAGCTGACGCGTGTGCCTGGGATGAAGCGGGTCGTCCGCTCTGCAGGACGGGAACGAACTGCCGGGGCAGGGTCGTGAGCCGCTGATCGCGGCGGCCGCGAGTGCCTGCCCGCCCGCGCGGGTGTTCCTGCAGCTGTTCCAACTTGCAACATTTCTGTTGCGGCAATTCGCGCCGCGATGTGTCGAAGCGGATCACATGTTGCTGCGAAATGCAGTAAATGAACGCTAAAAACTCCTAAAAGCCATCAATTCAACAATCACAAGACACTTGGCCCAAGCCTTGCGAAGAGCATGCAGGCGCGCTTGAACGCGTGGCCGAAATGCGCCGGCTGCCGATAGGGGCGGACCGCGACATGAACAAGGCAAAGAACGAGGCCAAGGAGGAAACTATGAATACCGGATTGAAAATGGCAGCGTCGGGTCGCATCGTGCTCGTCACCGCAATGTGTGCGGCGGCCGTCGGGCAGGCGCAGGCGGTGAGCTTCACGCAAGGCGACGCGACGCTCGACATCAACGGCACGATCAACGGCTTCTATGCGCACCGCACGCAGGAAGTCGGCGACGTCAAGACGAAGGACTCGGCACTGACAAACGGCCTGCTGCCCGGCTGGATCAACTTCGTGTTCACGACCAAGGTCGAAGGTCTCGACATCAAGGCCCACGTCGGCTTCGCACCCGGGATCAACGACAAGTCCGACGTCGTCGGCCTGCCGAGCGACCCGTCCTGCGGCGGCGATCGCGGCTGCGACAGCCCGTTCTCGCAGATCGATACTCGTAACCTGTACTTCCAGTTCGGCTCGAGCGACTGGGGCACGGTGAAGCTCGGCCGCGACATCGGCCTGTTCGGCCAGAAAATCATCCTCGCCGACATGACGCTGCTCGGGGTCGGCGGCAACAGCTACGCCGCGACGCCGTTCAACACCACCTTCGGCATGATCGGCCACGGCTACATGTACACCGGCTTCCAGCCGCAGATCACCTACACGACGCCGACGATGGGCGGCTTTTCGGCGTCCGCCGGCATCTTCGACCCGAACCGCTTTGCCGGCGACGAGACCGAGGAACCGGGCTTCCAGGCGATGCTGAACTACGACTGGAAAGCGGGCGACACGACGAGCGGGTCGGTGTGGGCGGGCGGGGTCCACCAGACGACCAGCGGCGACGGCAGCTTCGATGCCAGGGGTCTCGAACTCGGCGCGAAGCTCGGATTCGGCAATTTCGAGGCGGTCGCGTACGGCTTCGACGGCAAGGGGCTGGGCCTGTCGACGGTCGGCGCATTGTTTTTCTCGCCGTTCGAGGAGACCAAGGGCAGGGGCTATTTCGTGCAGGGGACGTACAAGTTCGGCAAGACGAAGGTCGGCCTGAACTATGGCGAGAACCGCGACAAGGACGGGCTGCTGACGGAAACCAACAAGTTCCGCTCGGCGACGTTCGGCGTCTATCACAGCCTCAACAAGTACGTCACCCTGGTCGGCGAGTACAACCGCGAAAAAGGCACCGGCGCCGATCTCTTCCCCGGCGACCTGGAGACGCGCACGATTTCGCTCGGCGGCATCCTGTTCTTCTGATCGCGTAATTGCCCGCGCCCGGACGGGAAAGTTCCCGTCCGGGCGCGCCTTGCAGAGTGTTTTCCCGTAACAGCAGGAAACGGTAGCGCGGCTACCCGCTTATTCGTAGATACTTTCGCCTTCCAGAATAAATGCCCCGGACCGGGTGCGAGCGCCTGGCGGTTGGGCCAACGAGAAGGGAAGAGCATCTGCAATGGATAACGGACTGACCAATGCGCAATGGTTCCTGCTGGTCGGCGGGCTGCTGCTCGTCAGGGGCCTCACCTCGTCGATGATCCGGCGTCTGCCGGTGACAGCGGCGATCATCTATCTCGCCGTCGGCCTGATCGTGGGCCCGACGGTGCTGAACCTGTTCCACTTCAATCCGCTCAAGGAATCGGCGCTGCTCGAAGTCCTGACCGAAGCGGCGGTGCTGATCTCGCTCTATGCGGCGGGCGTCAAGATGCCGGTGCCGGTGAGCCTCGCGCGGTGGCGGGCGCCGATCCTGCTGGCATTCGCATCGATGGCCGTGACCGTGGGTCTGGTCGCGGCGTTCGGACATTACATACTCGGGCTGCCGCTGGGCGCAGCGGTGCTGCTCGGCGCGATCCTCGCTCCGACCGATCCGGTGCTCGCAACCGATGTGCAGACGCGCCACCCGGGCGACCGGGACCGGCTGCGCTTCACGCTGACCTGCGAGGCGGGGATGAATGACGGCAGCGCGTTTCCGTTCGTGATGCTCGGCCTCGGCTTGCTCGGTCTGCACGAGCTGGGCGAGTTCGGGCTGCGCTGGGCGCTCGTCGACGTGGTGTGGGCGACTGTAGCGGGGCTCGCGATCGGCGTCGCGTGCGGCATGACGATGGCGCATGTGGTGGATCGCCTGCGCCGCGCTGGCGCGGCCCACGGTCTGCTCGACGATTTTGTCGGCCTCGGGCTCATCGGCATCGTGTATGGCTTGAGCGTCATGACGAGCGCGTGGGGGTTCCTCGCGGTGTTCTTCGCCGCCGTCGCATTGCGGCAGACCGAACGCAAGCTCGCGGGTGGCGCGCCCGACAAGGCCGACCGGCTGCAGACGGGAGAGGGGGGTGTGCATGCTGCGCGGGTTCATGAGGCGCCGACCGTCAGCGAGGGGTCGCTGATCTTCAAGGAGCATCTCGAGCGCCTCTCCGAACTGCTGCTGATCCTGCTCATCGGCGGCACGCTGTTCGTCGATTCGTGGAGCTGGCGTGCGGTCGGGATGGCGCTGTTCCTGTTCCTCGTGGCGCGCCCGGTGAGCGTGATGATCGGCCTGATCGGCACGCGCACACCGTGGCGCATCCGCGGGCTGGCCGGCTGGTTCGGCGTGCGCGGCATCGGGTCGCTGTATTACCTGATGTACGCGATCCAGCACGGCCTGCCGAAAGATGTCGCGCTGGAGCTGATCCACATGACGCTGATCGTCGTGACGCTGTCGGTGATTTTCCACGGCACCAGCGTCAAGCCGTTGATGGAGCGTTTCTGGACAGGGGGACGGTCGGCAGCGCTCGACACGCACCGGCGCGGTGCCGGGGCCGGGTGATTCAGCAGGTGATTCAGGACTTGCGCCACACGGTCGCGAGCCACGGTTGCTGGTCGCGCGGCAGGCCGGGCGGCCGGTAGTAATGCTCGATCTCGGTGAAGCCCGCGGCGCCGACATGGGCGCGCCAGGCTTCGAGGTCGTGGAAACAGCCGTAGCGCTCGCCGTTGAAGCCTTCCTCGTTGTTGCCGCGCGGATTCGACGAGAACAGTACGCCACGCGGCTTCAGCGTGGCGTGCAGCTTGCGCAGCACCTCGGGCAGCACTGCGCTCGGGACGTGGAACAGCGAGGCGTTCGCGAACACGCCGTCGAAGCGGCCCGCGGGCAGATCCAGCGCGAGGAAGTCCTGGTGCAGCACTTCGCACGCCGAATAGGCCCGCGCCATCGCCACGAACTCCTTCGTGCCGTCGAGGCCGACGGCTTCGTGGCCGAGCAGACGCAGGCGCAGCAGATCGCGCCCCGGTCCGCAGCCGAAATCGAGGATCGAATACGGCGGCTCGCCTTCGATCGCGTTCAGCAGCGCAGCCAGGTTCTGGCTGACGTCGTGATCGCGCGTGCCCGACCAGTACGCTGCGGCGTTACGCTCGTAATGCGCGAGCGTCCGTGCCGTCGCCTGGGGCAGCGCGGGCGCGCTGCGAGAGGGCTTCTCCGGGTTGCTCATTGCCGCCGCTTCCGCCTCAACGATACTTCCGGTACACCGCCGCGGCGTCCTGGTGCGCGCGATCCAGCGTGCACAGCGACGGATCGTCGTCGTGCCCGCTGAAGAAATCGTCGGCTTGCGCGCGCATCGTCATGCGGATCGCCTCGTCGTCTTCGACGTCGTATTTCTCGGTGATCAGCGTCGTGACTTCGTCCAGGTGTTCTTCGTAGGTCATTTCGCGTTTCCCCTATCGGGCGACATCACTGCGAGGCCGGCGGCAACGGCGCGAACTCGGCCGGAATCCAGCTGTAGATGCCTTTGCCGTCGGCACGCACGTAGCCGATGCCGGGGAACGGCAGGTGCATGCCTGCGACCAGCGTCTTCGTCGCCGCCATCGAATACATCAGGCTCTTCCTCGTCGCCACCGCCTGCGCCTTGTCGACGTCGAACTCGAACGCGACCTCGGGCCGGGCGAACTGCACCGCGTGCGAATGTACGACATCGCCCCAGATCAGCAGCTTCTCACCATTGGACTCGACCGCGTACGCGGTGTGCCCGGGCGTGTGGCCATATGCCTTCACGGCGCGGATGCCGGGGACCACTTCGCTGCCTTCGGCGAAGGTTTTCCATTGCCCGCGGGCCTGGTAGGGCGCGGCGGCGTCGACGGCCATCTTGAAGAACGGCTGTATCTCGGCGGGCGCCTGCGTGGCCATTTGCTGTGACAGCCAGAAGTCGTTGTCGGTCTGCGCCACATGGATGGTCGCGTTCGGAAACACCATCTGGCCGGCGGAATCCCCGAGGCCGCCGATGTGGTCGCCATGCAGGTGCGTGACGATCACGGTGTCGACCTGGGCTGGATCGTAGCCGGCCGCGCGCATGTTGCCGACGATGTGGCCGAGCCCCGGCCCGAACAGCTTCGCGGCGCCGGCATCGACGAGCACCAGGTTGCTGCCGGTGTTGATCAGGTAGGCGTTCACCGCGGTCTGCATCTTCGGCCCCTCGACGAACATCCGCGACAGCAGCCGCTCGAGCTCCTGTTCCTTCACGTTCTTCAGCAGCTTCGAGTCGAGTTCGATCGCGCCGTCATAGAGCGCGGTGATCTCGAACTGCCCGAGCATCGTGCGGTAGTAGCCCGGCACCTGTGTCTTGACCATCGGCGCCTCGGCCTGCGCGGGCGCGACCGGCGCGAGGACGGCGAGCGTGCCGCAAAAAGCAAGCATCCACTTGAGGTTTTTTTTCATCTTGTATGGCTCCCGGTGATAAATCGTTCAGCGGCTGATCGGCTTGTAGCGGATGCGCTTCGGCTTCGCGCCTTCCTCGCCGAGGCGCTTCTTCTTGTCGTCTTCGTATTCCTGGTAGTTGCCGGCGAAGAACGTCCATTGCGAGTCGCCTTCGGCCGACAGGATGTGCGTGCAGATGCGGTCGAGGAACCAGCGGTCGTGGGAAATGACGAGCGCGCAGCCGGCGAATTCGAGCAGTGCGTCTTCGAGGGCGCGCAAGGTCTCGACGTCGAGGTCGTTGGACGGTTCGTCGAGCAGCAGCACGTTGCCGCCGGCGATCAGCGTCTTCGCGAGGTGGAGCCGCCCGCGCTCGCCGCCCGAGAGGTTGCCGACGATCTTCTGCTGGTCGCCGCCCTTGAAGTTGAAGCGGCCGATGTAGGCGCGGCTGGGCATTTCGAAGCGGCCGACGGTGAGCACGTCGGCGCCGTCCGAGATCGCTTCGAACACCGTCTTGTCGTTGGCGAGGCCTTCGCGGGTCTGGTCGACAGCGGCGATCTTGACGCTCGGGCCGACGACGACTTCGCCGGCGTCCGGCTTGTCACGGCCTTCGATCATCTTGAACAGCGTCGACTTGCCGGCGCCGTTAGGGCCGATGACGCCGACGATCGCGCCGGGCGGGATGCTGAAGCTGACGTTGTCCATCAGCAGCTTGTCGCCGAACGCTTTCGATACGTCGTTGAATTCGATGACCTTGCTGCCCAGGCGCTCGCCGGGCGGAATGAATATTTCCTGGGTCTCGTTGCGCTTCTGGTATTCGACGGTGGTCATTTCCTCGTAGCGCGCGAGTCGCGCCTTCGATTTGGCCTGGCGCGCCTTCGGGTTCGAGCGCGCCCATTCCAGTTCCGTCTTCATCGCCTTCTGGTGGGCGGCTTCCTGCTTGCTTTCCTGCGCCAGGCGCTCGCCTTTCTGCTCGAGCCAGCTCGAGTAGTTGCCTTTCCACGGGATGCCGTGGCCGCGGTCGAGTTCGAGGATCCATTCGGCTGCGTTGTCGAGGAAATAGCGGTCGTGCGTGACGGCGACGACGGTGCCGGGGAAGCGCGTCAGGAACTGTTCGAGCCACTCGACCGATTCGGCGTCCAAGTGGTTCGTCGGTTCGTCGAGCAGCAGCATGTCGGGGCGCGACAGCAGCAGCTTGCACAGCGCGACGCGGCGCTTCTCGCCGCCGGAGAGGTGGCCGATGACGGCATCCCACGGCGGCAGGCGCAGTGCGTCGGCAGCGATTTCCATCTGCGTCTCGATGTCGGCGCCGGCGGTCGCGAGGATGTTCTCGTACTTCGCCTGCTCTTCGGCGAGCTTGTCGAAGTCGGCGTCGGGTTCGGCGTACGCGGCGTAGATCGCGTCGAGCTTGTGGCGCGCTTCGAGGATTTCGCCGAGGCCGGATTCGACTTCTTCCTTCACCGTCTTCGCCGCGTCGAGCTGCGGTTCCTGCGGCAGGTAGCCGAGGCGGATGCCCGGCAGGTGCTGCACCTCGCCGTCGTATTCCTTGTCGACGCCGGCCATGATGCGCAGCACCGTGGACTTGCCGGAACCGTTCAGGCCGAGCAGGCCGATTTTCGCGCCGGGAAAGAACGAGAGAGAAATATCCTTGATGATCTGCCGTTTCGGCGGCACGATCTTGCTCACGCGGAGCATCGACATTACGTATTGGGCCATGGGCGTGGGTCCGGGCAAACAGGAATGGTAAGACCGCGAAGGATACCGCAAGGCCGTATCGCGTTGCTCCTCCGGCACAGCCCAGGCCCGACCTCGCGACGATGCGCAGATGAGCGTGTCTAATTTTCGAGGCTCCTTCGGCCGGAGCGCGGCCCGGTCGTGAACATGACGAGGAGCAAGCATGGCCGACGACCGCAGCATCGGGAGTGCCGGAAGCCGGCCAGGGCGCAGGCCCGGCCGGATTCTGACGATGACGCTGCTCGCCGCGGCGCTGGCGGTGCTCGCGACGTGGGTCGTATGGGTACAGCAATCCGAAGGCTATCGGCGCGACCTCGCCGCGCAGTTCGAGTCCAAAACTGGGGAAATCGCGGTGCGCATCCACGAGCGGTTTCTCGCATACCGCCTCGTGCTGCACGGTGGGCGCGGCCTGTTTGAGGTGATGGACACGGTCGATCGCCGGACATGGCATGAGTACGTCGACTCGCTGAAGCTGGGAGAGGACATCCCGGGCGTTCAGGGTCTCGGCTTCACGCTCTGGCTGGAGCCCGCGGAACTCGAGCGCCACATCGACGCGCTGCATACCGAGGGGGTCGACAGCTATCGTGTGTGGCCGGAAGGACCGCGCGGCGGTTATTCGAGCATCGTCATGCTCGAGCCGCTCGACTGGCGCAACCAGCGCGCCCTGGGCTACGACATGTACTCCGAACCGGTGCGCCGCGAGGCGATGGACCGCGCGCTGCGCACCGGCAGCGCTGCGATGTCGGGCAAGACCACCCTGGTCCAGGAAACGACCGCCGACGTCCAGGCGGGCGTGCTGATCTACACGCCGGTGTTCGTGAGAGGCATGCCGACCGCGAGCGAAGCCCAGCGGCGGCGGGCGCTGCACGGCTGGGTATATATGCCGTTCCGCATGACGAATCTGATGCAGGGCATGCTCGGACCCCATTCGGAAGGCGTGCGCCTGAGGGTCTTCGACCAGGATGAACGCCCGCAATCCCTGCTGTATGACAGCCACCCGGGCCGCGTCGCCGACGAGCAGCCGGAATTCGCGAGCGTCAAGCACCTCACGCTGGCCGGTCGCACGTGGCTGGTGAGGCTCGAGGCGCTGCCGGGTTATGCGTCGCGGTTCGATGTGCGGGGTGCCGAACTGACCGCGATCGGCATGGTCGGGTTGCTGTTCGTCATGACGACATGGTTTTTCGCGCTGACCCGCGAGCGCGCGAGGGCGCTCGCGCACACGACGGCGTCACTGCTGCGCAGCGAACGCCGGTACAGCACGCTTGTGAATGTGGCCCAGGAGGGGATTGCGGCCACCGACGCGGAATTTCGCCTGACTTTCGTGAACCCCAACCTCGCGGAGATCCTCGGACGAAGCGAAGCAGAATTGCTCGGCCGGCCGCTGGATGAATTGTGGCGAGGCGGCGAGGCGGAGAAGCGCGAACAGATCCTCGCGCGGCTGGGCAGGGGGCAGGGCAGGCGCTACGAGACGGACTTGGTGCGCGGCGACGGACGGCTGCTCACCGCGCTGGTGTCCGACGCTCCGCTCACCACCGGCGAGGGCCGGTTGAGGGGGGCGATCGTCGTGATGCTGGACATCACCGAACGCAAGGACGTCGAGCGCCGCATCGCCCATCTGGCGACGCACGACGTGCTGACCGGCATTCCGAACCGGCTGATGTTCAGCCAGCAGCTGACGCATGCGGTAGATCAGGCGAAGCGGTATGGCCACCGGTTCGCCCTGCTGTTCGTGGATCTCGACCGCTTCAAGCGCGTGAACGACGAATTTGGCCACCACGCCGGCGATCAGTTGCTGCGCGAAGCGGTCAGGCGGATGCAGCACGCAGTGCGCTCGAGCGACATGCTCGGGCGGCGCGGCGGGGACGAATTCGTCGTGCTGCTGCCGGAGATCGAGTCCGGCCACGACGCGGAGGTGGTCGCCGAGAAGATCCGCCTGGCGCTCGAGCGGCCTTTCGTTATCGACGGTGAAGAGGCCACCATCTCGTCGAGCATCGGCATCGCGCTGTATCCCGATCACGGCACCGACGAGGATGCGTTGATGCGGCATGCCGACGAGGCGATGTACCGCGCCAAGGGCGAAGGGCGAAACCGCGTCGGTTACTGACGCGGTGAGTTCAGCCGACCAGCTCGTCGAGGTTGATGTCGGCGATCAGGTCGTTCGAAAGACGCTCGAGATCGGCCTTGAGCGCGTCGGCATCGACATGCTCGCCGGCCTTCAGCTCCGCTTCGGCATGGAACAGCGTCTCCGACGACATCGGTGCGGTCGACGTGTGGGTGACGAGTTTTTCGACGTTGACGCCGTGGCGCGCGAACACCTGCGAGACTTCGCGAACGATGCCGATGCGGTCGTGCCCGACGAGGCTGAACGAGAGCCGGCGATGGCGGTGGGCTGTCTCGGCGGTGCTGTTCATCGAGCATTCCACCATCACGCGCAGCGCCGAGAGTTTCGCCAGCGCGGTTTCCAGCGCCTGCACCTGTTCGGGCGGCACGCTGATCTTGAGCAGGCCGGCGAACTTGCCCGCGAGCTGGGCCATCGACGATTCGAGCCAGTTGCCGTGATGGGCGGTGATGACCGACGAGAGCTCTTCGACGAGCCCGGGGCGATCGTCGCCGATCACCGTGAGAACGAGTAGTCTGGACACGAATGAACCTCCGTCGGATCGTGAGAAGGGGAATGGGAATGAGAAGGGGCTCTCCGCTGTGCGGGAGCCGCGTCCGGGAATTCTATCCTTCCGGGCGGGCGCCGCGCTCATGGCGCGGTCCGGAGCGGTTCCGTGCCGGCAATCGCCGCGCGGGTTCAGTCCACTTCGATCGTCGCGATGACTTCGCCCTCGTCGATCGGATCGCCTTCTTCGACGCGCACGTCGATAAGGATTCCGGAGTACGGGCTGGGAATGTCGAGAGCGACTTTGCCCGTTTCGAGCACGATCAGCGTCTCGTCCGTGCCGATTTTTTCGCCGTTGCGGACCAGCACGCTCTGGACGAACACTTCGCCGGTTCGGCATGAGCCGCAGCTGTCCCAGCATTCCGGATATTTCGGCATGCGGATTTCGACTATGCGGCCCAACGCCGGCTCCCCTTTTGGCGGGACGGCCACACGGCCGGCGGGCACGGCGTGGTGCGGGTGGCGAGGCCGCGCACCACGAACGTGAGGCAGCTGTCGCGCGAAACACGTGCGGCAGCTGACGGTCTGCAAGGCAGCATCAGGAGTTCCGGGTAGAGAAAGCGGAGAAGTCTACTCCTCCCGGCCTCACTTCTCGACGAAGGCGCGCTCGATCACGTAGTCGCCCGGCTCTCCGATATGGCGCGAGATCTTGAAGCCGCGCGCGTCGAGCATCGCGCAGCTGTCCTTGAGCATCGCCGGGCTGCCGCAGATCATCGCGCGATCGTGCTCCGGGTCGAGCGGCGGCAGGCCGATGTCCTCGAACAGCTTGCCGGTCTCGATGAGGTCCGTCAGCCGCCCCTGGTTGACGAACGGCTCGCGCGTGACGGTCGGGTAATAGATCAGCTTGTTGCGCGCGTCCTCGCCGAAGAACTCGTTGTCCGCGAGTTCCCTCGTGATGAAGTCGCGGTAGGCGAGTTCCGACACGGTGCGCACGCCATGGATCAGCACGACGTGCTCGAAGCGCTCATACGTATGCGGGTCCTGCATCAGGCTCAGGAATGGGGCGAGGCCGGTGCCGGTCGCGAGCATGTAGAGGCGCTTGCCCGGCTTGAGGTCGTGCAGCACGAGCGTCCCGGTCGGCTTCTTGCTGACGACGATCGGATCGCCTTCCTTGAGGTGCTGCAGCCGCGACGTGAGCGGCCCGTTCGGCACCTTGATGCTGAAGAACTCGAGATGCTCCTCGTAGTTCGGGCTCGCGATGCTGTAGGCGCGGGTCAGCGGCCGGCCGTCCACTTCGAGGCCTATCATCACGAACTGGCCGTTCTCGAAGCGCAGGCCGCGGTCACGCGTCGTGCGGAAGCTGAACAGCGAGTCGTTCCAGTGGTGGACACTCAGGACACGTTCGACAGCGAGATTGCTCATGGCCTTGCCTTTGAGTAAGTTGAAAGCCGGGTAGGTTGATCGATTGCAATTCTAGGATGGGCGTAATATCTGCTGGATGGGTAATTCAGATATTCGTTAGAGGCATTTTCGATATGCGCTATACCCTGCGGCAGCTCGCGATCTTTGTCGCCGTCGCGCGCAACGGCAGCATTTCACGCGCCGCCGAGAGCCTCTCGATGTCGCAGTCGGCGGCGAGCAGCGGACTCGCGGAGCTCGAGCGCCAGTTCGACGTGCAGCTGTTCGACCGCGTCGGCAAGTCCGTCCGCCTGAACGAGCTGGGCGAACGACTGCTGCCGCGCGCAGTGGAGTTCCTCGATCGCGCCGAGGACATCGAGGCGCTGCTGCGGGGGCAGACCGGCTACGGGACATTAGACATCGGTGCGACGCTGACGATCGGCAATTATCTTGCAACGCTGATCGTCGCCGAATTTCTCCAGCGTCACAGCGACAGTCGCATCCGTCTCGGCGTTCACAACACCGCGACGATCATCCAGCAGGTGGCGAGCTTTGAACTCGACCTGGGGCTGATCGAAGGCAAATGCCAGCACGCCGAACTCGAGGTCGTGCCGTGGCTCGAAGACGAGCTGGTGGTGTTCTGCGCGCCGACGCATCCGCTCGCCCGGCGCGCCAGCGCCGACGAGGAAGACCTGCTGGAGCAGCCGTGGATCCTACGCGAGATCGGTTCGGGAACGCGCGAGACGTTCGACCAGGCGATGCGCCACGTCGAAGGGCGGTTCGACGTGCGGCTCGAACTCGAGCACACCGAGGCGATCAAGCGCGCCGTCGAATCGGGCCTCGGCATCGGCTGCATTTCGCGGCTGGCGCTGCGCGAAGCGTTCCGCCGCGGCAGCCTGGTGCCGGTGGAGACGCCGTGGCTGGACCTGCGGCGGCGCTTCCATTTCCTGTGGCACCGGCAGAAGTTCCGCACGCCGGGGATGCAGGCTTTTCTCGAACTGTGTCGCGAGATGACCGCGGGCGCCCAGCGCAGCGACGAGATCGCGCTGAGTTACATTCGCTGACCGTGGTGCGCGGGACGTCGTGCCAAGGTGAAATCGGAACTTGCAGCAGCGTGAGCCTACCGGCCGCGCGGCAAGGGGCGCGACAAGCCGGACTCGTGCGTGCACCGATGAGGCCGGCACGGCGGGCGGCTGATCCGGAGGGACAGTGATGATTGGGGACCTGATTCGGCCGGCCTGGTGGGCGGCCATTCTAGCGGCGGTGCTCGTCGCGGGCATTCCGTCCGGTGTTGCCGCCCCGGCCGGGCCGCCCGGTGAGACACTTCATGCGGCCGGTGATGGCGCGGTGCTCGACTACGAAGCGCTCGCCAGGCGGATCGCTGCCGCTGATGTCATCTATCTCGGCGAACAGCACGGCAACCCGCATCATCATGCCGCGCAGCTGAAAATCGTGACCGACCTCGTCGCCGCCGGCCGTCGTCCGGCACTCGCGTTCGAGGTCGTCAGCGTCCCGCAGACCAGCGAGTTGATGAGCTTCGTGTTGCTGCCGCAGGTCCCCGCGCATGACACCGCCGCGGCGCTGCGACTGCGGGACGAACTCGGCTGGCAGGCCGGCACCGAGTGGCGCGACTACGGTCCGCTGCTCGAATTCGCGCGCGCCCATCGGCTGCGTGTCGCCGGGATCGATCTTCCGCAAAGCCTGCGCCGCCGCATCAGCCGCGTCGGCATCGACGGGCTCAACGCCGTCGAGCGCACCCAGTTTCCCGACAGCGGGCTGGTCGATCCGGCCTATCAGCAGCTGATGCACGAGCGGCTGAACGCGGCGCACTGCGGCTTCGCTTCGCCCGAGCTCGTGGCGCGCCTGTACGCGACCTGGCTTGCCCGCAACGACACGATGACGATGGCCGTGACCGCGCTCGCAGCCGAACAGCCCCTTGAGCCGGTGGTCGTGATTCTCGGACTGGGCCATGTCGAAAACAACATGGGAGTCTATGAACGGGTCGCGCAGCGTGCGCCGACCCTGCGTCAGCTCAATATCGGCTTCCGCGCCCGCTCCCCGGAACTGCGCATTGCGGATGAGCTCGCGCCGCTCGACCGCTTCGGCAAACAGTTTGCGGCGGCGCATGAGATCCTCTGGGTGACGCCGCCGGTGGCTGCAGACCGGCGGACGCCATGCGAGGGGCTGGAGCTGCGCATGAAGAAAATGGAGAAGTGATTCCGGCATCGCTCCCCTCGATACCGGAAATCAACCGCTTCGGCGCCTTACCCTCGCTGTGGCGAGAAGGTGTGACCGGGGTCCGGAGGCAGGTCAGCCGCGCGCACGCATTGCCTCGACGATGGGCGTCGTGCTCGACTCCGCGATCGGGGTGATGCTCGCCGAGGGCTTGGTTTCCGGCGCTGGCTCGACCACCGTTGCAGGGCGTTCGGGCATGTACGAGGCGACCTGACAGGCGATCGCGGCGAGGTAGGGGATGCACTGCAGCGCGAGGATGCCGACCCACAGCTGCGCTTCGAGATCCTGCGCGCCGCGCAACCAGACCAGCACCACCGAGCCGAGGATCAGCGCGAGCAGCAGTCCGATTTCCTCGCGGATCGGCGAGAAGAACGCGAGCGTGCCCTTGTCCTTCCAGCCCTTGGGCGTGCGGACGAATTCCCCGCGTCGCTTGACGAGGCCCGCGAACACCCCGCGGGCGATCGCATGCGCCATGCCGACCGACAGGATCGACGCGCCGAGGATGTCCTTCCAGGGCGCATCCATCGTGCGCCGGTACAGGATCGGACCGAGGCCGCCCTTGAACGCCATGAAGGCGAGGATCGGCAGCGCGAGCGCCGACACCGGCAGGCCGAACTCCTGGGGCATGTACAGCATGCCGATCGTCCACGCGAGGCTCGCGAACACGAATACGAGCTGCAGCGCGTCGCCGAGCCAGGCGAACCATCCGGTGAGGAAATGGTAGCGTTGCGCGATGTTCAGCCGGCTCGGGCCGATCATCGCCGGCAGGTGATGCTTGAGGATCTGCATCGCGCCGAAGGCCCAGCGGAAGCGCTGGCTCTTGATCGCGGCGAAGTCCGACGGCGTCAGGCCGCGGCCGAGGATGTGATCGACGTAGCGGGTGTCGTAGCCTTTTTCGATCAGGCGCAGGCCGAGTTCGGTGTCTTCGCAGATGCACCATTCGGACCAGCCGCCGACTTCCTCGAGCGCGAGGCGGCGCACCAGCGTCATCGTGCCGTGCTGGATCAGCGCGTTGCGCTCGTTGCGGTGATGCATGCCGATACGGAAGAAGCCGTCGAACTCCCAGTTGCACATGCGGCGGAACGGCTGGGTTTCCCAGTCGCGATGCGCCTGCGGCGCCTGCACGACGGCGACGTCGGCGGCATCGAAGTGGGGGATCAGGCAGGACAGCCAGTCAGGCGAGACGACGTAGTCCGCGTCGACAACGCCGACGACTTCGGCGCGCGGGTCGGTTTGCTTGAGGCCGAAGTTCAGCGCCCCGGCCTTGAATCCCGGCCAGTTCTCGAGGTGGAAGAAGCGGAAGCGCGGGCCGAGTTCCGCGCAACGCGCTTCGAGCGGCTTCCACAGCGCCTCGTCCTTCGTGTTGTTGTCGAGTACCAGGACCTCGAAATTGCCGTAGTTCATCGCCGCCAGGCTGTCGATCGTCGCGATCACCATCTCCGGCGGCTCGTTACAGCAGGCCAGATGGATCGACACGAAGGGTTCGCGTTCGGTGGCGAGCGGCGTAAGGGGCAGGAAGCGGCGCTTCCAGCGTCGCTTGAAGAGCACCTCGCCGAATTCGAAACCATGCGACAGCAGCACTGCGATCGTCAGCACCGTCGCGCCGATCAGCATCGCGAGCCCGACCAGGTCGCGCTGCGTCAGGTAGTAATCGGCTGGCACGTTCGCGCCAATCACCAGCGTCACCGCACAGGCCTGGATCAGCGCCGAGAGCCATAGCCGCCCGAGGATGCTCCAGTCACGCAGCAGGAAGCAGATCAGGAACATCGGCACGAGCGCGATCAACGCGGCCATCCGTGCCTTCTCGTGCCAGCGGATATCCTGCACGACGAGGCCTTCGAGCGGGAACTTCGCCTGGCGCTCGGCGTTGAACATGCCCCAGTAGGCGCCGGCCCAGCCTTCCAACTGAATCTTCCATGGCTGGTCGATCGCTTCCATGATGAAGTAGTCGAGCGTCGGGCTGCGCGGATGGGCGAGGAACTCGCGGATGAAGCGCGCCTCGTTTTCGACCGACGGCACGGAGGTCGTTTCCTCCGCGCCGAAACTGTTCATGACCGGTCCGCGGCTCGGCCAGCCGACTTCGCCGATGACGATCTTCTTCTTTGGAAACGCTTTCGCCAGCTCGTCGTAGCGCATCAATACGTATTCGACAGCGGATTCGACCGGCACCCCTTCGTGGTAGGGCAGCAGGTGGACGGTGATGAAATCGACGCTTTTCGCCAGTTCCGGATGCTTCAGCCAGACGTGCCACGGCTCGGCCGTCGACACCGGGACCTTCAGCCGTCGCAGAGCCTTGCGTACTTTGTCGAGATAGGCGGAAAGCTCGGCGACGCTCAGGTCGCCGCGCAGCAGCACTTCGTTGCCGACCACCACGCGCTCGATGTGCCGCAGCTCGCGCACCGACTCGACCAGCGCATCGATCTCGCGCTCGTTCGCTTCCGGGTCCGGCGACAGCCATGCGCCGGCCGTCACGGTCAGCTTGCGTTCGCCCGCCAGCCGGGCGATCGCCGGCACTTCGGTGCTGCCATAGGTGCGGATGCGTTCGCCCGTCTGCGCGAGCAGGTCGAGGTCCGCGGCAATTTCGGCTTCGTTCGGATAAGTCCCCTTGAGCGGGCTCTGGTCACGCTGGAAAGGGCTGTAGGCATAGCCGCGGATGCTGTTGCCGGCGCCGATGAACTCGGTGCCGCGGTTCCACCGCTCCGCGAAGAGGTATTGGGCGCCGGCGACCAGGCTGGCAAGAATCAACGCTACGATCAGACGGTAAATCAGCGAAGCGGCGTATTTCATTAAAATCGGGGTCCCCTCAGGGGGTTGATCGATCGCCGCGGGCCGTCATTCCTCGTGATGCTTCGGAATTGCGGTTTGATGCAGCGCAAAAATCAATCCTGGCCGGGCTTGTGACACAATTCACCAGCTCGACCGCAACTGATGCGGCGCGAAGTTTATTCGTTTTTTCAGTTGCTTAGCAAAGTTTCCCTGTGTGCAATTTGCAACAGGAAGTAGGTCTGCAGGCGGACGCTTGATTTGTAAGGAAAAAGGGAGTTGAGGGAAAATAATTTGCGTCAATACGATCGAAGCCGTATTTCTCTGGCCGCCGCGAGCGCTGTGCTTCTCGCGGCAGTGCTCGGTGTGCGGTACGGATTGCTCGAAGCGGGTGCGTTCCCGCTCGACTGCGGCGGGTCGCTCGCCGAAGGGCTCGGCGCGTGGTGCGCGGCAAAGTGGCTGCTGGTGCAGTCCTTCGTTCATCAGCGCCTGGGCTGGCTGAGCCTTGCGTGCGGCGTTGCGGCCTTCGTGCTGCGCCATCGCCCGCTCGCGTGGGGGGGGTGGCTCAGCGGCCTGGCGGGGCTGGTGCTGTACAGCTTCGACCCGTCCGCGGTCGGCGCGCTGCTGTCGCTACTGGTCCTCGCACGCGGCCCGCAGCGTCGGCGCGGCGAGGAGGAGGCCGGTGACGAGCCAGGCGACGGCCTGCGGGTTCAGCGGCTCGGATAGCCAGCGGCCGACGACGGACACCACGATCACCGCTGCGCACAGCCGCTCTTCGGTCGCGTGGCGGCTGTTCGTGAACCACCCGACGACGCCGAGAGTCAGCGCCGGCACGATGAACAGCAGCGACGGGAAGTCCCGGTAGCGCGGATCGACGAACAGCAGCAATGCGCCGACCGCCGCGGCGAACAGCAGCACGATGCGCAGCAGTCCGAGGCGCGTCGACGCATCGAGCAACGCAAGGCGAGCTCGCTGCCACGCCGTCCATGCTGACGCGCCCGAACGTATCCCGCCATCCGGAGACCAGCGGGCGAGGGTCAGAGGCACCAGCATGCCGACGGCGAAGACGAGGCCGAGCAGCATCCATTCGAGTCCGTCCCGATACGCGAGCCGCGCGTGTTCCCAGTGCAGAACGGCGACTGCGCCTGCCACCGCCCCCATCGCGGCGACGGCGGCGAGTTGCAGCGGCGTGCGCCTCTTCGAGCGCCCCCCCGCGGCGAGAGCGAGGCACAGCAGCACGCCGAGTCCGGCGCCGAGCGCCGGCGTGACGAAGGTGTCGCGTTCGGCTACCGGTCCGGCGAGCGGAAACTTCGGTGCCAGGTTGACATCGAGCACACCCCAGTAGCCGCCGACGGTGCCTTCGAGGCGGCGCTTCCACGGCTGGTCGATGGCCTCGATGAGGTTGTAGTCCCAGCCCTCGTCATGCGCGCGGTGGATGAATTCGCGGATGTAGCGGGCCTGATTGACCGGTGACGGCAGCGACGCTTCGCGCTGGCGCCCGGCGCTCGGCCAGCCGGTTTCGCCGATCATCACCGGCTTGTCGAAGTGTCCGCGGACCTCTTCGAAAACCGTGCCGACATGCGCGACGGCATGCTCGATCGCCACCGGGTCGTCTTCCCAGAATGGCAGGATGTGCACCGTCACGCGGTCGACGGCGCCGGCGA
This sequence comes from Aromatoleum bremense, assembly GCF_017894365.1. Taxonomy (NCBI): domain Bacteria; kingdom Pseudomonadati; phylum Pseudomonadota; class Betaproteobacteria; order Rhodocyclales; family Rhodocyclaceae; genus Aromatoleum; species Aromatoleum bremense. The sequence continues at coordinate 3,852,415 of NZ_CP059467.1, forward strand.
GGCTCGGATGCCTGAGCCAGAATTCCCACACGTCCGCATACGTCACCGGCACTTCGGTGCGGGCGGCGGCGTACGCGATCAGCTCCCGCAGCTCGTCCTCGGTGCGCTCGCGGCGCAGCAGCACCTCGTTGCCGACGATCAGCATGCGCACGACGTCGGCATTGTCATTGGCGATGCGGATCGCGCGGTCGAGCTCGATCGCGCTGCGCTTGCGGTCGGCGCTGATCCACGCGCCGAGCAGCACCCCGAGGCCGAGTTCGCGCGCGACGTCCGGCACCTGCTCCAGCCCCTGGGCGACCGAATAGAGGCGCACGCATTCGGTCAGGCGCGACAGCGCGGTGAGATCGGCGACGATCTGCACGCGCGAAATCATCAGCGTCTCGTCGTACGGCGTCTGGCCGGGAAGGTGGTAAGGCGCATAGGACACGCACTTCAGCCGTTCGCCGTCTGCCAGTTGCAGGTCATGCATCGGGACGGGCTGCATCTGGCGCGCGATCAGCACGCCGAGGCCCGCCAGCGCCGCGATGTGAACGAGCAGCAGGGCGAGCCAGGGAACGGTGGACCAGCGTGGTGGGCGAAAGTCGGGCATGGCTATGGTGAAACGTCGGGTCGATGCACGCAAAAAAGCCACGCCTGGATTGGCGTGGCTTCCCGGCGAAGCGGGGCGATTCTAGCTCGCGTAGTCCTCTACCGGCACGCAGGCGCAGAAAAGATTGCGGTCGCCATAGACATCGTCGATGCGGTTGACGCTCGGCCAGAACTTGTTTTCGGCGACCCACGGCAGCGGGAAAACAGCCTGTTCGCGGCTGTACGGGCGGCTCCATTGCGCGCCGTCGGCTGCGATGAAATCCGCCTGCGTGTGCGGCGCGTTCTTCAGCGGGTTGTCGTCCGCCGGCCACGCGCCGTTCTCGACTTCGCGGATCTCGTTGCGGATCGCGATCATCGCCGCGATGAAGCGATCGAGCTCGCCGAGATCCTCGGATTCGGTCGGTTCGATCATGATCGTGCCGGCCACCGGGAACGACATTGTCGGCGCGTGGAAGCCGTAATCCATCAGCCGCTTGGCGATGTCGACCTCGCTGATGCCGGTATTCGCCTTGATCGGGCGGATGTCGAGGATGCACTCGTGCGCGACGCGGCCCTGCGAACCGGTGTAGAGCACCGGGTAATGCTCGGCGAGGCGGTTCGCGACGTAGTTCGCGTTGAGGATCGCGACCTCGGTGGCGCGCTTGAGTCCGGTGCCGCCCATCATCGCGATGTACATCCACGAGATCGGCAGGATGCTCGCCGAGCCGAATGGCGCCGCGCTCACCGCACCCTGGCCCGGGTTCGGGCGCGTCTCGTCGCCGGTCGCCGCGACGACGTGGTCGGCCATGAACGGGGCAAGGTGCGCGGCGAGCCCGATCGGCCCCATGCCCGGTCCGCCGCCGCCGTGCGGGATGCAGAAGGTCTTGTGCAGGTTCATGTGGCTGACGTCGGCGCCGATCGTCGCGGGCGAAGTCAGGCCCACCTGCGCGTTGAGGTTCGCGCCGTCCATGTACACCTGGCCGCCGTGGCGATGCACTGTGGCACAAATCTCGCGGATCGATTCCTCGAACGCGCCGTGGGTCGACGGGTACGTGATCATCAGCGCGGCGAGCCGGTCGGCATGCTGGGCGACCTTCGCTTCGAGATCGGCGAGGTCCACGTTGCCGCGTTCGTCGCACGCGACGACGACCACTTCCATGCCACACATCTGCGCAGTCGCCGGGTTCGTGCCGTGCGCCGACTTCGGGATCAGGCACACGCGGCGATGCGCGTCGCCGCGGCTGTCGTGGTAGCGGCGGATCGCGACGAGGCCGGCATATTCGCCCTGCGCACCGGAGTTCGGCTGCATCGAGATCGCGGTGAAACCGGTGATCGCTTTCAGGTAGCCGGCGAGGCCGTCGATCATCTCGAGATAGCCGCGGGCCTGTTCGCGCGGTGCGAACGGATGCAGGTTCGCGAACTCCGGCCACGTGACCGGGATCATTTCGCTCGTTGCGTTGAGCTTCATCGTGCACGAGCCGAGCGAGATCATCGAATGGTCGAGCGCGAGATCGCGGTTCTGCAGCTTCTTGAGATAGCGCAGCATCTCGTGCTCGGTGTGATGCGTGTTGAACACCGCGTGCGTGAGGATTGCGTCGTCGCGCAGCAGCACCGCGGGAATGGCGCCGCCCGCGGCACTAACTTTCGCATCGAGGGCGCCAAGCTCGGCCGTCGTACCGAAGAGGCGCAGCAGCGTCGCAACGTCGTCGCCCGTCGTCGTCTCATCGACCGACAGCCCCAGCACCATGTCCGACACCGGCCGCAGGTTGAAACCGGCAGCGTCGCAGGCGGCGAGGAGGGCGGCCGTGCGTGCGCCGGTCTCGACCTGCAGCGTGTCGAAGAACGCGCCGGCCGGCACGTTGAAGCCGGCTTCGCGCAGCCCTTGCGCAAGAATCGCGGCGAGCCGGTGGATGCGTGCCGCGATCGTGCGCAAGCCCCGCGGGCCGTGATAGACGGCGTAGAAGCCCGACATGTTCGCGAGCAGCACCTGCGACGTGCAGATGTTGGAATTCGCCTTCTCGCGGCGGATGTGCTGTTCGCGCGTCTGCAGCGCCATGCGCAGCGCCGTCTTGCCGCGCGTGTCCTTCGACACGCCGATGATGCGCCCCGGCATCGCGCGCACGTTCGCTTCGCGCGTCGCGAAGAACGCCGCGTGCGGACCACCGAAGCCCATCGGCACGCCGAAGCGCTGCGCCGAACCGAGCGCGATGTCGGCGCCCATCGCGCCGGGCGACTTCAGCAGCACCAGCGCCATCAGGTCGGAGGCGACCGCGACGACAGCGCCCTTCGCCTTCAGTGCAGCGATCGTGCCGCTGAGGTCGACGACCTCGCCGCGCTCGTTCGGATACTGCAGCAGCGCGCCGAAGGCGTCCGCGTTCGCGGCGTCCTGCGCCGGGCCGAACTTCAGCTCGAAGCCGAAGAACCCGGCTCGCGTGCGCACCACGTCGATCGTCTGCGGGAAGCAGCCTTCATCGACGTAGAAGACGTTCGACTTCGACTTGGCTACGCGCCGCGCCATCGTCATCGCCTCGGCCGCCGCCGTCGCCTCGTCGAGCAGCGACGCATTCGCGAGCTCCAGACCGGTCAGGTCGATGACCATCTGCTGGTAGTTCAGCAGCGCTTCGAGCCGGCCCTGCGCGATCTCGGCCTGGTACGGTGTGTAGGCGGTGTACCAGCCTGGGTTTTCCATGACGTTGCGCAGGATCACCGCCGGCGTATGGGTGCCGTAGTAGCCCATGCCGATCAGCGATTTCCTCGCGACGTTCTTCGCCGCGATCGCGCGCAGGTCCGCGAGGGCCTCGTGCTCGGGCTTCGGCCCCTCGAGTGGCAGCGGCGCGGCGAGCCGGATCGCCGGCGGCACGGTCTGGTCGATCAGCGTATCGAGGTCGGGCGCCCCCACGGCGGCAAGCATCGTGGCGATTTCGGTCGCGTTGGGACCGATGTGGCGGCCGATGAACGCGTCGCGTTGCTCGAGCTGGGCGAGCGGCGCGTTCAGGGGCGAAGCAGGGGAAGCATTCGGCATGGCAGTGACTCGGCAGGATTTCCGGGCCGGCGAACCGGTCCGGGGAAGATGTGGCGGGTGGGGTCAGGCGTTCGCGATCTCGGCCTGGTAGCCCTGGGTGTCGAGCAGCGCCGCGACGTCGCCGGCGTTGGCCGGCTTGAGCTTGAACAGCCACGCCGCGTAGGCGTCCGCATTGACCGACTCCGGCGCGTCGACGGCGTCCTGGTTCGATGCGATGACTTCGCCATCGACCGGCGCGTAGATGTCGGAAGCCGCCTTGACCGATTCGATGACGGCGCAGGCCTCGCCGGCTGCCACTTGCCGACCGGCTTCCGGCAGTTCGAGGAAAACCACGTCGCCGAGCGCTTCCTGCGCGTGGTCGGTGACGCCGATCGTCAGTGAGCCGTCGGCTTCGACGCGGATCCATTCGTGGGACTTGGTGTATTTCAGCTCGGCGGGAACGTTGCTCATGGTGGGCTCCGGAGGAAAAACGTGACAACCGGACGATGCCGTCCGGTTTCGGGTTTGGGAGGTGGCGAAAGTGCCGTTACGAAAAAAGTCAGTTGGACGACGCGTCGGTCGATCGGCGCAATCAGACCAGCGCCTTGCCGTTGCGCACGAACGGCAGCTTGACCGTGCGGGCCTTCAGGCGACGACCGCGGATGTCGACTTCGACCACCCCGCCCGGCTCGACGCCGAGCGGCAGGCGGGCGAAGGCGATCGATTTTTCGAGCGACGGCGAGAAACTGCCGCTGGTGGTCTCGCCTTCGCCGGCGGCGGTGAATACCGTCATGTGCGCGCGCAACACGCCCTTGTCCTCGAGGATCAGGCCGAGCACCTTGCGGCGGGCAGGGTTCGCGACGAGCGCGGCGCGACCGACGAAATCGCGCGATTCATCTTTCAGGTCGACGGTCCAGGCGAGGCCGGCGTCGAGCGGCGAGACCGTCTCGTCCATGTCCTGCCCGTACAGGTTCATGCCGGCTTCGAGGCGCAACGTGTCGCGTGCGCCGAGCCCGCAGGGCTTGACGCCCGCCGCGGCAAGCGCGTTCCAGACTGCTTCGGCGCGCGCGGCCGGCAGCGTGATTTCGAAACCGTCCTCGCCGGTATAGCCGGTGCGCGCGATCAGCACGTCGCCGATGCGGGCGGCCGAAAACGGCTTCAGGCCTTCGCTTGCGGCGCGCATGTCGGGCAGCGCCGCCCAGGTCTTGTCGCGCGCGTTCGGCCCCTGCACTGCGATCATCGCCAGGTCGCGGCGGCTCTCGAGCGTGACGTTCGCGCCGCTTGCCGCGATGCGCTGGCGCATCCAGGCGACGTCCTTGTCGGCAGTGCCGGCATTGACGACGATGCGGTATGAAGTCGGGGAGAAGTAATAGACGATCAGGTCGTCGATGACGCCGCCGTCGGGATTGAGCATGCAGCTGTACAGCGCCTTGCCCGGCTCGTGCAGCTTGGTCACGTCGTTCGCGAGCAGGCCGCGCAGCCACGTCGTCGCGTCCGGGCCGTCGAGGTCGAGGCCGAGCATGTGCGAGACATCGAACATTCCCGCGTCGCGGCGCACGACATGGTGTTCCTCGATCTGCGAGCCGTAGTTCACCGGCATGTCCCAGGCGGCGAAATCGACCATGCGGGCGCCGGCGGCGACATGAACGGCGTGAAGAGGGGTGTGTTTTGCCACGGGAGGCTCCTTGGGTGACACCGGTTCGGTTACGAAGGTCGAAATGCAAAACGGGGCGAGGCCCGTCCAGGCGAGCGTCGCCCCATCTGTCCTTTGTACCTGAGAGATTCCGGCCGACGCCGGGTGCCCCTTCGGTGGATGCGCCGGTCGGGAACGTTTCGACGTTTCCCGGGCCCGCATCGCTCTCCAGAGTTGTGTTCTGTCGGCGGTCCTTTTGCCTGAGCGATTCCTGGGGGGTTACGCCTTCGGCGACTCTCGGGGAGAGTGCTCTCCCGCGCGACCGGCGGACGATAGCATTCAGGGACCGGAACTGGCAACGGGCAGCAGGGCCTGTTTGCTATCATCGCGGATCCTCGCGGACTTGCCGCTGTCCGATGACCAGAACCTGCCCGAGAAGGATAGCGATGAACGCCGATCTGCACTGCCACTCCACGATGTCCGACGGCTGGCTCACGCCCGCGGAGGTCGTGCGGCGCGCGTCGGCCAATGGGGTGACGCTGTTGGCGCTGACCGATCACGACGAGGTCGGCGGTCTCGACGAGGCCATCGCGACCGCGGCCGAAGTCGGGATAAGGCTGGTGCCGGGTGTCGAGATATCAGTTTCCTTCAGCGGCGAGACGGTGCACGTGGTCGGCCTGGGGGTTGATCATCGTCATCCCCGACTGCTTGCCGGACTCGCCGAAGTGCGGGCCGGCCGGGACGGGCGGGCGGTGCGCATCGGCGCGGCGCTGGAAGCGGCAGGGATCCACGGGGCGCTCGGAGGCGCGCGAAAATTCGCCCGTAACCCGGCGCTCGTGAGCCGCGCGCATTTCGCGCGCCACCTCGTCGCGAGCGGCCTGATGCCCGACGTCAGCACGGTGTTCCGCCACTATCTCGCGCGCGGTAAGCCGGGGTACGTCGAGCACGAATGGGCAACGCTCGAAGACGCGGTGGACTGGATCCACGCCGCGGGCGGCATCGCGGTCATCGCCCACCCGGCGCGCTACCGCTTTGCCGAGGCCGAACTCGAGGCCCTGTTCGACCGCTTCGCGGCATGCGGTGGCGAAGCGGTCGAAGTGGTGTCCGGAGCGCATAGCGACGCGGAAGTGCTCAGGTTCGCGAGTGTTGCCCGTCGCCGCAAGCTGCTCGCGTCGCGCGCTTCCGATTTCCACGGCGAAAAGGAAAGCCCGGTCGATCTCGGGCGCTGTTCGCCGCTGCCGCCGGATCTCGTGCCGGTATGGTCGCGACTGGAATGAAGGTGGGGATGAAATCCGGCCGGGTCAGTCCCGCGCGCTCCCCGGCAATCAAAATCGAAAAAATCAAGATCAAGAAAAAACAGAATGGCTCAATATTTCGTACTTCATCCCGAGCAGCCTCAACCCCGGCTGATTCGCCAGGCGGCCGAAATCATGCGATCCGGCGGCCTGGTGGCGTTTCCGACCGATTCCGCATATGCGCTGGGTGGCCTGACCGGTGACGCGAGCGTGCTGCTGCGCATCCGCAAGATCCGCGGGGTGGATGAACGGCACCATTTCACGCTGATGTGCCGCGACCTCTCGGAAATCGCCACTTATGCGCGGGTCGATAACATGCAGTACCGCTTGCTGAAGGCAACGACTCCCGGCCCCTACACGTTCATCCTCGAGGGCACGAAGGAGCTGCCGCGGCGGGTTCTGCACCCGAAGCGCAAGACGATCGGTCTGAGAGTCCCCGACCATCCGGTGGTCGCCGCGCTGCTCGCCGAACTGGACGAGCCGATCCTGACTTCGACGCTGCTGCTGCCGGGCGAGGATCTGCCGTTGACCGACGCGGAGGAAATCCGCGACCGCATGGAAAAACAGGTGGAACTCGTCATCGAAGCCGGCTTCTGCGGGCCGGAGGTAACGACCATCATCGACCTGACCTCAGGCGTTCCGGTGCTCGTCCGGGCGGGGAAGGGCGATCCGTCACCGTTCGGTCTCGAAGCATAGTGCCCGATCACGCCCACCCACCCCTTTACCCGCCACACCCTCCGGAATCCCGGACTTCGCCTGTCGTCGGGCACGGCGATGAAGGGGGCGCGGTCGCGCTCTGCTAGAATGCGCCGTTTTACACCGTGACGTCATGGATTCGCTGATCTCCACCATTGCCATCTGGGCGCTGCCGGTGCTGCTTGCGATCACCCTCCACGAGGCGGCGCACGGATACGTGGCGAGGCATTTCGGCGATCCGACCGCGGATCTGGCCGGTCGCATCACGCTGAACCCGTTCAAGCATATCGATCCGATCGGCACGATCCTCGTCCCCGGGGCGATCCTGACGCTCAGCAGCCTGTTCGGCGGCGGAGGCGTGCTGTTCGGCTGGGCCAAGCCGGTGCCGGTGGATTTCAGCCGCCTGCGCCAGCCCAAGGCGGACATGCTGTGGGTCGCGGCGGCGGGACCGTTCGTGAATTTCATGATGGCGATCGGTTGGGCAGTGCTGTTCAAGGTCGCCCTGAGCATGCCGCACAGTGTCTACACGATACCGATGATGAAGATGGCCGACGCGGGCATGCAGATCAACGCGGTGCTGATGCTGCTGAACCTGCTGCCCATTCCGCCGCTGGACGGGGGCCGGATCGCGGTGAGCCTGCTGCCGCACCGGCTGGCGTGGAAATATTCGCGGATCGAGCCGTACGGCTTTCCGATCCTTCTCGTGCTGCTGTTCACCGGGGTGCTCGGACAGTTGCTGTGGCCGATGATGGCCGCCTTCCGGCTCCTTCTTGCGACGCTTTTTGGATTTTAATTACCGATCATGTACGCAGAACGTGTTCTTTCAGGCATGCGCCCGACCGGGCGACTCCATCTCGGCCATTACCACGGCGTGCTCAAGAACTGGGTCAAGCTGCAGGCGGAATACCCGTGCCTGTTCTTCGTCGCCGACTGGCATGCGCTGACGACCGCCTATGACAGCCCGCAGATTATCGCGGACAGCGTCTGGGACATGCTGGTCGACTGGCTCGCGGCCGGTGTCGATCCGCAGAAGGCGACGTTCTTCATCCAGTCCAAAGTGCCCGCGCACGCGGAACTCCACCTGCTGATGTCGATGTTCTGCCCGCTCGGCTGGCTCGAGCGCGTGCCGACATACAAGGATCAGCAGGAAAAACTCGAGCACAAGGACTTGTCGACTTACGGCTTCCTCGGCTATCCGCTGCTGATGTCGGCTGACATCCTGCTCTACCGCGCCGACAAGGTGCCGGTCGGCGAAGACCAGCTGCCGCACGTCGAGTTCACGCGCGAGATCGCGCGGCGCTTCAATCATCTGTATGGGCGCGAGCCGGGGTTCGAGGACAACGCGAAGGAGGCGATGAAGAAGCTCGGTGCGAAGGGCGCGCGGCTGTTCGACGAGTTGCGCACGCGCTTCCAGCAGGACGGGGACGCGGCCGCGCGCGATCAGGGCAGGCTGCTGATCGAGGACGCGAAGAGCCTCGGCCACGTCGATCGCGAACGGCTGCACGGTTATCTCGAGGGGACCGGCAAGATGGTGCTCGTCGAACCCGGCGCACTGCTGACCGAAGCCGCACGCATGCCCGGCCTTGACGGCCAGAAAATGTCGAAGAGCTACGGCAACACGATTTTCCTGCGCGAGGAGGCCGACTCGATCTCGAAGAAGATCCGCACGATGCAGACCGATCCGGCGCGTGTGCGCCGAACCGACCCGGGCGACCCTGACAAGTGCCCGGTGTGGCAGTTCCACCTGATCTATTCGGACGACGGCGTGCGGGCGTGGGTGCAGGACGGCTGTCGCAGCGCGGGCATCGGCTGCCTCGAGTGCAAGCAGCCGGTCATCGACGCGATCCTGAAGGAGCAGGCCGAGATGCGCGAGCGCGCCCAGCCCTACGTCGAGGATCCGGCCCTGCTGCGCCGGATCATGGCCGAGGGCTGCGAGCGTGCGAGCGAGCTTGCCGAGGAGACGATGCGCGACGTCCGCGCGGCAATGGGGCTTTCGTACTCCTGAGTCGCCCCGCCAGCGGCGCGGCCCTGCTGCCGCCGCGCGACGGTCAACCGCCCCGGCTTCGGACGTCTTCCGCAATGAATCTTCCTCTCGAGCTTGTTCCCGCGGAGACGGTCGCTCAGGTCGAGGCCGTCGCGCGCCTTTACGGCGAGCCGCTGCTCGAACTGCCGAAGGACCTGTACATTCCTCCGGACGCGCTGGAGGTGATCCTCGAGGCGTTCGAGGGCCCGCTCGATCTATTGCTGTACCTGATCCGCAAATCGAATCTGAACGTCCTCGACATCCCGATGGCAGCGCTGACCGCGCAATATCTCGTTTACGTCGAGGCGATGCGCAGACACAATCTCGAACTCGCCGCGGACTACCTGTTGATGGCCGCGACGCTGCTCGAGATCAAGTCGCGCATGCTGTTGCCGCGCCCGCAGCGCGAAGGCGCCGAGGACGACAGCGACCCGCGGGCGGAACTCGTCCGCCGGCTGCTCGATTACGAACAGATGAAGTTGGCGGGGGCACGGCTGGAGCTGCTGCCGCGCGCCGAGCGCGACTACGAGAGGGTGAGCATATTCGTCGCCGAGAAGGTCGTCGAGCGCCTGCCCGAAGTGAGCCTGCACGACCTTCAGCTCGCGTGGCTGAAGATCATGAAGAAGGCGCGCCTGATGCAGCATCACCAGGTGAGACGGGACGAGCTGTCGGTGCGCGAGCATATGAGCGCGATCCTGCGCAAGCTCGGCGGTGGTGCTTTCGTCGTATTCGACACGCTGTTCGAACCCGCGCGCGGGCCCGCGGGACTCGTGGTGAGTTTTCTCGCGGTGCTCGAACTCGTCAAGGAAAGGCTGGTGCAGGTGGCGCAGAACGAACCCTTCGCGCCGATATACGTGAAGCTCGCCGATGCAGCCGACGACGCCTGAAGACTACAAACGGGTCGTCGAGGCGGCCCTGCTCGCGGCATCGGCACCTCTTCCGGTCGCCGATCTGCGGCAGTTGTTCGACGCAGACCCGGGGGCGGACTTCGTCCGGCGCGTGCTCGAGGACCTGCGCGCCGACTGGTCGGATCGCGGCGCGGAACTGGTGCAGGTGGCCTCCGGCTGGCGATTCCAGACGCGGCCGGAATACCAGGTCTTCCTCGACCGGCTGAAGCAGGAAAAGCCGCCGCGATATTCGCGTGCAGTGCTGGAGACGCTGGCGATCATCGCCTACCGTCAACCGGTGACGCGTGGCGACATCGAGGACATCCGCGGCGTCGCCGTTTCGCCGAACGTGCTCAAGACGCTGGAATCGCGCGGCTGGATCGACATCGTCGGTCACCGCGACACCCCCGGCCGGCCCGCGCTGTTCGCGACCACCCGGCGCTTTCTCGACGACCTCGGGCTGCGCAGCCTGAGCGAATTGCCCGCGCTAACCGAAATTGAAAGGATCATGGACCTTGTCGACACCAAAGAAATCGAAGCGGCCGCTGCGGCCCCCCACGAAGAAGAACGCTGAGACGGCGGGGGCGGGCAGGCATCCGCCGGGGCCTCCGCCGCGTGCCGGCGGGCGCCCGTCGACGCCCGGCGCGGGGGAAGGTGCGCGGCTCGCACGTCCGCCGCGCGCCGCCGCGCCCGGGGGCGGGGGGCGCGGCGAACAGGAAAACACGGCATTTGCCGAACCCGAGCGGCTGCAGAAAGTGCTGGCGCAGATCGGCATCGGCTCGCGTCGCGAAATCGAGGAATGGGTGGTTGCCGGGAGAATCTCGGTCAATGGCCTGCCGGCCGAACTCGGCCAGAAAATCGGCCCGGGTGATCGCGTCAAATACAACGGCAAGCTGATTCCGTTGCGTTTCACGGTGCGCACGCCGCGCGTGCTGATCTATCACAAGCCCGAAGGCGAAATCGTCTCGCGCGAGGACCCGGAGGGTCGCCCGACGGTGTTCGAGCGGCTGCCGATCCTGCGCAAGGGGCGCTGGATCGCGGTCGGGCGGCTCGACTTCAATACCTCGGGCCTGCTCCTGTTCACGAACGACGGCACGCTGGCCAACCGCCTGATGCATCCGCGCTACGAACTCGAGCGTGAATACGCGGTGCGCCTGCTCGGGCAGCTCAACGACGAACAGATCGAATCGCTGAAGACCGGCATCCAGCTCGAGGACGGTCTCGCGCGATTCACGTCGATCTCCGACGAGGGCGGCGAGGGAGCCAACCACTGGTACCGGGTGACCCTTTCCGAAGGCCGGAACCGGGAAGTCCGGCGCATGTTCGAGGCGGTAGGTCTCACCGTCAGCCGGCTGATGCGGGTGCGCTACGGTCCGGTGGCGTTATCGTCGCGGCTCAAGCGCGGCATGTGGATGGAGATGCCGGAAGCCGAGGTGTGCGTGCTGGCCGGCTTGCCGAAGCCGCAGGGCCAGGCCGCGCGCCCCGGCGAGCAGGTGCGCAAGACGCGCCTGCACCGCACCACTCCGAGATGATGCTGAACGGATAGCCGGCGTGGCAGATCAATGACGCGCTGGCGGATGGCTGGCGAGGGCTGGCGGAGGGCTGGCGGAGGGCTTTTCCACCTCCGGCCTTGGCTGCGGACCGGCGGGGAGCGGGCGGGAGGTCCGGCAGGTGTTGCCTTTCCGCCGCGCTTTGGTGCTAGACTCCGAAAACTTTGTTTCGGCGATAAGAGTTTGCGCAAATGCAAAACGCCGGGACTCGTTTTTCAGCCCGTCCGCGACGCGGTGCGAACAGCGCCCGCGACCGGACAGAACAGGAGGACAAGGATGGCTTTTGTCATTCTTTCCGCCGGGACGCTGACACAATCGCGAATGCATACGATCAGCGCCCGGGTTTTTGCCGGCGTCATCATCGCGATCGTGCTCGCGGCGCTTGCCGGCGGTTTCGCGCTTGGTTACATGGTTGACGGCAAGGTCCGGAATCCTCCCCAAGCCGCGCCGGTGCTGCCTGTTGAGTCGCAAAGCGACCTGCTGATCGGCCGTTTCGGCGAGCTGGCCGGGCGCATGGTCCAGTTGCAGGCCGAGGCGGCCGCGCTGACGGAGCGGATCGGCGCAATCAAGGATTTCGAAGCGCGGATCAACGAAAACGTCGCCGCCGCCGCGCCACCGGGCCGTATCGCAAAAACGCCGCTCGGTTCCCCGGCCGGCGGGCCGCTGTTGCGGCCGGTTCCCGCGCGCCCGCCAGAGCTGCCGCAGGTCGGCCTGATGCCGCCACAGTTGCCGCCTGCTGTGGCACTCGACGGCAAGCCGGAAGGACTGCTGGCCGGAGAGCTCGCAGAAATGGAGCGCGACATCGAGCGCCTCGCGCAGACGCTCGCCGGACTGGATCGGCTCGCCACCGGCTACAGCCTCGCTCACATGTCTTTCCCCGGCCGCTCCCCGGTCGCCGGCTTCGGGATCTCGTCCGGGTTCGGCAACCGCAGCGATCCGTTCCGGCGTCGTCTCGCCTTCCACAGTGGGGTCGATTTTCCGGCGCCGGCGGGCACGCAGATTTCCGCCAGCGCAGGCGGGCGCGTGATCTTCGCCGGGCGCCGCCCGGACTACGGCCTGACCGTCGAGATCGACCACGGCGCCGGTCTCGCGACGCGCTACGCGCACGCGTCGAAGCTCCACGTGAAAGTCGGCCAGGTCGTGCTGCCGGGGGACAGGATCGCATCGATCGGTTCCACCGGGCGATCGACAGGCGCACACCTGCATTTCGAAGTCATGAAGGACGGTCTGATCGTCGATCCGGCGTCGTACCTCGCGCAGTTCTGAGCGGTCCGGGCGATGCCGTCGCGCCGTCGTTACAGCAATCGCAACCTGACGCAGGACTCGTACGTCCTGACGTCGGATCCGACCTACGGGCTCAAGCGCATCATGTTCCTGGGCGGGCTCGTCATCGTCGTCCTGGTGATGCTCGGGCTCGGTGCCCGGTATTTCGAGGACCAGCTGGTATCGGAGTCGTCGGTGTCCGCGATGCGGCAGCAGAACCGCGAGCTGCAGGAAGCGCTGAGCAAGGCACGCTTCGATCTCGAGGTGGAACTGGCGACGCGGGGCGAACTCGAACGCCAGGTGGTCAGTCTGAACGACGAGCTCAAGCAGATCAGGGAAGAGCTGGCATTCATCAAGTCGGCGACGCCGGGCGCGCCACCTGCCCGTTGAGCTCCTGTGCGCCCGGTGCGGACGCCATTCGAGGGACGAAAGCGATGTTCGGACGCAAGCGCAACAAGGCAATCCAGGTCACCAAGCTGTCCAGCCTGGTCGCCGACAATCTCGAAATCGTCGGCGACGTGGTGTTTTCCGGGGGCTTGCGGGTCGACGGAAAGATCGAAGGCAACGTCCTCGGCAAGGAGGGTGAACGCAGTCTCCTCGTTGTCAGCAACAGGGGGTCGATCACCGGGCGGGTTCGCGTTCATGACGCGGTCGTCAATGGCCGGATTGATGGCGACCTGGAAGTCGAACATTTTCTCGAACTGCAGGCGGGTGCCCGCATTTCGGGAAACATCATCTACCGGCAGTTGCAGATGGACTGTGGCGCCGTTGTCGACGGGCAACTCGAGAAGGCGGAGGAGACCACCGCAGACAAGAAGGTCGTCGACATCTCGGTCGCAGCCTCGCACCCGGCACGCGCGACCGAACAATAACCGGCGCCGCGATCGCTGGTCGGTCTCCGGAATGTCAGCGGCCGGCGTGGTGCGAAAAACGGATTACCGGGCCGGCAGTGTCGTCCCGGGCACCGCACCTGGTTGCCGGGCCGGGCGCGGGAACGCGCAGCGGGCGAACCCGCGGGCGTCGGGTATAATTTCGCCCTTCCGACTGGCGAACCCTGTTCGCGTCCCCTTTCCCCTTCGCAACGATAGAAATGGCCGAAATCCTCAAGCTGCGCGGCGCTGCGGCGCTTTCTTCCTCCCGCCTCGCGCGCCTTTCCCGTTCCGCAGCCGAAGCGCTGCCGAAGCTCAAGGAGCTGGCCGCGGAGTACTGGTATTTCGTCGAACTCGCCGCGCCGCTGGCGACGGACGAGCGCGACCGCCTCGTCGACCTGCTCGCGGCCGTCCCCGCGTCGCCACAGGTGCCCCCGGGCACGCAGTTGCTCGTCGTACCGCGGCTCGGGACGATCTCGCCGTGGTCGTCGAAGGCGACGGACATCGCGCGCCAGTGCGGCTTCGCCAAGGTGATCCGCATCGAACGCGGCGTGTCGTACTCGCTCGACATGCGCAACGGGCTCGACGACCGCCAATACGCGGCGGTGCTGCCGCTGCTGCACGACCGCATGACCGAGTCGGTGCTGGCGAACCTCGACGCGGCCGAAGCGCTGTTCCATCACTACGAGCCGAAGCCGCTGATGTCGGTGGATGTGCTCGCCGGCGGGCGTGACGCGCTCGTCGCGGCGAACGCCGAACTCGGCCTCGCGCTGTCCGACGACGAGATCGACTATCTCGTCGACAACTTCACGCGCATCGGGCGCAATCCGACCGACGTCGAGCTGATGATGTTCGCGCAGGCCAACTCCGAACATTGCCGCCACAAGATCTTCAACGCCGACTGGGTCATCGACGCGCGGCCGATGGAGAAAACGCTGTTCGGCATGATTCGCGACACGCACAAGGCGCACCCTGAAGGCACCGTCGTCGCGTATTCGGACAACGCGTCGGTGATCGAGGGCGCGACCATCGACCGCTTCTACGCGGACGCCGACGGCCAGTGGCGCTTCCGCGCCGAAGCGACGCACATCCTGGCGAAAGTGGAAACGCACAACCACCCGACCGCGATCTCACCGTTCCCCGGCGCCGCGACCGGGGCCGGCGGCGAGATTCGCGACGAAGGGGCGACCGGCCGCGGTTCCAAGCCGAAAGCCGGCCTGACCGGTTTCTCGGTGTCGAATCTGAACATTCCGGAATTCGGGCAGCCGTGGGAAAAGCCCTATGGCAAGCCGGACCGCATCGCCTCGGCGCTCGACATCATGATCGAAGGCCCGATCGGCGGCGCCGCGTTCAACAACGAATTCGGCCGGCCGAACCTCACCGGTTACTTCCGCACCTTCGAGCAGGAAGTGCAGGGCGAGGTGCGCGGCTATCACAAGCCGATCATGATCGCGGGCGGCCTCGGCAGCATCCAGGCGCAGCAGTCGCACAAGGTGAAGTTCGCGCCCGGCACGCTGCTGATCCAGCTCGGCGGCCCGGGCATGCTGATCGGGCTGGGCGGCGGCGCGGCTTCGAGCATGACGACCGGGACGAACACGGCCGACCTTGACTTTGCGTCGGTGCAGCGCGGCAACCCCGAGATCGAACGCCGCTGCCAGGAAGTCATCGACTGCTGCTGGCAGCGCGGCGACGCGAACCCGATCCTCGCGATCCACGACGTCGGCGCCGGCGGGCTGTCGAATGCGATGCCGGAACTGGCGGAATCGGCCGGGCTGGGCGCGCATTTCGAGCTGCGCGAAGTGCATATCGAGGAGCCGGGCATGAGCCCGCGCGAGATCTGGAGCAACGAGTCGCAGGAGCGCTATGTGCTCGCGATTGCGCCCGAGAGCCTCGCCGAGTTTCGCGCCATCTGCGAGCGCGAGCGCTGCCCGTTCGCGGTGCTGGGTGAAGCGACCGCGGACGGCCACCTGACCGTGGCCGACCGTCGCTTCGGCAACAAGCCCGTCGACATGGAAATGCAGGTGCTGCTCGGCAAGCCGCCGAAGATGACGCGCAACGTGTCGCGCCGCGCGGTGCATGTGCCGCCGTTCGACGTCACCGACATCGACCTGAAGGACGCCTGCCTGCGCGTGCTGCGCCTGCCGGCGGTCGCGAGCAAGAACTTCCTCATCACGATCGGCGACCGCTCGGTCGGCGGCCTGACAGCGCGCGACCAGATGGTCGGTCCCTGGCAGGTGCCGGTCGCCGACGTCGCGGTCACCGCGATGAGCTTCCATGGTTACCAGGGCGAAGCGTTCGCGATGGGCGAACGCACCACGGTCGCCTGCCTCGACGCACCGGCTTCCGGGCGCATGGCGATCGGCGAGGCGGTGACGAACATCGCCGCCGCGGACATCGCCGATATCGGCCAGGTCAAGCTGTCGGCGAACTGGATGGCCGCGGCCGGGCATCGCGGCGAGGACGCGAAGCTGTTCGACACGGTCAGCGCGGTGTCGCAGTTCTGCCAGCAGGCTGGCCTCGCGATCCCGGTCGGCAAGGATTCGCTGTCGATGAAGACCACGTGGCAGGACGACGGCGAGAGCCGCCAGGTCGTCTCGCCGCTGTCGCTCGTCGTCACGGCGTTCGCGCCGGTCGCGGATATCCGCCGCACGCTCACTCCACAGTTGCAGTTCCCCGAAGGTGTCGACACCGAGCTGCTGCTGATCGACCTCGGCAACGACCGCAATCGCCTCGGCGGCTCGGCGCTCGCCCAAGTCTTCGGCTCGGTCGCGGAACACGCTCCCGACATCGATGCCGCGCAGCTTGCAAGGTTCTTCGGCCTGATCCAGCAGTTCCGCCGCGACGGTCTGCTGCTCGCGTATCACGACCGTGGTGACGGCGGCCTGTTCGCAACGCTGTGCGAGATGGCGTTCGCGTCGAAATGCGGCCTGTCGGTCGTGCTCGACACCGTCTGCTACGACCAGTACATGAACGACGTCGACGGCCTCGACAAGAAGCCGGACACGATCAAGGGCCGCCTCAACGACCGCCTGTTCGCCGGCCTGTTCGCTGAAGAGCTGGGCGCGGTGGTGCAGATCCGGCGCGACGACCGCGCCCGCGTCACCGCGCCGCTGCGCGAAGCCGGCCTCACCTACCACTTCCTCGGCGAGCCGAACGGCAAGGACGAGCTCCGCTTCTGGCGCAACGCGAAACTCGTGTTCAACGCGCCGCGCGCCGAACTGCTGCAGGCGTGGTCCGAGACCGGTTACCGCATCGCGCGCCTGCGCGACGATGCCGATTGCGCGCGCGAGGAATTCGACGCGCTCGCCGACGCGACGAACCCGGGCCTGAGCGTGTCGCTGACCTTCGATCCGGCCGACGATGTCGCCGCGCCGCTGATCGCCACGGCCGCGCGGCCGAAGATCGCGATCCTGCGCGAGCAGGGCGTCAATTCGCAGGCCGAGATGGCGGCGGCGTTCGAGCGCGCCGGTTTCGCGCCGTACGACGTGCATATGTCGGATCTGCAGGCCGGACGCCACCAGCTGAGTGATTTCCACGGCTTCGCGGCATGCGGCGGTTTCTCGTACGGCGACGTGCTCGGCGCCGGCCAGGGGTGGGCGAAGTCG
The DNA here is from genome assembly GCF_017894365.1 of Aromatoleum bremense. Taxonomy (NCBI): domain Bacteria; kingdom Pseudomonadati; phylum Pseudomonadota; class Betaproteobacteria; order Rhodocyclales; family Rhodocyclaceae; genus Aromatoleum; species Aromatoleum bremense. Next base: position 3,869,804 of record NZ_CP059467.1, read on the forward strand.
ATCCTGTTCAACCCGGCGCTGCGCGCACAATTCGAAGCGTTCTTCGCCCGTCCCGACACGTTCGCGCTCGGCGTGTGCAACGGCTGCCAGATGATGGCGCACCTCGCGTCGATCATCCCGGGCGCCGAGCACTGGCCGACTTTCCACCGCAATCGCAGCGAGCAGTTCGAGGCGCGCTTCGTGATGGCCGAAGTACTCGACAGCCCGTCGATCCTGTTTGCCGGCATGGCCGGCAGCCGCATGCCGATCGTCGTCAGCCACGGCGAAGGGCGCGCAGTGTTCCGCGACGCCGCCGACCCCGAACGCGTCCTGACGGCGCTGCGCCATGTCGACAACCACGGTGCGCCGGCCACGATCTATCCGTTCAACCCGAACGGTTCGCCGCAAGGATCGACCGGTTTCACGACCGCGGACGGCCGCTTCACGATCATGATGCCGCACCCGGAACGCACCGCCCGCAGCGTGCAGATGAGCTGGTACCCGGCCGGACTCGGCGAGGATTCGCCGTGGCAGCGGATGTTCCGCAACGCGCGGCGCTGGCTGGGGTGAACACGCCCGGCGGCCGGTCGCGGCCGGCCGCCGGGCTTGACTGCAGTCAATGGCGCGTGCGGTTCAGCTGTTAGAATCGCCGCACCGTTTTGGTCAACCTGGGTCGCTCCGGTTTTTGCCGATGTATTTCAAGCGTACGGCTCGCAGTTTCACCGCCTGGATCGCGCTGTTCGCGGTCCTGCTGGGTGCGCTTGCGCCGGCGTTGAGCCACGCGCTGTCGCGCGCCGACGGCGAGAAGCGCCTGATCCAGGTGTGCACGGTCGCCGGCATGAAGATGGTCGCGGTCGATGATTCGCGCGACAAGGGCGACGCTCACGTGTTTCCCGCCGAACGTTGTGCTTTCTGCGCGACACACTGCGACGTGCCGGCGCTTCCCGCGATGCCGTCCGCACCTTTTGCGCTGAAAGCCCGTTCCGACCACCTCCCCCCGCTTTACCTCCACTCGCCGCGCCCGCTCTTCGCATGGGCAGCGGCGCAGCCGCGCGCTCCACCGCTCCCGCGCGCCTGAGTGCCGTCCCGACCGGCCCCGTCTCCTCGCTTGCAGGAGACGGGGCACGGCCGGATGACGCATTCCTGCAGGAACCCTTCCGCGGCATCCGGTATCAAGGCATTCGCTCGCCCCGATCGCGTCGTCTCGCGTCGGTCGCGGGAGCCTCGGCATGCCGGCTCGCGGGCCGATTTGCGAATCGATGGAGTGAACACCATGAAGAAGACCCTTGTAGTCAGCCTGTTTTCTGCCGTGCTGTCGGGCCCCGTGCTCGCCCAGGTGCAGGTCGACGACCCCTGGGTGCGGGCGACGGTCGCGCAGCAGAAAGTCACTGGCGCGTTCATGCGCCTCACCGCGGCACAGGACGCGCGGCTCGTCTCGGCGGACTCGCCCGTCGCGGGAAAAGTCGAGATACACGAGATGGTGATGGAGAAGGACGTCATGAAGATGCGCGCCGTCGCTGCGGTCGAGCTGCCGGCCGGCAAGGCCGTCGAGCTCAAGCCCGGCGGCCACCACGTGATGCTGTTCGACCTGAAGCAACCCGCCCGCGTGGGCGACACGGTGCCGCTGACGCTGGTCGTCGAGAGCCGGGACGGCAAGCGCGAGTCGATCGAGGTGGCGGCACCCGTGCGGCCGTTGAACCAGGCGGGCCGGGGGGATCATGGGCATTGATACTTGGCGCAATGTGCTGGTGCTGGTGCTGTCGTGCCTCGGCGCGGCGAGTGGCGCCGCCGTGTCCGGTGACGCCGCCACCGTTCTCGAACAGGTGACGGTCACCGCGACGCGCGAAGAGGCGCGGCTCGTCGAAACCCCGGCTTCGGTCGGCGTCGTCAAGGGGGAGGACATCGCGCTGGACAAGCCCGCCCACCCGGCGCAAGTGATGAGCCAGACGCCGGGTGTCGCGGTCGGGGTGACGAACGGCGAAGGCCACACGACGGCGATCCGTCAGCCGTTCACGACGAGCCCGGTCTATCTGTTCCTCGAGGACGGCATTCCGTCGCGCTCGACCGGCTTCTTCAACCACAACGGCCTGTACGAAATCAACATCCCGCAGGCCGGTGGCATCGAAGTCAATCGCGGCCCGTCGTCGGCGCTGTACGGGTCGGACGCGATCGGCGGCGTCGTCAACGTGCTGACGCGCACGCCGCCGACGAAGGCGGAAGCGAACGGCTCGATCGAGGCGGGGGAGCATGGCTGGCGGCGGGCGCTTGTCGGCGGCGGCAGCGGCTATGCCGACGGCGGCTGGCGGGCCGACCTGAACCTGACCCGGACGGAGGGCTGGCGCGACGACACGGGCTACGACCGCAACAGCGGCACGCTGCGCTGGGATCACTTCATCGGCGACAGCACGTCGCTGAAGACCGTGCTTGGTTTTTCGGAGATCGACCAGGAAACCGGCGCGAACTCGCCGCTCGTGCGTGACGACTACCGGCACGATCCGACGAAGAACTATCTGCCGATCGCATTCCGCAAGGTCAGCGCGCTGCGCCTGTCGACGAACTACGAACACGAGACGGCCGACTCGCTGCTGTCGGTCACGCCGTACGTGCGCGACAACAACATGGATCTGCTCGCGAGCTTCGCGCTGCGCTTCGACCCGACGATCGCCGAAACCGGCAACCGTTCATACGGGCTGATGGCGAAGTGGCGCCGGGACTTTGCACCGCTGCGCGCGCGCATGATCGTCGGCGTCGATTTCGACTTGAGTCCGGGCGAGCGGCGCGAGAACCGCATCGACGCGACGACGCGCGGCAGCGGCGCGAGCCGCGAGTTCATCGCCTACACCGTCGGGCCGCGCATCTATGATTACGACGTCGAATATCGCGGCATTTCGCCGTACGTCCATGGCGAAATCTCGCCGACCGACAAGCTGCGGCTGACCGCCGGCCTGCGCTACGACGACATGCGCTACGAGTTCGACAACAAGCTCGGCGCCGGCGAGGTCGTGCAGGTCGGGAGCAACTTCTACGGCCAAGCGGCGAACACCCGGGTCAGCTATCGCCGCGCGACGCCGAAACTCGGCGCGACGTACGCGCTCGGCGAGAACACGCATCTTTTCGCCTCGTACAACCAGGCTTTCCGCGCCCCGTCCGAATCGCAGATCTTCCGCCCGTCGCGTGCCGGCAGTCTCGACGCCGCCCGTGCATTGACGCAGTCGGCGCTCGAGCTCGACGCGATCAAGGCCGAGCAGTACGAGCTCGGCGTGCGCGGCGTCGTGGCGGGCCTGTCGTACGACCTCGTCGCGTACGAGCTGACCAAGCGCGACGACATCGTCAGCCAGCGCGACCCGGTCACGACGCAGACGATCACGACGAACGCCGGCGAGACCCGCCACCGCGGCATCGAGCTCGGGCTCGGTGCGCCGCTCGCGAGGCAGCTGCGGCTGGATCTCGCGTTGTCGTACGCGCGGCACGAGTTCGTCGACTGGGTGACCGCGCAGGGGGATTTCGGCGGCAAGGAACAGCAAAGCGCGCCGCGGCTGATGTCGAACGCGCGGCTGACCTGGACGCCGACCGACGCGTTCCGTGCGCAGCTCGAGTGGACGAGGATCGGCTCGTACTGGCTCGACGACAGCAACACCGTGAAGTACGGCGGACACGATCTCTTCAACCTGCGCGGCAACCTGGCGCTGACGCCGGCCGTTTCGCTGTTCGGCAGCGTGAACAACCTCACCGACCGGCGTTATGCGGACAGCGCGCAGCTGTCGACGGGCAGCACGCCGGCGTACTCGCCGGGCTTGCCGCGTACCGTGATCGCGGGGGTCGAGGCGAAATGGTAATGGTGATGATGATGATGGCAGAGCGTGCCACTGCGGGCGCCGGCAGCGAGGACGGCTCGGCAATGACAATGAAGCGAAAGGGCAGCGCGGGCCGGTTGGCCGCTGCGGTCCTGCTCGCGCTGGGATGCGCAGCGGGTGCTTTCGCGCAGCACGCCGACCACGCGGCCGGGAAAACCGCTGCGGCCCGGCCGGCGAGGCCGGAGCTCGGCACGAGCGCGGCATTCGGCCCCGACGGCGTGCTGTACGCGGTTTCGAAGGACGGGCAGCACGTCGTCCTCCACCGCAGCGCTGACGGCGGGGCGAGCTGGGATGCGCCGGTAACCGTCAACGCCAAACCGGAAGCGATTTCCGCCGACGGCGAGAACCGGCCGAAGATCGCGTTCGCCCCGGACGGCAGCGCTCTGGTTTCGTGGACGCGACCGCTGGCGAAACCTTTCACCGGCGAGATCCGTTTTGCGCGTGCGGACACCGGGCAAGGTTTCGGCGCTCCCATCACCGTTCACCGCGACCGCCAGGAGATCACCCACCGCTTCGAGACGATGACGGTCAGCGGGAGCGGGCAGGTCGTGCTCGCGTGGATCGACAAGCGTGATCTGGAAGCCGCGCAGGGCGCGAAGCGGGATTACCGCGGCGCGGCGATCTATGCGGCGGTGTCCGACGACGGCGGGCGGACGTTCCGGCCCGAAGTGAAGGTCGGCGACCATTCCTGCGAGTGCTGCCGCATCGCGATCGCCAACGATGTCGACGGCTTGCCGCTGATGCTGTGGAGGCACGTGTTCGAGCCGAACGAGCGCGACCATGCGCTGGCGAAGCTCGGCCCCGACGGCACGCCCGGGCCGGTGGCGCGCGCGACGTTCGACCGCTGGCGCGTCGACGCCTGCCCGCACCACGGTCCGTCGCTCGCGGTTTCCGGCGACGGCACGCGTCACGCGGTGTGGTTCAACGAGAAGGACGGCGAGGGGCGGGTATTCTATGGCCGCCTGAATGACGGGCGTGTCGAGGGACAGCGCAGCGTCGGCGGCGAACGCGCCGCCCACGCCGACATTGCCGTCGGCGGGGAGCGCGTCGCGATCGTCTGGAAGGAGTTCGATGGCGAACGGACGCGGCTGCGCGCGGAGCTGTCCGACGACAACGGCAGGCGGTTCCGCAGCCTGTCGCTCGCTGCGACCGAGGGCGCGTCCGACCAGCCGCGGGTGATCCGGCGCGGCACCGAGCTGCTGGCGTTCTGGCGCACCCGGAATGAAGGCATGAAGGGGTACTGGCTGCGATGAAACGACTGAAAAACCTGCTCGCAGCAATCGTCTGGATCAGCGCCGCGACGTGTTCGGCGAACGACTTCGTGCCGCTCGACCAGGCGGCTGCGACTGCGATCGCCGATCCGGCCAGCCATGCCCGGCCGACGATCGTCGCGCTGTGGTCGTCCGAGTGTGTGCACTGCAAGAAAAACCTGAAGCTTTTCGCGGAGATGGCGAAAGCGCATCCGCGCCTCCAACTGATCACGGTCGCGGTAGAGCCGGCCGGCGACGGGCTCGCCGGGCCGCTCGACCGCGCCGGGGTCACGGGGAAGCGTTTTGCCTACGCAGACGAGTCGCCCGAAGCGCTCGCCTATGCGCTTGACGCGAAATGGCGGGGCGAGCTGCCGCGAACGCTTCTGTTCGACGGACGCGGCGGCAAGGTTGCGCTGTCCGGTGTCGTCAGCGAGGCAGCTGTACGTGGCTCGCTCGGGCTCGTCGCTCGTCAGTGAAGGCTTCTTCCCGTCTTTGCCCGGTTGAGATCTCCGGGCCAGGGCAAAGTGAAAAACAACATCAAGACAAAGCGGAAAACAACATGAAACGCATGATTACCGTGAAACCCTGTCTGCGCGAACTCCCGCTGGCAATCGCAATCTCGCTCGCGCTGCCCGCCGTCGCAGCCGAAAGTGAAACCACGCTCCGGACGGTCGTCGTCACCGCGCCGGCCGTCGAAGCGCCGCTCACCGTCACCACCGACCCCAAGGCTCCGCGGCAGCCCTTGCCGGCGCACGATGGGGCTGATCTGCTGAAAAGCATTCCCGGTTTTGCGGTGATTCGCAAGGGCGGCACCGACGGCGACCCGGTTTTCCGCGGCATGTCGGGCTCGCGCCTCGGCATCCTGCTGGACGGCCAGGAGATTCTCGGCGGCTGCGGGGGGCGCATGGACCCGCCGACCGCTTATGTGTACCCCGAATCCTATGACCGCGTGACGGTGCTCAAGGGGCCTCAGAGCGTGCTCTACATGGCGGGCAGCTCGGCCGGCGTCGTGCTGTTCGAGCGTGACATCAGGCGCATGACGGAGGCGGGCGGGCGGGTCAACGGCAGTCTCACCTTCGGCAGTTGGGGGCGCAACGACCAGCTGCTCGACGTGCACGGCGGCAATCCTGCCTTCTATGCCCAGGCTGTTGCCACCCGCTCGGACAGCGACAATTACGAAGACGGCGACGGCAAGGAAGTGCATTCCTTCTACACCCGCTGGAGCACCAGCGCCGCGCTCGGCTGGACGCCGGACGACGACACGCGGCTCGAGCTGAGCCTGGGCCGCAGCGACGGCGAAGCCGCCTATGCCGATCGCACTATGGACGGCACCCGCTTCGAGCGTGAAAACGCCGGCTTGAAGTTCGAGAGGAAGAACCTGTCGCCGCTGCTGCGCAAGGTCGAGGCGCAGGCCTATTACAGCTACATCGACCATGTCATGGACAACTTCAGCCTGCGCAGGCTCGCGCCCGGCAGCATGAAGATGCTGAGCAACCCCGACCGCACCACGCGAGGCGGGCGCTTCAGCGCCACGCTGGCGCCCGCCGATCAACTGCAGTTCATCGTCGGCGTCGATGCGAAGGACGACGAGCACACCGCTCGCGGCACTCCGGCTTATCGCAGCCGGCCGCGCGACGAGGATTTGAGCTTCGAGCGCCGCGGTGCGTTCGCGGAGGGGACTTACCTCTTGAACGACGCGCAACGCGTGATTGCCGGCTTGCGCGTCGATGACCATGAATCGAAGGACCACCGCCGTACCAGTGCGACCCGCGGGAGGACGGCGAGCGACACGCTGACCAGCGGCTTCGCGCGTTACGAGTCGGAATATGCCGACGGTGCGGGGACGTGGTATGCGGGCCTCGGCCATGCCGAACGCTTTCCGGATTTCTGGGAGTTTCTGCGTGCCAATGGCGCTGCCGGGCAAAGTTTCGTGTCGCTCCAGCCGGAGAAGACGACTCAGCTCGATCTCGGCACGCTGTGGTCGTCGGGCGAATGGTCGGCGTCCGTCTCGGGTTTTTACGGCAAGGTTGACGACTTCATCCTGCTGAAATGGACTGCGCCGGCCGGGGTGCGCAACATCGACGCCACGACCTACGGTCTCGAGAGCGATGTCGCGTGGCGCTTCGCGCGGAACTGGATGGTGACCGGATCGCTCGCCTGGGTGCGCGGCAACAACGATACGGATCACAAGGCGCTCGCGCAGCAGCCTCCGCTGGAGGCGCGTCTCGCCGTCGAGTACAACGACAACGTGTTCTCCTACGGCGCCTTGCTCCGTCTGGTCGCCGAGCAGGACCGCTTCGACGTGGGCTCGGGAGGCATCGTCGCGAACGGCATGGACCTCGGCCCGACGTCCGGTTTCGCGCTGTTGTCGCTCAACGCCGGCTGGCGTCCGTCCAAGAGCGTCCTGCTGACGGCGGGGGTCGACAACGTGTTCGACCGTACCTATCGCGAGCACCTGTCGAAGTCCGGCGCGCCGATCGTCGGCTATGAAACGTTGACCGGCGAACGGATCAACGAACCCGGCCGGACCTTCTGGGTGAAGGGACAACTGGCGCTCGACATCTGAAGGAAAAAGCCCTGCCGGAAGGTAGGGCTTTGGTCAGGCAGGGGCCGGCACGCAATGTGTGCCCTTACATCCCCTGGTAGATCGGCCCTTCACCGCCCTGCGGCACGACCCAGTTGATGTTCTGCGTCGGGTCCTTGATGTCGCAGGTCTTGCAGTGCACGCAGTTCTGCGCGTTGATCTGCAGTCGCGGGTGGGTGCCGTCCGGGTCGCGCACGATCTCGTACACGCCGGCCGGGCAATAGCGCTGTTCGGGGGCGTCGTACTTCGCGAGGTTGATCGCGATCGGCACTGACGCATCCTTCAGCTGGAGGTGGCAGGGCTGGTCTTCCTCGTGGTTCGTGTTCGACAGGAACACGGACGACAGCTTGTCGAACGTCAGCACGCCGTCGGGCTTCGGATAGGCGATCTTGTAGCACTCCGACGCGGGCTTGAGCGCAGTGTGGTCGGCCGTGTTGTGCAGCGTCCACGGCGCCTTGCCGCGGAACACCTGCTGGTCGATGCCGAACAGGAGCGACCCCATCCACAGGCCTTTTTTCATGTAGGGCTTGAAGTTGCGCGTCTGGTGCAGCTCATCAAACAGCCAGCTCGCGCGGAACGCTTCGGGGAACGCGGTCAGTTCGTCGCGGCTCCGATTGGCGGCGAGAGCGCCGAAGGCCGCTTCGGCGGCGAGCGAGCCGGACTTTATCGCGGCGTGGCTGCCCTTGATGCGCGCGGCGTTGAGGAAACCCGCGTCGTCGCCGACGAGCGCGCCGCCCGGGAACACCAGCTTCGGCTGGCTCTGCAGGCCGCCCGCTGCGAGCGCCCGCGCGCCGTACGCGAGGCGCTTGCCGCCTTCGAGGAACTTGCGGATCTCGGGGTGCGTCTTGTAGCGCTGGAACTCCTCGAACGGCGCCAGATGCGGGTTCGAGTAGTTGAGCCCCACGATATAGCCGACGGCGACGAGGTTGTCCTCGAGGTGATAGGCGAAGCCGCCGCCGTAAGTGGCGCTGTCCATCGGCCAGCCGGCGGTGTGCACGACCAGGCCGGGCACGTGCCGCTCGGCCGGCACTTCCCACAGTTCTTTCAGGCCGATGCCGTAGGTCTGCGGGTCGATGCCGTCGCGCAGGCGGTACTTTTCCTCGAGCTGCTTGCCGAGATGGCCGCGACAGCCTTCGGCGAACAGCGTGTATTTGGCGTGCAGCTCCATGCCGGGCTGGTAGGCCGGGCCGGGCTGGCCATCGCGCGTGACGCCCATGTCGCCGGTCGCCACGCCCTTGACCGCGCCGCGCTCGTCGTAAAGGATTTCCGCGCCGGCAAAGCCCGGATAGACTTCGACGCCCATCGCCTCGGCCTGTTCACCGAGCCACTTGACGACGTTGCCCAGCCGCACGATGTAATTGCCCTGGTTCAGGAAACAGGCCGGCAGCAGGTTGTTGGGCACCCTGCGCCCGCCGGTCTCGCTCAGGAAGATCACGCGGTCTTCGGATACCTGGGTATTGACCGGCGCGCCCTGCGCTTTCCAGTCGGGAATCAGTTCGGTGAGCGCGCGCGGGTCCATCACTGCGCCCGACAGGATATGGGCGCCGATCTCGGAAGCCTTCTCGATCAGGCATACCGCCAGCTCCGTGCCTTTCTCGCTGGCGAGCTGCTTGAGCCGGATCGCCGCCGCCAGCCCTGCCGGGCCGCCGCCTACGATCAGGACATCGAATTCCATTGATTCGCGTTCCATCCTATTCTCCATTTGTGTCCGCGATTGTTGGTCTGTAGTCGAGCGAACGGCAGTGTAATACACGTGCGGGACACGACGCAGACGCGGGACCGCTTCGCAGCCGTCAAGAACATACGGAACCGTATGTTACATTAGCTGCCGGTTCCAACCAACAGGACGTTCTTTTCATGGAAGATATCCGCAAACTTCAGCTCACGACGAAGATTCCCGTACGCTGGGGCGACCTCGATCGATACGGGCACCTGAACAACACGCTGTATTTCCGCTACTTCGAACAGGCGCGGATCGAATGGATCGAGCAAAAGGACTTTCGAGTCGATCCGGACGAAGCCGAAGGCGCGGTCATCGTTCATGCCGACTGCACGTTCCTGATCCCGGTGAATTATCCGGCGACAGCCATCGTCAAGGTCTTCGCGGGGCAGCCCGGACGCAGCAGCGTGATGAACTGGTACGAACTCTACGTCGAAGGCGACGAACGGCTTTTCGCGACCGGCTCGGCGAAAATCGTGTGGATCGACAACCGTACCGGGAAATCCCTGCCGCTGCCGTCCAAGCTGCGCGAAGGATTGTGAGGCCGGCTGCCGTACGGCATTTCGTGCGCCCGCACCGACCCATTTGAGGAACAACGAATGCTCATCAATCCCGCCACCTCCGCGCTCCTCGTCATCGACGTCCAGGAACGCCTCGCTCCGGCGATTCACGATGGGCAGCACGTCGCGCACAACTGCGCGTGGCTCGCCGGCCTCGCGGCGCGCATCGGCGTGCCGGTCGTGGTGACCGAGCATTTCCCGGCGAAAATCGGTGCCACGCTGCCGGCGATCGCAGCCGCTGCGGCGGGCGCCGAGTTCGTCACCAAGGAATGCTTCTCGGCGCAAGCGGACGGCTGCCTCGACAGGACCGCAGTGGACGCCCGGCGGCAGATCATCGTCTGCGGCACCGAGGCGCACGTGTGCGTGCAGCAGACGGCGCTCGGATTGCGCTGGGCGGGCAAGCAGGTGTTCGTTGTCGCGGATGCGTGCGGTTCGCGTAATCCCGCCGACCACGAGCTCGCTTTTGCACGCATGCGCAGCCACGGCATCGAGATCGTCTCGCGCGAGATGGTCGCGTTCGAGTGGCTGCAGCGCGGGGGCACGGAACTGTTCCGCGAGATCAACCGGGACTTCATCCGCTGACGACAACGCGACGGCGGGACGCTGCGGCGGTGCCGGAGACGGAATGCGCCGGTCAGGTCCGCTTCCGGACCGGCGGCCTCTTCGGTTATCATCGCGCTTTCCCGCAGCAGCGTTCCCATGACCAAATACGTCTTCGTAACCGGCGGTGTCGTGTCCTCACTGGGCAAAGGCATCGCAGCGGCCTCGCTCGGGGCCATTCTCGAATCCCGCAGCATCAAGGTCACCCACCTCAAGCTCGATCCGTACATCAACGTCGATCCGGGCACGATGAGCCCGTTCCAGCACGGCGAAGTTTTCGTCACTGAAGACGGGGCGGAGACCGACCTCGATCTCGGCCACTACGAGCGCTTCACGAGCGCCCGGATGGGCAAGCGCAACAACTTCACGACCGGGCAGATCTACGAGTCGGTGATCAAGAAGGAACGGCGCGGCGAGTATCTCGGCAAGACGGTGCAGGTGATCCCGCACATCACCGACGAGATCAAGCAGTACATCAAGCGCGGCGCGGAAGGCGCCGAGGTCGCGATCGTCGAGATCGGCGGCACGGTCGGCGACATCGAATCGCTGCCCTTCCTCGAAGCGATCCGCCAGATGGGCATCGAGGAAGGCCGCAACAGCACCTGTTTCATCCATCTGACGCTGATCCCCTACATCCCGACCGCCGGCGAGCTGAAGACCAAGCCGACGCAGCACTCGGTGAAGGAACTGCGCGAGATCGGCATCCAGCCCGACATCCTGCTGTGCCGCGCGGACCGCCCGGTGCCCGCCGACGAACGGCGCAAGATCGCACTGTTTTGCAATGTCATGCCCGAAGCGGTCATCGAGTGCCTCGATGCGAACTCGATCTACAAGATCCCGGGCCAGCTACACGACCAGATGCTCGACGAGATCGTCTGCCACAAGCTGAACATCCTCGCGCGCGCGGCCGACCTGTCGGTGTGGGAAAACCTCATCCGTGCGCTCGAAAACCCGAAGCACACGGTCGATATCGCCTTCGTCGGCAAGTACGTCGACCTCACCGAGTCCTACAAGTCGCTGATCGAAGCCGTGTCCCACGCCGGCATGCACACCGAGAGCAAGGTCAACATCCACTACATCGACTCCGAGGACATCGGGCGCGACGGCTGCGCGGTGCTCGAGAAGATGGACGCGATCCTCGTGCCGGGCGGCTTCGGCAAGCGCGGCACCGAAGGCAAGATCGCCGCGATCCGCTTTGCGCGCGAGAACAAGGTGCCGTATCTGGGCATCTGCCTCGGCATGCAGCTCGCAGTGATCGAATTCGCCCGCGACGTCGCCGGCATGGCCGGCGCGCATTCGACCGAATTCGAGCGCGACACGCCGTACCCGGTGATCGGCCTCATCACCGAATGGCAGGATCGCAGCGGCAAGGTCGAAAAGCGCAGCGAAGCGTCCGACCTCGGCGGCACGATGCGCCTCGGCGCGCAGGTCTGCCATCTCGTCGAAGGCTCGCTCGCCCGCGAAGTGTATGGCGCGGCCGATATCGTCGAACGTCATCGCCACCGCTATGAAGTGAATAACACGCTGCTCGCCCGGCTCGAAGAGAAGGGCCTGCGGGTGTCGGGCCGCGCGCCGGGCACCGACCTGTGCGAAATGATCGAGCTGCCGGACCATCCGTGGTTCGTCGGTTGCCAGTTCCATCCGGAATTCACGTCGAACCCGCGCAAGGGGCATCCGCTGTTCACGGCCTACGTGAAGGCGGCGCTCGCGCGCAAGGCGGCCGCGACGTCGGCCTGAAGGAGTGGCAATGAAACTTTGCGGATTCGAGGCCGGCCTCGACAAGCCGTTCTTCCTGATCGCGGGGCCGTGCGTCATAGAATCGCGCGACATGGCCTTCGAGACCGCCGGCGCGCTGAAGGAAATCTGCGCCGAACTCGGCATTCCGTTCATCTACAAGTCGTCGTACGACAAGGCCAACCGCAGCTCGGGCAAGTCGTATCGCGGCATGGGGATGGAAAAAGGCCTGGAGATTCTCGCCGACGTGAAGAAGCAGCTCGGCGTTCCCGTGCTCACCGACGTGCACGCGATCGACGAGATCCCGGCGGTCGCGGCGGCCGTTGACGTGCTGCAGACGCCGGCGTTCCTGTGCCGGCAGACCGATTTCATTCACGCGGTCGCGGCTTCTGGCCGTCCGGTGAACATCAAGAAGGGCCAGTTCCTCGCGCCCGGTGACATGAAGAACGTCGTCGACAAGGCGCGCGAAGCCAACGGCGGCGCCGACACGATCATGGTGTGCGAACGCGGCGCGTCGTTCGGCTACAACAACCTTGTGTCCGACATGCGCAGCCTCGCGATCATGCGCGAGACCGGCTGCCCGGTCGTGTTCGACGCGACGCATTCGGTGCAATTGCCCGGCGGGCAGGGCACGGCTTCCGGCGGCCAGCGCGAATTCGTGCCGGTGCTGGCGCGGGCCGCGGTCGCGGTCGGCATCGCCGGCCTCTTCATGGAAAGCCACCCCGATCCGGCGAAGGCGCTGTCGGACGGCCCGAACGCATGGCCGCTGCCGAAGATGAGGGCGTTGCTCGCGACGCTCAAGGAAATCGACGCACTGGTGAAAGCGCACGGTTTCCTGGAGATGGCAGGCTGAACTTCGCCGCGCACCGCAGAACGCGGTTCCAAAGTTTTCGATTCCCAAGAACGAGAGGAAAAACCATGAGTGCAATTGTCGATATCATTGCCCGCGAAATTCTTGATTCCCGCGGCAACCCCACGGTGGAAGCCGATGTCCTGCTCGAATCGGGCGTCATGGGCCGGGCCGCGGTGCCGTCCGGCGCCTCGACCGGATCGCGCGAGGCGATCGAGCTGCGCGACGGCGATGCCGCACGCTATCTCGGCAAGGGCGTATTGCAGGCGGTCGAGAACGTCAACACCGAGATTTCCGAAACGCTGATCGGCCTCGACGCCGAAGAGCAGGCCTTCATCGACCGCACGCTGATCGAACTCGACGGCACCGAGAACAAGTCGCGGCTCGGCGCGAACGCGACGCTCGCGGTGTCGATGGCTGTCGCGAAGGCCGCCGCCGAAGAAGCCGGCTTGCCGCTGTACCGCTACTTCGGCGGTTCCGGCCCGATGGCGATGCCGGTGCCGATGATGAACGTCATCAACGGCGGTGCGCACGCGAACAACAGCCTCGACATCCAGGAATGCATGATCATGCCGGTGTCGATGACGAGCTTCCGCGAAGCGCTACGTTGCGGTGCCGAGATCTTCCATCACCTGAAGAAGCTCACCGACAAGAAGGGCTACCCGACGACGGTCGGCGATGAGGGCGGTTTCGCGCCGAACGTCGGCGGCACCGAGGAGGCGCTGAACATGATCCAGGACGCGATCGCCGCCGCCGGCTACGAGCCGGGCCGCGACGTACTGCTGGCGCTCGACTGCGCCGCGTCCGAGTTCTACAAGGACGGCAAGTACGTGCTCGCCGGCGAAGGGCTGACGCTGAGCTCCGAAGGCTTTGCCGACTACCTCGCGACGCTTGCCGACCGCTTCCCGATCGTCTCGATCGAGGACGGCATGGCCGAGAACGACTGGGCCGGCTGGAAGACGCTCACAGACAAGCTCGGCCGCCGCCTGCAGTTGGTCGGCGACGATCTCTTCGTGACGAACACCAGGATCCTCGAGCAGGGCATCGACCAGGGCGTCGCGAACTCGATCCTCATCAAGATCAACCAGATCGGCACGCTGTCGGAAACCTTCGCCGCCGTTGAGATGGCCAAGCGCGCCGGCTACACCGCGGTGATCTCGCACCGCTCGGGTGAAACCGAGGATTCGACGATCGCCGACATCGCCGTCGGCCTGAACGCGATGCAGATCAAAACTGGCTCGCTGTCGCGCTCGGATCGCATTTCGAAGTACAACCAGCTGCTGCGCATCGAGGAAGATCTCGGCGATACCGTCAGCTACCCCGGGCGCCGCGCGTTCTACAACTTGCGGGTGCGCTGAGCGCAAGCCCGGGCGGCTGGCGTTTCGGCGGCCGCTGCATCATGACATGACCGGGGCCGGCGCTCATCCGCCGGCCCCGTTTTTTCAACTCCGATGAATAACGCTGCTCTGCCTGCACGGACCCGTGGGCGAGCTTTTCGGCAAGACCTTCGAATATGCGTTGGCCCGTGATCGTTCTCGCCGTGCTGGTGATCGTCCTGCAGTATCCGCTTTGGCTCGGTAAAGGCGGCTGGCTGCGCGTGTGGGACGTGGATCGCCAGTTGCAGGCGCAGCGCGAAACGAACCAGCGCCTCGAGCAGCGCAACGCGGGACTCGAGGCGGAGGTGCACGACCTGAAGTCGGGCAACGAAGCGATCGAGGAGCGCGCGCGCTTCGAGCTCGGCCTGACGAAACCGGACGAGATCTTCGTCCACATCCCGCGCAAGCCGTGATGCCCGCCACACACCCGGAGCGAAGAGCTTAGAGCAGGTCGGTGATCGCGTCGCGCCGCTCAAGCTCGACTTCGAACGCGACCAACTCTTGGCCGAGCGCGTCGCGCGCGGAAACCATGCCGATCGGCCGTCCGTTGTCAACGATCGGGATGTGGCGGAAGCCGCCGTCGTACATCATGTGCAAGGCGTGCCCCAGCGGAATGTCGGGCATGGCCGTTTGCGGACTGGCTGTCATCACCTGGTCGAGCCGCACCGACTCAGCGTCCAGGCCCGCTGCGAGCACGCGAACGAGGGCGTCGCGCTCGGTGAAGATGCCGACCAGCCGTTCCGCGTCGGTGATCATGATGGCGCCGACCCCGGCTTGCGCCATCCGGCGCGTCGCTTCCCGCACCGATATGTCGCGTGGTGCGGTGAGTATGCTCTGGTGTTCGATTACGTCGCGAATCCTGCGTCTCGGCATGGCGTCCTCCGTGTGAATGTGGACCATCACGTTCTTGTGCCGGGCTCGCGGCCCGATCTGTGTAATGCCCGTCCGCCGTCGCGTCCGGGGAGCTCAGTTTGCCGCAAGGAGACTGCGGGCGCCATCGATCCGGCTTTTGAAATAAGGATTCTCCAGCAATTCGATACGGATACGCCCGCGGCTCGACGGGGCATGAACGAATCGGCCGTCGCCAAGATAGATTCCCATGTGGGAATGCCGCTGGTTGCGCGTGTTGAAGAACACGAGATCCCCGGCTTGCAACGCGGGAATGGGGATCGGGCGGGTCAGTTGTGCGATCTGCGCCGCGTTGTGGGGCAGGCGGCGGCCGCTGATCTGCTCGACGATGTAGCTCACCATGCCGCTGCAATCGAGCCCGGCTTCCGGGTTGCGGCCGCCGAAGCGGTAGGCGGTGTCGAGCAGGCCGAGGGCGAAGATCACCATTTCCTGCGAATGGAGGGGATCGTTAAGCGAGAAATAGCTGCCGTCTTCGCGGCCGGATGCAGGACCGGGTGGCGTGGCGGTGGGAAGGCTGCTGCAGGCGGCGAGCAGTGCGGTCGCGATCGCGGCGACGAGTCCGACCGGAGCCGGTAGGCGAGCTGGCATGATGGGAACCCGTGATCGGTCTGGCGAAAGATATTCCAATCGCGGCCTGTTCGCACCGAAAAAAAACGGCCCTGCAGGCCGCCGGTTCCGAAGGTCAGTCGCTTGAGCGCCGCACCGAGGTGGAGCGGCGCTCGCAACGCGCTCCTCAAGAAAACGCCGGGCAGCCCCAAGTTTTCTTGTCCCCCTCGGGGGGCGGAAACGGCAAAGCCGTTTCCTGGGGGCGCTCAGAGGCGCTGATCCTGTGCCCTGCAATCGGCGCTGGTCGCCAGGCCCGGGCGTTCGAGCCGCGCTTCAGATCCCTGCAGGCGAAATACTGTGTGGCCGTCGGAATATTTTTCACCCGACCCCGCCGGCTGAACGGCCAGCGCGAAGATGCCCGCCCCCGTGCGCAGGCGGATGTGGTCGCGCAGGTATTCGACGGAGAAGCGCTCGCCGCCGGGACAGGCGTAGCCGACGACGCGCGAGGCGTCGCGGGTGTAGGCGGTGCTCGCGAGCATGCCGGTAGCACCACTCAATGCGACCAGCAATGCGACGCGGATTTTCAGGTTTGCTGTGCCGGGGCGCGGGTCATTCGTCATGGGGTTCGGCTTACTCGCTCAGTTCTATCGTGCCGCTGACCGTCACGGCAATTTCGCTTTCACCCGCTTCGATCGCAGCGGGTGCTGCCTCCGCGGCGAAGGTGGTGGTTTTCATCATCGGCCGGATCGGCGGCGACTCGCCGCCATAGCCGATCGACAGGTGGCGGATGCGATACGGCTTGCCGAGCGTCGCGGCGACCGCGTCGGCACGTGCCTGGAAAGCCCGGATCGCGTCGCCTGCCGCGAGGTCCGCGACGCTCCTGCGTGTTTCGGGCGCCGGTTGCATCAGGAGACCGGACAGGGCGAGCTTCCCCTGGAGTTTGCCGAGCAGCTCGGACAGCGCCGGCAGGTCGCGGCTCTCGAGCTGGATTTCGGAGCGCATCCTCCAGCCTTCGATCTTCCGGCCCTCCTTGCCATAGACCGGAAAAGTGCTCGTACCGGAACTCCTGGCCTTCACCGCGGGGTAAAGGCGCGCCTGTTCGAGAGCCGAGGCGATCACCGCATTGACCTGCCTTGCCAGCGGTGCGGGATCCGCGCCATCCGCTTCGAAATACAGGCTCGCAATCGCCATGTCGTTCGGCGCCGCCCGGCTGGCGTCGGCCGAGAGGTCAACCGTCGGGACGACTCGTTCGGCATGGGCGGTTGCGGAGGGTGAAGCGGCGAGCATGACGAGCGCGAGCGGCAGGGCGAGGAAGTGTCGGGTTGCGCGATGTGCCATGGGCGTAGCCGCAATCGGATGGAATGGAGGTGGCGTCGATTTCGCGCCAGGGGCGGAAGCGCTCAGGCGCGCAGTGTATAGACCATTTTCTATCCCCGGAGCCCGGACGTGTAATGTCTTGTAAGTATCCGCGCGATACGGGAGGACAGGATGCTTTCCTGCCCAGCCGGAAACCCGGCGGCGCGACGGCGCCCGGACTGGCGGTCCGGCTCGCGTGCGGGTATCGGCGGACCGGCGCACGTGGCGCGTGTTGCAATGAGGACGTTACTTCACCGATTTCAACGGATTGATGTGGCGCGACTCCGCCGCATACATCCGCGCATTCGCAACGTAGTTCGCCGCATTCGTGCGCAGCCCGGCGATGTCCTCGTCCGACAGTTCGCGGATGATGCGTCCCGGCGAGCCGACGACGAGCGAGCGGTCGGGAATCACCTTGCCTTCCGGGATCAGCGCATTCGCGCCGACGATGCAGTTCTTGCCGATCACGGCATGGTTGAGCACGACCGCATTGATGCCGATCAGCGAGCCGTCGCCGACCGTGCAACCGTGCAGCATCGCCATGTGGCCGACGGTTACGTTCGAGCCGATCGTCAGCGGCACGCCGTCGTCGTTGTGCAGAATCGAACCGTCCTGGATGTTCGTGTTGTCGCCGATCACGATCGGGTCGTTGTCGCCGCGGATCACGACGTTGTACCAGATGCTCACATTGCGACCGGCGTGCACCTGGCCGATTACCGTTGCGTTGTCTGCAACCCAGCAGCCTTCTCCAAAATCGGGAACGCGTTCGCCGAGGGCGTATATCGCCATTCTTCATTCTCCATCGGAGCCGGTCGTCCGAGCGCCGGCAGGGCGCAATGATAACAGGTGGTGTTAGCATTCGCCGCTCAGTCAGATAGCGCCGTCTTCATGCTCAGTTACCGCCACGCCTTTCATGCCGGCAATCACGCCGACGTTCTCAAGCACTTCGTGCTGATCGAACTCCTGCGCTACTTCAACCGCAAGGAGAAACCCTGGTGGTACGTCGATACGCACGCGGGCGCCGGCTGCTATGCGCTCGACAGCGAGCAGGCGGGGAAGAACGCCGAATTCGCGGGCGGAATCGGCCGGCTGTGGCAGCGGGACGACCTGCCGGACGCAATGCGCCCGTATCTCGATGCGCTGGCCCAGTTCAACCCCCACGGCCGGCTGACCTTCTATCCCGGTTCGCCGGCGCTGGCGATGACGCAGTTGCGCGAACAGGACCGCATGCGGCTGTTCGAATTGCATCCGGCCGATGTCGCGCTGCTTGGGCAGACGTTCGCGCGCGACGTCCAGCGCGTCCAGGTCCGTAAGGCGGATGGTTTCACGGCGCTGCGCGGCCTGCTGCCGCCGCCGTCGCGCCGCGTCGTCGTGTTGATCGACCCGCCGTACGAGGTCAAGGAGGATTACCGCCGCGTCGTCGATACCCTTGCCGACGCGATCAAGCGGTTCCCCGCCGGAACCTACGCCGTCTGGTATCCGCTGCTGGCGCGTACCGAGGCACGCCAGCTGCCCGAGCGCCTCGCGGCCCTCGGCGCTGAAAACTGGCTCGACGTGCGCCTCGCGGTGAAAAAACCGCCGCGCGACGGCTTCGGCATGTTTGGCAGCGGGCTGTACGTCGTCAATCCCCCATGGGTGCTGCCGCAGACGCTGGAGGCAGTGATGCCGTGGCTCGCGGGCGTGCTGGGGGAGGACGGCGAGGGGAGATTCGATCTGGAGCACCACATCGAATGAGCGAACGCGACCAGCTGCTTGTGCTGCGCGACGCGCTGCGGGCCTTTGCAGCCGAGCGCGACTGGGAGCGCTTCCATACGCCGAAAAACCTCGCGATGGCGCTGGCGGGGGAGGCCGGGGAGGTGATCGAGCATTTCCAGTGGCTTAGCGCCGATGAATCGGCGAATCTGTCCGAAGCGCGGCGTGCCGAAGTGGCGCTCGAACTGGCGGACGTGCTGCTGTATCTGGTCCGGCTCGCGGACGTCCTCGATATCGACCTCGGCGAGGCGGCACAGCGCAAGCTGGCGCTCAACGCGGGGCGTTATCCCGCCGACAAGGCGCGCGGACGTTCGGATAAATACGACAAACTGTGACCTTTGCGACGCAAATCCTGTGCGTCGTGATTGGGGCATGGAACCATTTCTGAAACAATACCGGTCCTTTTGATTACGGAATTCAGCACGTGGAGCTTCAGCACATCAGCGAGATCGAGCGGGCGACCCGGAAAGGCCGGGCGGAACTCTTTCGTCTCGGAACAGGCCTGATTTTCATCGTCGGCGCAATGCTGTACGCCGCGATGATCGGACAGGGCGAGGGCAGCGTCATGTTGGTCGCGGCAGCGGCGGTCGGCTGCTACATGGCGATGAACATCGGCGCCAACGACGTGGCGAACAACGTCGGGCCGGCAGTCGGATCGAAGGCGCTGACGCTGGGCGGCGCGCTCGTGATTGCGGCGATCTTCGAGGCGGCCGGCGCGCTGATTGCCGGTGGCGAGGTGGTCAATACGATACGCAGCGGAATCATCGACCCGGCCAGGATTCCGGATCCGGACACTTTTGTCTGGGTCATGATGTCGGCGCTGCTCGCCGGCGCGTTGTGGCTCAACATTGCGACCGCGGTCGGCGCGCCGGTGTCGACGACCCACTCGATCGTCGGCGCCGTGCTCGGCGCCGGCATCGCGGCGAGCGGGATGGGGATCGCCAACTGGGAGGAGGTGGGCCGGATCGTCGCCAGCTGGGTGATCTCGCCGCTGATGGGCGGCATCGTCGCGGCGGCGTTTCTCTACCTGATCAAGCGCAGCATCACGTACCAGCACGACATGGTTGCGGCCGCCACCCGCATGGTGCCGTACCTGGTCGCCTTGATGGCCTGGGCGTTCGGAACCTATTTGCTGCTGAAAGGATTGAAGCAGGTCTGGAAGGTCGATTTCCTGACCGCCGTGCTGACCGGCTTCGGCTTTGCCGTTGCAGTGCTGTTCCTGGTCCGGCCGATCGTCGCCCGCCGCGCGCAGTCGATCGCGAACTCGAAGCAGAGTGTGAACCGGCTCTTCACTGCGCCGCTGATCTTTGCCGCTGCGCTGTTGAGCTTCGCCCATGGCTCGAACGACGTCGCGAACGCGGTCGGTCCGCTCGCGGCGATCGTCGATGTCCTCGCCTCCGGCGCAACCGAGATTTCGCGCGCGGCGCCGATTCCACTCTGGGTGATGTTGATGGGGGCGCTGGGGATCTCGATCGGCCTCGCGCTGTTCGGTCCGAAAGTAATCAAGACCGTGGGCTCGGAAATCACCGAGCTCGACCAGATGCGCGCGTACTGCATCGCGATGTCGGCGACGATCACGGTGATCATCGCGAGCCAGCTCGGGCTGCCGGTGAGCTCGACACACATCGCCGTCGGCGGCGTGTTCGGCGTGGGATTCCTGCGCGAGTACCTGAAGAGCAACTACGCGCGCATGGTTGCCGACATCAAGGCGCATCACCCGGAAGGCGACCAGGCCGCCATCGATGCGTTCCTTGCCAAATTCGAAGCCGCGCCGATCGACGAGAAGGGCCAGATGTTGCGCGAACTGAAGGCCAAGGCCAAGCAGCAGCTCGATCCGGCTCACTTCTCGAAGATGGAGCGCAAGGGCCTGCGCAAGGTGTATCGCAAGGAGCTTGTCAAGCGCTCGCAGCTGATGCGCATCGCCGCCGCCTGGGTGATCACCGTTCCCGCGTCGGCGGTGATGGCGGCGATCCTGTTCTTCATGATGCGGGGCATGATGCTCGACTGAGCGGCGGGTCGCGCTGCTGCCGTCGTCACTATCCCGCCATGTCCTCCTTCGAACTCGCCGCCCTGATTCTGCTGTGCCTGCTCGGCTGGTTCTGGCTCGACAGCATCAAGGTACGCGAGCTGGGCGTACAGGCGGCGCGTAGCGCATGCCGGCGCGAAGGGGTGCAGTTCCTTGACGAGACGGTGTCGATCCGCTCGCTCCGGCTGGCCCGCGATGCGGACGGCCGCCTGCGGCTGCGGCGCGTCTATGACTTCGAGTTTTCCGCTTCCGGCGACGACCGGCAACGCGGTTCGGTGATGCTGCTCGGCAGCGAAGTCACGATGCTTGATGTCGGCCCCCGTCGCACGCCGGGTTTCACCGTGCACTGACCCGCCCGGGCATCGCCTCGCCGCTTCAGCGACCGGGGGCGCGGCCCGAGATCGCGTGCAGGAATTCGCCGCGCAGGTGCTCGCGCGTCTCGAATTCGCCGGCGAACGCCTGCGTCACGACCCGTTCGTCGCCGCGGCGGTCCTCGCCGAGCAGCAGGCACAGCTGCTCGGCCTCGACGATGCAGGCTGCTCCCCGCGCATGGCCGTGCTGCAGTAGCGCATCGGCGATGTCCCGCGTCATCCATTCCTGATAAGTGAAGCGATGCCCGATCGCGTCGACGAGGCGGGCAATACGCCCGAAACCGTGCAACCGACCGCCGGGCAGGTAGGCAACGTGCGCGACGCCGCGGAACGGCACGAGGTGGTGCGGGCACACGCCATGCACGGCGATGCCGCGTATCACCACCATGTCGGTCCGATCGTCGGCGAAACCGTCGCCGAGCGCCTCGGCGGGGTCCATGTCGTAGCCGCCGAGCAGCCGGCGCTGCCAGAGTTCGCGTACGCGGGTGGAGGTTTTTCCGGTATGTATCGCGTCCGGGGCGACGCCGCACGCGCGCAGCAGGTCATTGACGGCCCGTTCGAACGCGGCCGGATCGAAGCTCCCGCTACGGGGGATGCCGATCCCGGCGGCGGAGGGCGGCTGAGGATGCTGGTGCTGGTCGTGAATGTCCGACATGTGGGATGTACCCCGGCGGCTGGGCTAGACATGATACGCCCGTCGACGATCGCAGCGCCAAACCCGCTCGGGCGACGAATACCGGATCGGAGAACATCTGCAGGTGCCGCGGAAAACCGGATCTGTCATGTCGACCAGAGCGGTCGCTCATCCATCAGCGGGATCTGCTCGCGCAGTTCCAGGATGCGGTCCTGCCAGTAGCGCTGCGTGTTGAACCACGGGAAAGCCGCGGGAAACGCGGGATCGTCCCAGCGGCGGGCGATCCAGGCTGAATAGTGGATCAGCCGCAGCGTGCGCAGCGCCTCGATCAGATGCAGTTCGCGCAGCGAAAAATCGTGAAAGTCTTCGTAGCCGGCGAGCACGTCGCCGAGCTGGCGGCTCATGTCCTCGCGTGTGCCCGACAGCAGCATCCACAGGTCCTGTACCGCCGGGCCCATGCGGCTGTCGTCGAAGTCGACGAACTGCGGGCCGGGTGTCGATGGCGACTCGCTCCACAGCACGTTGCCGCCATGGCAGTCGCCGTGCAGCCGGATCGGGGTGAACGCCCCTGCGCGGTCGAAGCAGCGTCGCACGCCGTCGAGCGCCTGCTCGACGGTGCTGCGCCACGCCGGCAGCAGATCGTCCGGAATGAAGCCGTTGGCGAGCAGCCAGTCGCGCGGTTCTTCGCCGAAACTTGCGATGTCGAGCGTCGGCCGCGCGTGGTACGGCGCCAATGCGCCCACGGCGTGGATGCGGCCGAGAAAGCGGCCCATCCATTCGAGGGTTGCTGCATCGGACAGCTCCGGTGCGCGCCCCCCCACCCGCGGAAACACGGCGAAGCGCAGGTCCGCGTGATGATGCAGCGTGGCATTGCGCAGCACGAGGGGGGCGACGACGGGGATCTCGCGCTCGGCCAGTTCGGCGACGAAACGGTGTTCCTCGCCGATCGCCTCGTCCGGCCAGCGCCGCGGCCGGTAGAACTTGACGACCACCATCGGGCCGTCTTCGATGCCGGCCTGATAGACACGATTCTCGTAGCTGTTGAGCGTGAGCAGACGCCCGTCGGGGATCAGCCCGACGCTGTCGAGCGCGTCGAGGATCCGGTCCGGAGTGAGATTTTCGAACGGCGGTGTGGCCATGGGGTCGGCAAGCCTTCGGGCGAGGGGCGGCCGTCCATTTTCGCAGGAAACGGGCAGGGCACAAGGGCGAAGGCGTTTCCCGGTGTCCGCCCGCGCCGCATCCTTGCCCCGTGGCATTTGCCGGACGCAGTCGCGGGCCTCACAATGGCGCCCTTTTCCCGGACCTCGCGCATGCATCCCGACCCATCCGCTTCTCCCTCGCCCATTCCGCCCGACGCGCTCGCGGCGCTCGCCCGGCCGGAAGTGCAAAAACTGGCCGCGCGGATGGCGCAGGACGGATTCTCGCAGGCTTTCCGGCTGACGCTCGACGAAGATGACGAGGGGCGCGTGCGGGGCGTCGAAGCGCTCGCGTCGGCGTTGCGCAACTGGGGCGCCGCGGGTGAGAGCACGGACGCCTGCGGCCTGCGCCTCGCGCTGGTCGTCGCGGGTCTCGACCAGTGGGGTGTGGCATACAGCCAGGCTTTCGGGCTGGCGGCGATCCCCGGCCTGTCCGAACTCCTCGGGGCGCTGCGCACCGGCCTCGATCCGCAGCAGGAGGCGCGTTTTCACCAGCAGTTCGCCGCGATCGACGCGACTGAAGGCAACGCGATCGACTTCAAGATCGAATTGCGCCGCGGCATCCATCTCGCGCTGTGGCACGCGATGATCGCCGGCGACGAGCGCGAACAGGCGAAAGCGATCCTCGCCCACCTCGCAGGCATGATGTTCGCGTTGATCCGGGCGATGCCGGAGCTCGGCTGGCGGCTCGTCGCGGATGCGCTCGCGCATATCCAGATCCGCTGTCTCGCCGAGGGCCTCGCCGCGGACGGGCTGGCGCGGGAAATGAACGAGGCGCTGTTCGCGGCGCTTTCCGCCGGACTGCCGGCGCCGCAGCGCGACCGCATCATGGCCCACTCGGCGCAGGCCGTGCTCGCCTGGCAACAGGCGCGGCGTACCCCGCCCGCCGGCCCCGTGCACTGACCGGGGTCCAGACGATGGCGCTGAAGGCAACGATTTTCAAAGTCGAATTGACGATTGCGGACATGGACCGCAATTACTACGCCGATCACAGTTTCACGATCGCCCGCCACCCGTCGGAAACCGACGAGCGAATGATGGTGCGCATCCTCGCATTCGCGCTGTATGCCGATCCGGCGCTCGCGTTCGGCAAGGGCTTGTGCGTCGATGACGAGCCGGACCTGTGGCAGCGGGATCTGACCGGCGCGATCGAGCGCTGGATCGACGTCGGCCAGCCCGACGAAAAATGGATCCGGAAAGCCTGCGGACGGGCGCGCGAAACGGTCGTCGTCAGCTACGGCCGGGCGGCGGACATCTGGTGGAACGGCGTGCGCGACAAGCTCGCGCGGCAGTCGAACCTGGCGGTATGGAACCTCCCCCCCGACGTCGCGCCCGCGCTTGCCGCGCTGACCGCCCGCAGCATGCGGCTGCAATGCACGCTGCAGGACGGCCAGGTGTGGATCACCGACGGCCGGCAGACGGTGCTCGTCGAGCCGGAGCGCAGGATGGGCGCGTGAAGATGGCTGCTGTGCACGGATCGCGACGGCCCCTGTACGGCTGAACCGAAAGGTTTACGCCTGCCCGGATTCACCGGATCTCCACCTTCGGCCTTCCTTCGTGGTATTTTGGATGCATGCGAAGGAGAACCGTCATGAGGCGATGCTTCCTGCTGTTCCCGCTCATCGGATATGTCGCGGTGGTGTCTGCCGCCGGCCCCGGCGATCTTGCCCTGTCTCCCGATGCCGCCGCGCCGCCCTTGGCTGTCGATACGCAGGACGCCAGCACCCTCGCGGCCAGAACGCCTGCCGAGGAGGAGAGCATGATGGAGCAGGGTCGGCAGGGTGTGCGCGCGATTACGGAGGGCGTCGCGCGCACCGTCGATGGCTGGTTCGGCGACGTCCCGTTCGAGGAGGGCGGCAAGGTGTCCGGCAGCGTCCGCTTCGATTTTCTGGCGCGACAGGACGAAGGACTGCGCAACAACTTCCGTTTTCGTGTCCGCATGGACCTGCCGAACGTCAAGCGGCTCGGCTATCTCTTCATCGGCCAGGACAACGAGCAGGAGGAGGTCACCGACCAGCCGGAAGCGTTCACGCGCCAGCACCAGTTGCTGGCCGAAAGCCGCCGCGACGACCAGTCGTTCTTTGCGGGTGTGGGCTATGCGCTGCGCGAGTTCCTCGAGTTCCGTGTGGGTTTTCGCGGCGGCGTCGATGACGTGTATGCGCAGGCGCGCTACAAGAAGTTGTGGCGTTTTTCCGATCGGGACGTGTTCGGCTTGCGCGAGACGATCTTCTGGCGATCGGACGACGGCTTCGGTTCGACGCTCGCGCTCAATTATGACCATGCCTATTCACCCTCGTGGTCTTTCCGCTGGCAGGCCGTCGGCACGATCTCGGAGGAGACGTCCGGGCTGAGGTGGGGGAACAGCTTCGGGATGTTCAAGGCCTACCCGAATCTGCGCGAATCCGGGCTCGAGGCGCTCGTCAGCGGCGAAACGGATCGGCGCGTGGGTGTCGGCGAATACGGCATCCGCGCGACCTGGCGGCAGCCGGTCTACCGCGAATGGACGTTCATCGAACTGAGCGCCGGCCACTTCTGGCCGCAGGACGACGACGATCCCGAGCGCAGGCGCAGCTGGGCAGCGGGAGTTATGGTCGAAGCGTTGTTCTGAGCGCCCCCGGAAACGGCAAAGCCGTTTCCGCCCCCGAGGGGGACAAGAAAACTTGGGGCGGCCCGGCGTTTTCTCAAAAGGCCGCATTTTCGCGACGCTTCCCAGGCCGGATCGGGCCGCAGCGGCGCCGTGGAACGGGGCGGCGACGGGCGGCCTGCGAGGGGGCAGTACGTGAGTGTCACGAACCAGATCCTTGTCATTGCGCTGCTGATCGGAATCAGCGCGTTCTTTTCGATCGCGGAGATTTCGCTCGCGGCCTCGCGCAAGATCAAGTTGCGCCTTATGGTGCAACAGGGCAATTCGGTCGCCGAGCGCGTGCTCGCGCTGCAGGAGAACCCGGGCCATTTTTTCACGGTGGTGCAGATCGGGCAGAACGCGGTGGCGATCCTCGGCGGCATCGTCGGCGAATCGACGCTGTCGCCGGCGGTCGCGCAACTGATCGGCGTGGTCTACGATGGGCCGATGCTCGAATCGATGAGCTTCGTGCTGTCGTTCGTCATCGTCACCTCGCTCTTCGTGCTGTTCTCCGACCTCGTGCCGAAGCGCCTCGGCATGACTTCGCCGGAGCGCGTCGCGATCGCGGTCGTCGCGCCGATGCGTTTCTGCGTGCTCGCGTTCGCACCGCTGGTGTGGCTCTTCGACGGCCTCGCGAATGCGCTGTTTCGTTTGTTCAAGCTGCCGAACGTGCGCACCGAGAACATCACCTCCGCCGAGATCGTCGCGATGGTCGACGTCGGTGCGCAGACCGGGGCGCTGCTCAAGCAGGAGCGCCAGCTGATCGTGAACGTCTTCGAGCTCGATTCGCGCACCGTGCCGTCGGCGATGACGAACCGTGAAAGCATCGTCTATTTCACGCTCAACGAGACCGAGGACAGCATCCGCGGCAAGCTCGTCGCGCAGACGCATGCGAAGTTCCCGGTGTGCGAGAGCACGATCGACACGGTGGTCGGCTACGTCGACTCGAAGGATATTTTCGCCCGCATCCTGTCCGGCCAGAAGCTGTCGCTGCGCGCCGACCCGGTCGTGCGCAATGCGCTGGTGATCCCCGATACGCTGACGCTGTTCGAGGCGCTGGAGCGTTTTCGCGCCGCGCGCGAGGACTTCGCCATGATCGTCAACGAATATGCGCTGATCGTCGGCCTGCTGACGCTGCAGGACATCATGAACACGGTCATGGGCGAACTCGGCAGTGCGTTCCAGGAGGAGCTGATCGTCAAGCGCGACGAGGGCTCGTGGCTGATCGATGGCATCACGCCGATCGAGGACGTGATGCAGGCGCTCGACATCAATGAATTCGTCGGCCACGAGAATTACGAGACGATCGCCGGTTTCATGATGTACATGCTGCGCAAGGTGCCGAAGCGGACCGATTCGGTGAGCTATCGCGACTACAAGTTCGAGGTCGTCGACATCGACAATTACCGCATCGACCAGTTGCTGGTCACGCGCGCGCCCACGAGGGAATGACTGCTGCCCGGACGCGCATCCGCGACCCGTCAGCCGTCGGCAAGGCCGAAGCGTATTCCCTGTGCGAGCGGCAGCGCGCCCGAGTAGTTGATCGTGCAGGTCGCCCGCCGCATGTAGGCTTTCCATGCATCCGAGCCGGATTCCCGGCCGCCGCCGGTGTCCTTCTCGCCGCCGAACGCGCCGCCGATCTCGGCGCCGGACGGCCCGATATTCACGTTCGCGATGCCGCAGTCGCTGCCGGTCGCGGACAGGAAGCGTTCGGATTCCGTCAGGTCCCGCGTGAAGATCGATGACGCAAGGCCTTGCGGCACGTCGTTGTGCAGCGCGATCGCCTCGTCCAGGGTGCGATAGCGCAGGACATAGAGGATCGGCGCGAAAGTCTCCTCTTTCACGAGCGCCGTCTGTTCGGGCATCTCGACCAGCGCCGGGCGGCGATAGCACGCGCCCTCGCATCCGGGCACGCCGACCGCCTCGCCCCCCTGCACCGTGCCGCCCGATGCCCGCGCTTGGGCCAGCGTCCGGTCCATCTTCGCACCGGCCGCGGCATCGATCAGCGGCCCGACGAGCGTGGCCGGATCGAGCGGATTGCCGACCGTGACCCGTCCCCAAACGGTGCGCAGGCGCTCCAGCAGCGCGTCGGCGATCGATTCATGCACGATCAGCCGGCGCAGGCTGGTGCAGCGCTGGCCCGCGGTGCCGGCCGCGGCGAACAGAATCGCGCGTTCGGCGAGCGTCAGGTCGGCGCTCGGGCAGACGATCGCAGCGTTGTTGCCGCCCAGTTCGAGGATCGAGCGGCCGAGCCGGGCCGCGACGCGCGGCGCGAGCGCCTTGCCCATCGCGGTCGAACCGGTCGCCGAGAGGACCGTGACGCGCCGGTCGTCGGCAAGCAGGGTCGCGAGTTCATTGCCCCCGACCAGCACTTCGAGCAGGCCTTGCGGCAGCTCGTCGAATTCGCTGCGCAGCGAATCGAACAGCGCTGCGCACGCCAGCGCCGTGAGCGGGGTTCGTGGCGACGGTTTCCACACCACACTGTCGCCGCACACCCACGCCAGCGCGGCGTTCCACGCCCACACCGCAGCGGGGAAGTTGAACGCCGAGACGACGCCGACGACGCCTGCCGGGTGCCACTGCTCCATCATGCGGTGGCCGGGGCGTTCGCTCGCGATCGTCAATCCGTGGAGCTGTCGCGACAGGCCGACGGCGAAGTCGCAGATGTCGATCATCTCCTGCACTTCGCCGAGACCTTCCTGGCGGATTTTGCCCGCTTCGATCGACACGAGTTCGCCGAGATCGGCCTTGTGCCGGCGCAGCAGGTTGCCATACTGCCGCACCACTTCGCCGCGCCGCGGCGGCGGAACGTCGCGCCAGGTGAAAAAGGCCTGCTGCGCGCGATCGAGCGCGACTGCGGCGTGCGCTGGCGTATGCGGCGCGAGCCGCGCGATGATTTCTGCATCGATCGGGCTGCGTACCGGCAGCCCGCCGCATTCGAGCTCGCCACTCGCGACGCCGAGTCGCGCGAGCAAGGGGATGACGTCCATGGCCGAGGCCTCCACGCTGGATATGTGGGGTGGACCGCCCGGCCGAGCGGAATGTTCTATCCGTTCGGGATTCTACGCAGCCGCCGTGCGCCGGTAGCGGTACATCAGCTGGTCGCAC
Source organism: Aromatoleum bremense (assembly GCF_017894365.1). Taxonomy (NCBI): domain Bacteria; kingdom Pseudomonadati; phylum Pseudomonadota; class Betaproteobacteria; order Rhodocyclales; family Rhodocyclaceae; genus Aromatoleum; species Aromatoleum bremense. Next base: position 3,898,832 of record NZ_CP059467.1, read on the forward strand.
TTCTTGCAGGCGACGATGCGCTGCACGTCCTCGCCTTCGTGGAGCCCGAATTCGCGCGTGTCGGTCGATGCGCAGCGCAGGCAGGCGGGGGTCTGCTGGCAGTGTGCGGCAAGGTACTCGTCGCGCTGCGGCAAGTCGCGCTGGGCTTCCTGCTGGCGCCGGTGGATGTGCAGGACCGCAAGGCAGCCGAACAGGAAAATCGCGGCGACGAGGATCGGAAACGGAAAGTTGGACATGTGGGGCGGCCGGTGGGGGAGCTGCAGATTAACGCATTGCGGGGCTGCGGTACTTCGCCCAGATCAAGCGAGCCGGCGCAATCGGGTGCGCCGCCGCCCGGCCTTGCTGCCGCTCTTCAATACGCAAAACGGTCGCGAAGCTCTTCCAGGTTGAGTTCGGCGAGGATCTGCGCCAGCCGCTCCTGCGCGTTGCCCCGCGGCTGGTCCGTCGCCCGCGCGATGATCAGCTCGTTCTTCATCGAATGCTCCCAGCCGACAAGTTCGGTCACCGTGAGCTGGTAGCCGTGCGATTCGAGCAGCAGGCAGCGCAGCACGTTCGTCAGCTGGCTGCCGAATTCGCGCGTGTGGATCGGGTGGCGCCAGATCTCGGACAGCGGCGTCTTGCCGAACGATTCGTTCTTGTGCCGGCGCAGCGCGGCGGCGACCTCGGCCTGGCAGCACGGCACGAGCACGATGAAGCGGGCGCGCTTGTGCAACGCGAAGCGGATCGCGTCGTCGGTCGCGGTGTTGCAGGCGTGCAGTGCGGTGACGATGTCGATATGTTCGGGCAGTTCGGGCGACTCGATCGAGTCCTCGACCGACAGGTTCAGGAAACTCATGCGGACGAAGCCGAGTCGCGCCGCGAGTTCGCGCGACTTCGCGACCAGTTCATCGCGCGTCTCGATGCCGTAGATGTGGCCGCCGGTCTGCCCCCCTTCGCGCGCCTTCAGGAACAGGTCGTAGAGGATGAAGCCGAGATACGACTTGCCCGCGCCGTGGTCGGCGAGCGTCAGGTCGCCGCGCGCGTTCATTACTTCTTCGAGCAGCGGCTCGATAAAGTTGTACAGGTGATAGACCTGCTTGAGCTTGCGCCGGCTGTCCTGGTTGAGCTTGCCGTCGCGCGTCAGGATGTGGAGTTCCTTCAGCAATTCAATCGACTGGCCCGGCCGGATATCGGGAAGCTGCGCGGGGGGCGGTGAAGGCGCAGCGGCCGGTGCCGGGGAGGGCTGCGGTTTACCGGTGCGCCCGCGACTCGCCGGACGCCGGCCTTTTGCGTGGGCCTCGCTCACGGCGTGTCGTCCTCGCCGCCGTCGGGAATGCCGAGCGCTTTCCAGCCGTCGTGGCCGAGGCGGTTCATCGTCTCGATGTTGCGCTCGGGGATCGTCTCGGCATCCGGATACGCGGCGACCGCGCGCTCGATGCTGTCCTCGCGCAGCAGGTGCAGGGTCGGATAGGGCGAACGGTTGGTGTAGTTCTCGATATCGTCCTCGCCGGTGCCTTCGAAGCGGAAGCGCGGATGGAAGCTCGCGACCTGCAGGACGCCTTCGAGCTCGTGCTCGGCGACGGCTTCCTCGGCGATGCCGACGATCTCGTTGAAATCGAGGAAATCGGGGAACAGGGCCGGATGCACGAGCAGCGTCGTATCGACCTCCGCAGGATCGGCGGCGGCGAGGAAATCGAGTTCGCGGTCGAGCTCCTCGAGGAACGCGTCGACGTGCCGCGCGTCGCTGACAACGATGCGCACCTGGTTCTTCACGTATACCGATTTCGCGAACGGACACAGGTTGAGTCCGATCACCGCCTTCTCCAGCCACTGTCGCGTCGCCGCGAGCACCTTGTCACGATTCATCCGCATTCCCTCGAAAGTTCGCCATTTTGCCCCAAGCCGCGGACGAAGGAGGCGATAATGCGCCCCTTCTCCAAGGCTTTGATTCCAGATGTCGATCCAGTGGTTTCCCGGTCACATGACCTCGGCGCGCAAGAAAGCGGCCGAAACGATGGCGCTGACCGACGTCGTCATCGAGGTGCTCGATGCCCGCATCCCCGAGGCGAGCAGCAATCCGATGATCCACGAGTTGCGCCGGCACCGTCAGCGGGTATGTCTCAAGGTGCTCAACAAGGCCGATCTCGCCGATCCCGTCGCGACGCGCGCCTGGCTCGATTTCTTCAACAGCCAGGAAGGTGTCAAGGCGGTCGCGCTGTCGTGCAAAAAGCCGGGGGACGTCGCGCGCGTGCCCGGCCTGTGCCAGGCGCTCGCGCCGCACCGCAACGACGGCACCAAGCTGCTGCGCATCATGATCATGGGCATCCCGAACGTCGGCAAATCGACGCTGATGAACGCGCTGCTGAAGCGCCGCGTCGCGAAGGTCGGCGACGAGCCGGCGGTGACGAAGTCGCAGCAGACTTTCGACCTCGGTTCGCACATGACGATCACCGACACGCCCGGCCTGATGTGGCCGAAGATCGCCCACGACTCCGACGGGTTCATGCTCGCCGCGAGTCACGCGATCGGGCGCAACGCCGTCATCGACGAGGAGGTCGCGACTTTCCTCGGCGACCTGCTGCTGGAACGTTACCCGGCGCTGCTCGCGGCGCGCTACGGCATCGCGCCGGAACGCCTCGAGGCGCTGGACGGTGTCGGCCTCATCGAGACGATCGCGGCGCGGCGCGGCTGCCGGCTCAAGGGCGGCGCGCCGGATCTCGAGAAAGCCTCGCAAATCTTCCTCAACGATTACCGCAGCGGCGTGCTGGGACGGATCAGCCTGGAAACGCCCGAAAGCCGCCGGGAGATGCTGTCCGCGGCGGCATCCGGTGCCCCTCGGGCCGATGAGACGGTCGGGCCGGATGCCTAGGGCAAGCCGCTAGCCCTTGCGTTCCTTGACCGGACTGGCTTCCGCTTCGCCGGATTCCACTCTCGACGACTGTGCCTGCGCTTGCTTCAGTTCGTCGGCGTCGAGGCTGCGCGCAATCTCGTCGCGGTCGCGCACGGCATCAATATTCAGCGCTGCGGCGGCGCGGTTGAACCACACGTAGGCGCGCACCGGGTCGCGCGGGAAACCGATGCCGTCGCGGTACAGGCGGCCCAGTTCGAGCATCCCTTCGGCGTCGCCGCGCGCCGCTGCGGTGCGGATCCATTTGGCTGCCTGATCGTAGTCCTGCAGCACGCCGAAGCCGCTGCGGTAGAGCTTTCCGAGTTCCACCATCGCTCCCGGATGTTCACTGCCTGCCGCTGCCTGCAGCCAGCGAACGGCCTCCAGCGACTGCGCGCGGTCGTTCGCGGAGTCGAGCAACAGCGTCTTCGCAATCCGGAGCTGTGCCGCCGCATCCCCTTCATTGGCTGCACGTAGCGTGTAGGGATCGATCGGAATCGGCACGCCCGGAAGGTTCTGCGCCGGTATTTCGTCGCTGGTCCTCGAGCCGACGACGATCACTGCGGCCATCACGGCCACCACTACCAGCACCGGTCCGATGAAGGATGCGCCGTTCCGCCAGCGGGACCGCTTGCGCTCGGGCGCATGGAAACGATGCGTGCAGGCGCGGCACCGATACGGGCGCTTGCCCGTCTGCACCTGCCTTTCGCCTTCGGACTGCCATTTCGACTTGCGACAATCGGCGCTCCCGCAAGTCGGACAGGTAACAGTGGCATGAAGTGACATCGTGACTTCCCAACCTAGAAATGGGGTTCAGGCACTCGCCGGATCGTCATTCTTCCATTTCAATGAATTATGCGTTACTCGCCCCCGACATTCCTGCCGGGCATGCTCTTTCCGGAAAAAACTCCTTGTAACGACAGGTAACTGAAGCACGACCGGAATATTCACGCGCCCAGCGCGCCGCGCGGGTGACGCGTTTCTCTATAGTTCCATCCCTAATAAAGAAAGGGGATCTCATGCATGACATGGTCGGCTGGCTTCGGCTATCGTTCATGCCGCTGACCTTATCGGCTCGCACCTGGAGCTTCCATGAACAAATTTTCCACTCTGCTGCTCGCGACGGTGCTCGCGCTGCTCGGCCTCGTCACGTTCGTCGCGAAGACCATCGTCGAATGGCGCATGCGCAAGGAAACCGAGATGCTGACCGCCGAACTGCCGCCGGAAAAAACTGAACTGCACCAGACCGTGGCTACGGAGCGCGCCGCGAATCTCGACCTGTCGCCTGGCCGCATGGTGTGGTTCAAGCCGCGGCAGGCGAAAGTTTTTGCCGCCGGTGTCGCGCTCGCGCCTGCGACGAAGCAGCCATTCATGCTCTGATCCCGTTGGGTGCCTGAGCCGGAGTGGCGCGCCGGCGGAGACGCTCCTCGGCGCGCGACAGCCTTTCAGCGCGCGTGCCGGTAGATGTGCCAGGTCGCGCCGCGAAACGGCATTTCCTTTTCGAACGTTGCCCCGACGGCGAGGGCCAGGGCGATCGATGCCGCGTTCTCGGCGTGGATGAAGCTGATCAGCGAGACGTCCGGAAGGTGCTCTTTGGCCATCGCCTGCACGGTGCGCGCCGCTTCGCTGGCGTAACCCTTGCCCCAGTAGCGGCGGGTCAGCGCCCATTTGATTTCGGGTTCGGGCCAGTCCTTCGGGTACCAGAGCCCGACCGTTCCCAGCACGTTTCCGGTCGCTTTTTCCTCGACCGCGTAGGGGCCGTAACCTCGCAGGTGCCAGTGCCCGACCATGTTCGCCATCGCATACCAGCTGTCGCCTTCGGAAAGCGCGCGACGAAAAGTGAAGCGGGTGCTTTCGGGGTCCGAGTAGTGCTCGTGGAGGAAGGGCCAGTCATCCGGGCGGAACGTGCGCAGAACGAGACGCGGGGACTCGATTCGGTCGGGTACCAGGAACGGCGAAGTGTTCGGCATATATCTATTGGCCTTCAAACAGATTGGCTTGCAAATAAGTCGAAGTTCAAGGTGTGGACGGCTGCGATGGACAGGGCTCGAGGCAAAACCTTTGCAGATTATCGGCCTGGAGGTGTCCTCTCCAGGACTGCGATGCGGAGGTCGAATTCGCAGCACAGCTCCCGGATGAGCCAGCTCGCGTAGATGTTAGCAAGAATCGCCGCGTCGTCGTTCATCCGGGAGGTCTTGTGCGCGCCGATGCAGGCATCCCCTGAGCGCTGACGGCGCACGCGTGCGGTGTTCGCTCGTGGTGCCTCCCGGAATGTGTATCTCGCCCCCTCGGAATGCCGATTGCTGTGCGCTGCTCGGCGTGGCCGGCCTGCATAAAGGATTCGCCTGCCGTCTGCCCGTTCGTATTCCCCAGGGCCGGCTCGAGGAACGCAAGCCTCGACGTGCCTTCGACCAGGATCAGCAAAAGGAGAACCCATGGGAAACGCCTTACGAAAACCCGGCTCTGACGTCGGGATTCTGGCTGATGAAGGTCGCGAGGCCGCGCCCGGCAGCCGCCAACTGTTTCATGTGCTCGATTTTCGCTGGCGTGATGTTGCGAGCCGAGTAGACGTAGACCCTGGGATTGCCGTGGAACACCACCTTCACGAAATCGACACCGATTTCGAAGGCGGCTACTCCGGATTGTCCACTCAGATTTTTGTAGAGTTGCATCTCGACCTCTCTCGTTCCGGCATCCTGCGCCGCCCTGTTGCAAAGCGGTACGGGCAACCCAGCCAAGCCAACCCAGTTGAACGCTGATCGGATTGACCAACCTTTACCTGGCGAGGCGAACCCTGATGAGTTGATGGGCGGAATCCGCCTGCTGCGCCCGAAAACGGGCGATCGTGGCCGAAAGGGCTTCCGATTTCAGCAGCAGGGGCGGGAAAAGCGTTCATCGAAGTCAGTTCAACTGGCTGGCTTGGGTGGGTGTGCTTGACACGTCAATTGATCAGGAATTCCCCATGGACGTGCCATGGCATCGCTATGACAGAGGAGAATGCGTTATTGCAAGACCTGACCCCGATCCTTCATGACCCCGATCCTTCACGATCCTTATCTGACCCCGATCCTTATCCTGTGCAATCCTGTGACCCCCGATCCTGGTACGATCCTGTGTAATTCGTTAGGCGTTGTTGCTTGGCACCCTAGGCAGGCTGGGGCATGCTGTGCCACCAGATGCGAGCCTCCGAGCACAGATTGCCGCTGAATGAAGCCTGGAGGACACCATCGAGCACCATTCTTGGTAGAGGATCGCCAGGCTTGCGCGCAACGAGGCCAGTGCCGGTGGATTTGGCCCAGATTTGGAACAGTTCTTCCGATGCGACTTGATAGGTGACGTGCCAGTGGGCGATGCCCGATGTGGCGGTGCTGGCCAAGACCTCGAAGGTGACCTGAACGTCCTCTTGGAGTTTCACCCGTTCCCAGTACTTGGCCAACTGCTCGGTGCCGCACTGAACCTGAAACGGTGTGTTGTGGTACTGCCCGTCGGGGAGAAACAGTGCCGCGAACATTGCCGGGTTGCGCTGCTCCCAGGCGGCCTTGTAGCCGAGCATGAAGTCTTCGATGTTCACGGGGGACTCGCTGTGAGGGGGTACGACGCCTATGAGTGGACCGCCTAAATGACGGATCGCAACCCGTCGGTGTGAATGTATGCACTCTACATCAAGTCAACTTCACACAACAATACAGTTCCTTACAAATTTTTAGGGGCTCCTATTCATGAACGCAAGCCCGTTAGTGCCGGCATCGCCGCACTCATCACGCCGCTGCCGATTTCAGGTGATAGACAGTGACGACGCGGTCCACCGGATGCACCAGCCAGTATTCGCGCACGCCGACGTGCTCATAGAGAGAGGCGGCGTTTTACGATGAGGTCGTGGCCGGCGGTGGCCGGGGAGAGGATCTCCACCACCCAAGGTGCGAGTGAAATCGGCGATCATTCGGCGGTGAGCCGCCCCAGCCAATCGAAAATTCGTGGCCAGATCAGGCGGTGCGCGTTTTCGCCGACCAGCGCGCCGACGTGCTGCAACGCGACGCCGGTGTCTCCGAGGTAGGGCATCGCCTCCTTGTCCTGGCTGCCGACCTGCTCGTAGAACGCGAGGAGCGAGGCGGGCGGAATGATGTGGCTGTTCGGGTCGAAAACCGCAAACACGGGCGACGTCACGTCACGAGGGCGAATGTGCCTGTTTCCGATCGTCAGTTCGCCGCGCATGAACCGGTCTTTACGGTAGAGCTGCTCGACGACATCGTCGAACAGCCTGCGCGGCATCGGGAGTTCGTCCAGCGTCCACCGTTCGACGCGCACGTGGGTTTCGAGGTCCGCGCGCGAACCCAGGCTCGCGACGAAGTCGAGATACCGCTCGTGCTGAAACGTCTTCGGCGACGCCCACAGGCTCATCAGGTTGATCAGCGAACCCGGAACAGGGCGCGATGACTGAAGCACGGCTTGCGCGGGGACCCCGGCGTCGAGCATGCGCTTGAACGCCCCGGACGCCTCGGCAAAATGGAGCGGCGCCTCGATCAGCACGAGGCCCCTGACGTGTTCGGGATGGCAAGCGCTGTAGATGCCCGCGAAAGTGCCGCCGAGCGAATGCCCCGCAAGGAAGATCCGGCCGGACTGCGCCCGAGACCGGATCGCCTCGATGCACTCCCCGAGTGCGATCAGCGCATATTCTTCGAGGCCGAAGCGAGCCTCGTCGTCCTGCGCTTCGGTCCATTCGACCAGATAGACGTCGAAGCCGCGGTCCACCGCCTTGCGCACGACGCTTCTTTCCGGCGAGAGATCCCAGATATACGGACGCTTGATCGGCGCCGGCACGATAAGCAGGACAGGTGACCCTTTCCGTGACTTTCCATAGACGCGCAGACGGACCGCCGGCCGCGAAAAAACAACCTCGAACCCGGTTTCCTGCCGACCGAGGTTGATGCGATCGAGCGCTCTGCCGGCGTGCCTTCGCATCTCGTCAAGCGCTTCGAACCACCACCGGACCGCGGGCGGAACGCCGGGACGAACTTCGGGGGTGTCGATGTACACGAAGGGCTCGGACATGGTGGACCGCTTCTTGATGCTCGTGCCGGCTGCGCCTGACGGGCGACCGGCCTCGCGCGAAGGAAAATGCTTCCATTGGACGGGACGTGGCACGTGAGAGTTCAGGCGCCGGCACCACGTCATCGTCGGACGGACAGAATTTCAATGCGCAGCGCGCGACGACAGCGCCACCCCGTGCGGGACGCGAAGCTTGGCCTGAATTGCGCTACGCGGTCGCCTCACGCAGCGCGATCACCTTCGCCAGGCATGCGCGATGCACACCGCTCGGCGCCAGCTTCGCGATCTTCTTCGCCGCGGCGGCAGCCGAGGCGACCTCTTCGGGGTGCCGAAACTGGCCCGGCGACACGCTGACTTCGCCCGCCGCGATTGTCGTCAGCGGGAAAAAACTCGGGAAGCCGCGGCGATCCTCGCTGTGGAAGCCTCCCTGCTGGAGCTCCCGCGGGTCGAACAGCGAGCGCGCCTCGCAATTGAACTGCTCGACGATGCGCTCGCAGCGGTCCGCCCAGTTCTCACTCTGGAACAACACCACGAAGTCATCCCCGCCGACGTGGCCGACGAAGTCCTGCGTCGGATTGCAGTGGTGCGCGACGATTTTCGCCGCCAGCTTGATCATCTCGTCGCCGCGCCAGTAACCGTAAAGATCGTTAAAGGGCTTGAAGTTGTTCAGATCGAAATAGCAGGCGGCGAACGACACGCTGGCGTGGAGCAGCCGGCCGATATGCTCCGTGAGCGGAATGTTGCCGGGCAGGAGCGTCAGCGGGTTCGCGTGGCGCGCCGCTTCGATCCGCAGCTCGGTGACCGCGCGCACGAGACTCTCGCCGGTTGCAATGCCCGCGTAACGGCCGTCTTCGGTGACGATGATGCCATCGCGCAGGTAGCGCTGATCGTCGCCGGTGAGCACGTTGATCAGCGAATCGAGCGGAGAGGAGCGTTCCGCGCAGATCGGACTCGCATTCATGAACTGCACCACCGGCCGCTTGCTGTAGAGCTCGCGGTGGAACGGTTGGATGTATTTCTCGATGAAATCGCGACGGTTCACCAGGCCCAGGGGCACGGTGCCATCGACAACCGCGACCGCATGCAAGTCCGGATTCGCGCCGAAGATGCGAAACAGCTCGCTGCTCGCGAGTTGCGGTTCGACCGCGGGGGCGGACACTTTCAGCCGGTCGACCGAATGCCCGATGCGCTGCGGGCGCGCGAGCGCCGGCAGCACCGAGATTTTTCCCGACGTCAGCACATTCACCACCGCGTCCGGCAGCGTGACGTCCGGCGCCGCGGTCGGACGGCCGATACAGTAACCCTGTGCGTAATGACAGCCGAGGTCGCGCAGCACCGCGAGTTCGGCCGCATCCTCGATGCCTTCGGCGACGAGCGGCGTGGCGAGTACTTCGGCCAGCCGCAGCACGCTGCGGATCACCTCGATCTTGCGGCTGTCGCCCTGCAGGCCCCGCACGAAATACTTGTCGAGTTTGACGATCTGCGGCTTCAGTTGCACCCACAAGCGCAGGCTTGAGCGGCCATCGCCGAAATCGTCGAGCGCGAGCGTGACGCCGAGCGCGGCGAGGGTCTTCATTGCCGCCTGCAGCCCCTCGACATCCTCGACGCGCTCGTGCTCGGTTAGTTCGAGCACGAGCCGGCCCGGAGAGAGTCCGGCCTGCTGAGCGCGGTCCAGCATCTGGCGTCCGTTGTCTCGCGCAAAGTGCTCGATCATCGATCCCGACAGGTTCAGGAACAGCTTTCCGGGCACGCCCACTCGCCCAAACGCGCTGATCGCTCCGAGGCAGGCCTCGCGCTCGAGGTCCGCCATGCGCCCGGCGCTTTTTGCGACACGCAGCAGGTCGTCGGGCGAGCGCAACGCGGAGCCGAGCGGCCCGCGCATCAGCGCTTCGTAGCCCAGCACCGACGCCCGGCCGATGTCGGCAATCGGCTGGAATTCGTATTCGAGCGCATGAGTCTCGAGGAGAGCGTCGAACAGGACAAAAAGGTCGGATTTCGAAAGCATGATGTTCCTCGAGGCAGATAAAGATCTTTCCGGGCGATCGAGCCGCGACGCGGCAAGAGGGCAGGGCATCCGCCCGCGCGCTGCCGCGACCCGCATGGGGACATCGTGCTCACGTATCGTTGCAAAGCAATGAAGGTGACGAGGAGCCTCGCGCACCGCAGTCCTCACACCCTCAGTCCGGCGACCGCGACCCGCAGGCTGTCCGAGAGCTGCAGCAGGTCGCTGATTGCGGTTCCCGTTCGGCGCGCCGTGCTGTGATTTTCGTCGGCCATCACCGCCATGGTCTCGATGCTGCATGCGATGTCGTGGCTGGCGTCGGTCTGCGCCCGGGTGACGGAGACGATATCGCCGACCAGCATCGCCGAGCGCGTGACTTCGCCGTGGATCGCGTCGAGCGCGCTCAGCACCTTCGCGAATAGCACCGAACTCTCGCCGACCCGCGCGCTGCCCTGCCGGATGCCGGCGACAACGTCCTGGATTCCGTTGCGCATCTCGCGGATCGTCGCGGCGATCTCGCGTGTGGAACTGCCGGTGCGGTCCGCGAGCTTGCGCACTTCGTCGGCGACGACCGCGAACCCGCGTCCGACTTCGCCGGCCCGCGCCGCCTCGATCGCCGCGTTCAGTGCGAGCAGGTTTGTCTGCTCGGCGATCTCCGCGATCACATGGACCACTCGATCGATGGTGCGCGAACGCTCCTCGAGCGCCAGCACCGCGGCCACGGCGGCGGCGATGTCGTCGACGATGCACTGCATGCCGGCGGCGGCCTGATCGGCGACGGCCCGGCCGTCGGCAGAAAGTTCCGCCGCCTGCCGGGCAATCCGGCTCGTGTCCTCGGCGTGCGTGGCGACCTGCTGCACGCTGACTGCGAGCGCCTGCACCGAACTCGACGAGCGGGCGGCCGATTCGCTCTGGCGGGCTGACGCCGCGGTCACCTGCGCGACCTGGTCGGTGAGCTCGCTCGCAGCTGACCGGGTATTGCCGGCCGCCCCGGCGACCTTGGCGATCAGCGCCGAAAAGCTCTCCGCCATCGCATTGAATCCGTTGCCGACGTGACCGATCTCGTCGTGCGTGCGTACCACCACGCGGGCCCGCAGGTCGCCCGCTGCCATCGCGCGAGCGGCCTCTTCGAGTTCGCGGATCGAACGCAGGATCGACGTATAGGCGCCGGCGAAGAGATACGCGATCAATGCGACGGCGATCGCGAATGCGAGCAGTGCGGACTGGAACGCGCTGCGGGTTTCCTGCTCGCGGGTGGCCATCAACTGGTCGATCCCGGGTATCAAGCGCGCGGCGAAGGCCATCCCCGCTTCGAGTGCTGCGCTGCCCTTGGCGTGGTAGGAGGCGGGGGCAATGTCGAAATCGCTTGTGTTGATCAGCTTCGTCGTCAGGTATTCCTGGACCCCGAGCGTGGCGCCGTTCAGCGCGGCGAACGGCTCGGCGAGTGCGCCCTTCAGTTCCGGGCGGATGACTCCAGTTTTCTCCACGCTGCGGTCCATCCACGTGAGCAGTGTGTCGAAACTGCCGCGAACGATGCTCATTGCCTCGCGCTGCGACATGCTGATCCGCCCGCGGGCGATGATGCCGACGCCGGCGTCGCGTGCCTGTCCGAGGTTCTGGATCAGCGGCACCAACTGCGTGTTGAGAAGATCGGTCAGGACCTGGACCCCCGCGTCGTCGTTGAGGCTCAATCCGCTCCGATCGACGACGGTCTCGCGCAGCCGGAACAGATCGCCGAGGATCGCCTCATGGGCGTTCCGGCTCGCGTCGGCATCCGTGGGGGGTGTCGCGGCGAGCGCCTGCCATTGCCGGGCGATCTGCGCGCCCTCTTGGCCAGCCAGCGGATGCTCGAACACCCCCGGTGCACCACGCTCGAACTCGATCATCGCCGCCGTCATGCGCGAGCGCATCGACGCCTCGCCGTGAATCGTCGCCAGCGACGCTGCGTAGTGATCCTGGACGCTACGCACGAGGTTGAGTAGCGGCAACTGCAGCGCAAGCCCCTCGCGCTGCCTGTCGATGCGAGCGATCGAATGCCTCGCCTCCAGCACCAGCAGCGCCGTCGCTGCGGTCAGCAGAATCGCGAAGAGCAGAAAGGTGCCGAACAGTTTCCAGCGGAAATCGAATCGGGCGGAAAGCCAGATCGCGGGGTGCAGGAGGTGCGTCATCGTGGAGTCTCTCGGACCGAGGTGAAGCGAACCGACGCCAGACTGATGGGACTGCGGGTCCGCCGATGACAGCGGGGCGAGCAGGGACGAATCCGGCACGTGGTCGCTGAGGCGCTCTGTGACCCCCATCACTCTTTGCCGGATTTGTGATTACAGCTCGCCGTGGACTCGCCACCGCGGGCTTGTCGGTACGGTGTATCAGGCACGGAATGATCAACTGGTTCGGCGCTGATTCAGTCTCTCGCCCACCGGGCACCCTCCTGCTTCTCCGGCAGGCGAAAGCGCCTCAGGATGTTCTGGTAGGTACGGTGGCTCGCATGCGGGTCGTAGCACTGGAAGACTTTCTCCTGCCGTGCGCGGACTGTTGGCGAAACGGCATCGAGCAGGACCTGTCGTTCATACTCGATGCACTGACGCATCCGGTCGGTGACGAATGCGAAGAGAATAGGCTGATACAGGCCATCGTCCCGGGGCAAATGGAAGCGCGGGACCGGAGGCACAAGTTTCTCGGTAATGTGACGAATCATGGCTGTCTGGCAGGAAGTCTCGGTTTCACCACAATAGTTGAGGAATATGACTTCCATATTAATGAAGCTGGCGGGTGGGACTTGTGCGCCATCGGTTGACGCCCGGGCGCGGTGACGCTTCGATAGCTCGCTATCTGGCCGTTCCGGAATGGGTAGGGTGCCGTTTCGAAATCAATAAATTTGCGTTAGACTCGGGCCGGGTGCTCACGCAATCAAGCGTGGCAGGTTGATGCGATGGTCGGGCCGCCACGCGGCTTTTCTACGATCCATGAACGCACCCACGCTCATTCAGTTCGTCGCCACTGCCTTGTTCGCGGTGGCGATTCTGCACACCTTCTCGACCCGAATCTTCGAGCGCCTCGCCCACACGCGGCCGACGCATGCGGGCATCTGGCATTTGTTGGGCGAAATCGAAGTGGTATTCGGCTTCTGGGCGCTGATCCTGGTTTTAAGCATGTTCGCGATCGAAGGCCCGTCGATCGCCATCGGCTACATCGACTCGCGCAACTTCACCGAGCCCTTGTTCGTGTTCGCCATCATGGTGATCGCGGCCACGCGCCCGATCCTGCAGACGGCGATGAGCGCCACGAGCCTGATCGCACGCGCACTGCCCTTGCCAGGCAGCCTGGGCTATTACTTGACGGTAATGGCGGTGGTGCCACTGCTCGGCTCGTTCATCACCGAGCCTGCTGCGATGACCCTGGCCGCCCTGATCCTGGTCAACGGCTTCTTTTCGCGAGGCATCTCGTCGCGGCTGAAATACGCCACGCTGGGTGTGCTGTTCGTGAATGTCTCGATCGGGGGCACCCTGACCCCTTTCGCTGCGCCGCCGGTGCTGATGGTCGCGGGCAAATGGGGCTGGGACATCAGTTTCATGCTGGCGACGTTTGGCTGGAAAGCCGCGATCGCGGTCGTGGTCAACGCCATCGGCGTCGCCCTGCTGTTTCGCAAGGAACTTGCCAATTTACCCTTGGCTGGCGGCAGCAAGGGTGCGGTCCCGGTGCCGCCAGCGCTGGTCGTCGCTCATCTGGGTTTCCTGGCCGGGGTCGTCGTATTCGCCCACCATCCCGCGATCTTCATGGGCCTGTTCCTGTTCTTTCTCGGCGTGGCCAGCGCCTACCAGCATCATCAGAATCCCCTGATCCTGCGCGAAGGACTGCTGGTTGCCTTCTTCCTGGCCGGCTTGGTGGTGTTGGGCGGGCAGCAGCAATGGTGGCTGCAGCCGGTGCTGATGAGCATGAGCAGCGAGGCGGTATTCTTCGGTGCAACCGCGCTGACGGCATTCACGGACAATGCGGCGCTGACGTACCTCGGCTCCCTGGTCGAAGGCTTGTCCGATGAGTTCAAGTACGCCCTGGTCGCCGGCGCAGTATCGGGGGGCGGACTCACCGTCATCGCCAACGCGCCCAATCCGGCAGGCGTCGCGATTCTCAAGGGGCACCTCGACGACGAGGCGGTCAACCCGCTCAGTCTGCTGTTGGCCGCCTTGCCGCCGACTTTCATTGCGATGCTGAGTTTTACCGTTCTCTAAGAGCGCTTCATGCCCCGACCCAGTTGGCATGCGATGAAAGCGGGCGAGGTGGCCGGGTATTTGAGAGTCGACCCTGCCCGGGGGCTCGACGAAGCGGAGGCTGCTGCACGACTGGAAATTTATGGTCCCAACCGGCCCAGTGCCGCTCCGGGACGAAGCGCATTCGCCCGATTCGTCGCTCAACTCTTTCAACCGCTGGTCCTGGTTTTGATCGTCGCGGGGTTGGTGACTACGCTGCTCGGCGAGTGGGTCGAGTCAGGCGTAATCCTCGGAGTGGTGCTGATCAATGCAGCCGCCGGTTTCATGCAGGAAGGCAAGGCCGAAGCGGCACTGCTGGCGCTTGCCAGAGCGATCGCATCGGAGGCAACCGCTTTACGTGCCGGCATGCGACGTCGGCTCGACGCGACGGAGTTGGTGCCAGGCGACGTGGTCATTCTGTCGGCCGGAGACAAGGTGCCTGCCGATATGCGCCTGCTCGGCGGTAAGGAACTGCGTATGGCCGAGGCAGCCCTCACCGGCGAATCGACTCCCGTAGAAAAGCACCTCGCCGCGCTTGCGCCCGATACCGTACTGGCCGATCGTTCCAGTATGGCCTATTGCGGCACCCTGGTCGTGGGCGGGCAAGGAACGGGTATCGTGATCGCTACCGGCGACAATACCGAGACAGGGCGCATTTCCCGTCTCATTGCCCAAACGGCCGACTTGACGACGCCGCTGATGCGCAAGATGAACGCATTCGCTCAGCGCCTTCTGATCGCGATTCTGGCCCTCGCCACCCTCACCTTCGTCATCGGCATGCTGCGGGGGGAGTCCTTCTTCGATATGTTCATGGCTGCCGTGGCCTTGTCGGTAGGCGCAATTCCCGAGGGACTGCCCGCGGCCCTGACCATCACGCTGGCGATAGGCGTGGCGCGCATGGCAAAGCGGCGCGCCATCATCCGGAAGTTGCCCGCCGTAGAGACGTTGGGCAGCACAACCGTCATCTGCTCCGATAAAACCGGGACATTGACCGAGAACGCGATGACGGTCCGCGAGATCTGGACGGGGGGCGAAACGTTTGTTGTGACTGGAAGCGGTTACAGCCCGACCGGCAGCATCGAGGAAGGCGGGGAGCCGGTTGATGAAGCAACTATCCTGAGAGAAACACTTCTGGCCGGCGTACTGTGCAACGATGCCCGGCTCGTGCACGAAGAGCGCCAATGGCGCATTGTCGGCGATCCTACCGAAGGGGCCTTGCTGGTGCTGGCGCGCAAGGGAGGCTTGGACGAAGTCACGCTGACTTCAATCTTTCCCCGGCTTGACGAATTGCCATTCGACTCGAGCCGACAATACATGGCGACCCTGCACGAACTCGAGGGGGCGCGGATCATTTACCTGAAAGGAGCGGTGGAAAAACTGCTGCCTGGATGCTCGAGCATGCTGGATCGTCAGTCGCGCGAGATGCCGGTTGACGTCGCAGGGATTCTGGCGGCTTCGGTTCGCATGGCGGAAGCGGGTTTGCGCGTCCTCGCAATGGCCCGCTCGGTAGTCGGTGCAGATCAGTCGCTGGATCAAGTGCGGATTGACGGGAACCTGGTATTCCTCGGAATCGTCGGCATGATCGATCCCCCACGTCCGCGTGCCATCGCGGCCGTACGAACCTGCCACACAGCAGGCATTCGGGTAAAAATGATCACCGGTGACCATCCCGGCACGGCGATGGCAATCGCTCGTCAGTTGAAGATCATCGACGACGGGGCCAAAGCACTTAGCGGGCGAGAACTGGCCGAACTCGACGACAGTGCCCTGCGCACGGCAGCGGCTGAAGTCGACGTGTTCGCCCGCGTCGAGCCCGAACAGAAATTGCGCTTGGTCAGGGCGCTGCAGGCCAACGGCGAAGTGGTGGCAATGACCGGCGACGGCGTCAACGACGCCCCTGCGCTCAAGCAGGCCGATATCGGCATCGCCATGGGACTGGGGGGCACAGACGTGGCGAAGGAGGCGGCAGCGATGGTGTTGACCGATGACAACTTCGCCACCATCGAGGCCGCCATCGAGGAAGGTCGCGGTATCTACGACAACGTAGTGAAGTTCATCACCTGGACCATTCCAACCAACGCCGGCGAGGGGATGGTCATCCTGGTCGCGATCCTGACTGGAAGTCCATTGCCAATCACGCCGCTGCAGATCCTGTGGATCAACATGAGCACTGCGATCCTGCTTGGACTTACGCTCGCATTCGAGCCGGCCGAAGCTCACATCATGCGTCGTCCTCCGCGTTCACCCGCAGCGCCGATTCTTGACCGCAAGCTGCTTTGGCGCATTCTGCTCGTGAGCCTGATGATGCTGGGCGCGAGCTTCGGCCTGTTCAAGTTCGCCTTGTCAAACGGCCAGTCGGCAGAGGTGGCGCGCACGATCGCTGTAAATGTGTTCGTGATGATCGAGATCACCTATCTCTTTAACTGTCGGTCGTTACAGCGGAGCGCCTGGCAGGGCGGCGGGTGGGGAAATCCGTGGCCATGGGTCGGTAGCGTCCTGATGATCGCGCTACAGTTGGCCTTCACCTACATACCGGTGTTCAACGAGATTTTCCAGACCGCACCAATCGATATGCAGGACTGGGGCCTGATTGCCCTGATCGCCTTTTGCAGCTTCGTGGTCGTAGAAATGGACAAGCGTTGGCAGAGCCGTTGGTAAGGGGCGTCAGTGAGGAAGGAGGTTTTCGGCCGCAACAGTTTGGCGGGAGTGCGGCGGGGCTCCGGCATATTCGTCAATCATGCCTCAGAGCGTTACCCTGGCACCTGCTTGCCGAAGTACAGTTCCGCGTAGGTGTTGTCCGCGATCAACGGCACGTCGTGTGCCGCGACCACCCCGAGCGCCTCCTGGAACTGGAGCGCAAGGCGATCATCGAACGGCTCACGCGCCGTCACGTTCCCGTCTCGTCGTAGGTGCCACGGAAGCTGACTCTCCCGCAAGGGTGCGATAGTTCGTTGTTATACTGACGACCATAAACCCGGCTGATTAATAATCGTAAAATGAGAGATCCCTACGAAGTCCTTGATATTTCGCCTGTTGCATCTCTTGATGAAATCAAATCGGCCTACCGGAAGGCTGCCCGTCTGTACCATCCCGACAAAAACCCCTCGGCCGACGCTGCGGCGCGTTTTCGGGAAGTGCAGACGGCTTACGAGTTGCTGGGGGACGAGGCCAGGCGTCGCGAATACGATGCGCTGCGGCGTCGCAACCTGATCGACGACCCACTGCAGGAAGCGGCCTCGCTGTGGAACACATATATCGAGAAAGTGATTACATGACGTCGTTTTATTTCGAGGATCTTTCCGAGCGCTATAACAGCGAACTGGATGATCTGCGCACCGATTCAGAAAACAGGAACGTGCTCGCCAAGAGGTGGCCCCGATTGTCTGGACAGGGAATCCGGTTCGATAAGTGGAGCCTTGCCGGTTAGGGCCGGGGGCCCGAGGTCTGGGTTGGTTTTGACTTTCTCATATTTTATAAAAATCGGTTCGAGCTCGGTGGAGCTTGTGGGCGAAGGGCTGCGCGGTGGGAAAGTCGTCAGACTTTTCCACGGCAAGCGGCCCGGTGCGCGAAGCGCATCGTCCATAAATCCACGGAGCCAGCCTTTGTGCCGTCATGCCGCCAGCGGCGTCTCATCGCGGAGCGCGCCGAAGTACGCCTGGTCGGGGGTGCGCCCGTCGTGAGCGCGGTGCGGCCGGCGTTCGTTGTAGAAGCGCAGGTAGGCGCCCAGGTGGGCCTTGGCCTCGGCGACGCTGTCATAGGCCTTGAGGTACACCTCTTCGTATTTCACGCTCTTCCACAGCCGCTCGACGAAGACGTTGTCGCGCCAGCAGCCCTTGCCGTCCATGCTGATCTGGATGCCGTTGTCTTTGAGCAGGTCGGTGAAATCGGTGCTGGTGAACTGGCATCCCTGATCGGTGTTGAAGATCTCCGGGCGGCCGTAGCGATGCAGCGCTTCGCGCACCGCATCGAGGCAGAAGTCGGTGGTCAGCGTGTTCGACAGCCGCCACGCCAGCACTCGGCGCGAGGACCAATCGATGATGGCGAACAGATACACGAAACCCTTGCGCATCGGGATGTAGGTGATGTCGGCGGCCCACGCCTGGTTGGGGCGTTCGATCTTCAGATCCCGCAGCAGGTACGGATAGATCTCGTCACCGCGGCGGCGCCGGGACGTGTTGGGCTTGCGATAGAGCGCCTCGATGCCCATGCGGCGCATCAGCGTGCCGACGTGCTTGCGCCCGATCGCATGCCCCTCGGCGCGCAGCAAATCCCGCAGCATCCGCGCTCCGGCAAACGGGTGCTCGAGATGCAGTTCGTCCATCCGGCGCATCAGCGCCAGATCGTGCGCCGACACTTCTCGCGGCGTGTAGTACATCGACGAGCGCGCCAGACGCAGAATCCGGCATTGCTGCGTCAGCGGCAGTTCATGGGTGCGGTCGATCATTTTCTTGCGCTCAGCAGGCCCGCCTTGGTGAGCGCGCTTTCTAAAAAATCATTCTCCAGCGTCAGCTGCCCGATCTTGGCGTGCAGCTTCGTCAGATCCGGTGCGGCGGTCGCGGTCGCCGAGGCGTCACCGAACACGTGCGCGGCGCGCTCCATCAACTGGCTCTTCCAGTCGGCGATCTGGTTCGGATGGACGTCGAACTGCTGCGCCAGCTCGGCCAGCGTCTTGTCTCCTTTGAGCGCGGCCACCGCCACTTGCGCCTTGAACGCCGGCGAGTGGTTTCGCCGTTTCCTTCTCGTCATGCTCTTGCTCCATTTCAGGGCCGCTCACGCGGCCATCGCTGGGGCAAGGCTACCACCTATCCGGCTGTCCGAATTTCCGGGGCCCGCTCTCCAGGCGCCTGCAGGAAAAGCGCCAGTGCCTGAAGGATCTGTTGCCGATGATCGAGGAGGCGCCGGAAATGGTCGCGCCGGCGCTGCACGGGGCCTATACGTTCAACGACCGCAGGATTCTTGACCGGGCGGCCAACAGCACTCCGGGGCTCGGTCGCTTTCCCCGCTGGGCCGAAATGGAAAAGACCCTGGACATCGAACCTTGGGCGCGTCCGCTCATCGAAATGTGCCTGCGCAACGCCGATGGCGAAGTGTTCCTCACCACGACCGCGGTGCTCGAGTGGATGCTGACCGAAGACATCCGCAGGCCTGACTCGACCTTTCACGTCGACGATGAAGATGAAGACGATACGGAAGACCTTGGCGAGGCCGGCGAAGGCTGGATGGCCGAACAAGGCTTCGATACCCCTGACCGTTGAGCATTAAATCCATGACCCACCCCGTCGTCCTCCAGACCCAAGCCCTGATCCTCGCCGGCGAAATCGCCGAGGCGGAATCCCAACTGGTCGCCATCGCGGAAGCGGGAGGCGACCAGGCGCTGGTGAGCGTCCTCGACGAGATGGAACCGAAGGATCTGCTGGCCATCATGCGCGAGTTCGACTCCAGCAAGGAGTCGGTGATCAACCTGGTGGTCAGTCCGGAACAGTTTGTCGACGCCATCCTGCTCGAACGCAAATATGGCGAGCCGATCGAAAAATACGTGCCGCGCCTGCGCAACACGATGAACGCCGTGATGCACCGGACGCCGGCGTCCTGCGCCGAGATCCTCGAATGCCTCACCGAGCGCGATGAAGGCATTCGCCTGCTGGCCGACTACTTCACCGATTACCACGATCTGCTGCAGAACTTCGCCTTCCACGGCCGGTTCGAAGAAGACTTCGATCTCGAGAAGGCGATGGCGCCGAAACGGATGCACACTTTCGATGCGGAGCAGTTCGACGACATGGAGCAGGGGCTCGAAGCCGGCGACTCGATGGAACTCGCACGTCCGGCGATGTCGCGCTCCGAAGTGGCCGACGGCGACTGGATGGAAACGGCGTGGGTTCTTCGCCACGAGTTCCAGGACAGCTTCGAATTGCTGATCATCGAAATCCAGGATCGCAGTCGTCGCGAACTGGAAGCCGCTCATGTGCCATCGCCGCTCCCGGCCGGGGAGCCGGGCGTGCCGAAGATTCCGGAAGACGAAGAAGAATCCGCCATTTGACAGGGAAGCGCGAAGCCGTCGCGCTTCGCGCGCCAGACACGATGTCCAGCAATACCGATCTCGCAACCGTCGATACCCGCCCCTATTTCGAGCAGGTGCTCCGTTATGGCTTGAGTCAGCGCCTCATCGACAGTGAGCGCCTCGCCGCCATCAGGCGTGAAGGCGCAAAGGGGGTCGTCCAGCTGGCCAGCTTTTTCGGCACGGCCAACCTTCGCCCCGAACTCGAGGCGGCGCGTACTCGCCTGGTGACGCTGGTCAGCCTGGCGCTCGAGTCGACATCCGGCGGAAAACTCGGGCCGGCCGCCGACCTGCTGCGCCAGAAAAGTCTCCTCTCGCTGTCGAAGGCCGGCGCCGACGCGCTGCGTGCCTTGCTGCGCCTGCCGGAAGACCTGATCCTGGAACCCCCGCACGCCGTCCCCCAGTTGGAAAAGCAGATGCTGTCCTTGTGGACGCTCGACGAGCCGATGACTCATGCCCGTTACCAGGAGGAACGGAACCGCCGCGAGAGCATCCTGGCCCAGCACGAGTTGAGCTATTGGCTGGCCGGAAAGCTGGGCGTGGCGCGCCAGGAACTCCAGATGAACGAGTCCTGCGAAGCAGTCATCAACAGCGCATTGTTGGTGCTCTTCGTCGAGAAGAAGCCAAAAAAGCTGTTTTCCGCTGGCCAGTTCATGGCACTCCATGCACTGGCCAGCAAGAAAAAGAAGCATGACTGCCCGGTCCTGGACGAATGGAGCGAAGAAGCTCCAGCGACGATCCAGGGCGCGCTGCGTGAAGCGCGTGAAAACTTCCTCGGCAACGTCTTGCCGACCCTCAGGACGCACCCCGCCGCGGATTTCATTCCCAGGGAAGATATCGGCGCGCTGGCAGGCGTTTTCTTCTTCACCAACAGCGGTCTCGACGAGCTGACTCACCACGACCAGGAGGCGGAAGAGGCGTGGCGGAAAATCACCGGCGGCAAGGGGGAACACCCGGACGTGATGTGCACCGTCCTGCTGATGGTCGCCACGGGCCTCGAACCCCGTCCCGGTTTGCGCAAGAAGGATGCGGTCAGCGTGTGGGAAAACTTCCGCAGCACCGGCTTCGACGAGGCGGCCGTCTCCGACTTCATCCACCGCGTCGTCCCTTTCCAGTATCAGTCCGACATCCGGCACCTGTGGGCTGAAGACCTCGGTCCGGAAGCTCGCATCGAGCTGAACGACGAGGATGAGGATCACGTACTGGCTTACCTGCACGAAACGTGCAGGGCGACTTACAAGTTGTCCTAGTCAAATATCACGAGCAAAGCCGGCGGTATCTGGCTTGAAGGGGAGAAACAGGTTGGAGAAGCGCATTCCCGTATCCGAGCTTCGGCTTGGCATGTATATCCACAAGCTGGGCGGCTCATGGCTTGATCACCCTTTCATGCGCAGCAGTTTCCTGTTGAGCGATCCGCAAGATCTCGCCACCATTCGCGAATGCGGGATCGAGGACGTATGGGTTGACTCGGCCCCGGCCGGTCCCACAGCCCGGAGCGCAGAGCCAGACTCCGAAAAATTGCCGGAGGCGTCCTCTGCGCCGTCTGGCCTTGCGGGCAGGAAAAATGGCGGCGCCGGGTCAATGGCCGATAAAGTGGTCCGCGCCAAACGCATCTGCCTCGCAGCCAAGGAACAGATCAGGGATCTGTTCCAGGAGGCGCGCCTGGGCAAGGCCATCGATCCAAACTCCACTCTTCCCCTGGTCCGGGAAATCGCCGCCTCGGTCGAGCGTCAGCCCCTCGCGCTGCTCAGCGTGGCGCGCCTCAAGACTCACGACGACTACACCTACCTGCATTCGGTTGCCGTCTGCGCCTTGATGCTGGCCCTGGCGCGACAACTCGGCCTGGACGAGAGACAAACGCGCCTGGCAGGCTTCGGCGGACTGATGCACGATCTCGGCAAAGCCGCAATGCCGCTGGAAGTGCTCAACAAACCCGGCAAGCTCACCGATGCCGAGTTCGAGCTTATAAAACGCCATCCGGCAGCAGGGGCCGAGTTGCTGCGCGCGGGCGGTGCCGAAGCGCAGATACAAGCTATTGCCCTGCATCATCACGAGAAGATCAATGGAACGGGCTACCCGGGGCGGCTGACTGGGGACGAAATCCCGTTGCTGGCCCGCATGGGCGCGATCTGCGATGTCTATGACGCGGTGACTTCGGAGCGGGCCTACAAGAAGGCCTGGGACCCGGCAGGCACGATACACAAGATGGCCCAGTGGGAAGGGCATTTCGACAAGCGTATCTTCACCGCTTTCGTCAAGACCATTGGCATCTACCCGGTCGGCTCCCTGGTGCGCCTGAGATCCCAGCGGCTGGCCGTGGTGATCGAGCCAGGAGCCGAATCCCTGCTTGCACCGAAAGTACGGGCGTTTTTCTCGTTGCGCTCCAAGGAGCCCATCCGGATGCAGACGATCGATTTGGCCGCGCGAGGATGCAAGGACAGCATCGCAGGGCCGGAAGATCCGGAAAAGTGGGGATTCCGCAATCTGGATGACTTGTGGATGCAGTAACGACGCGGATCGGCGCCGGCGATCAGCGCATCCGGCGAAAGCTTCCTTAAATTTTAAAGTAACGGCAAATGAATATTTCTTCTCCCCCCCCGGCAATCGAAATCAATAGCAGAGAGACCCAGCAGCAGCTGGATTCAAAGATGATCAAAGGGTTGATGGAGCGCGGCCTCAAGCTGCCGCCCCAGCCCCGGGTCGTCGACGAGCTGCAGAAGTGCCAGCGCCGCCAGGAGCGCAATGTGCGCGTGGTCGCACGGATCATCAGCCAGGATGCCGGAATCACCGCCATGTTGTTCCGGGCGGTCGAGTCGCCCGTTTATCGCCACCATCGGCCGTTCGTCTCAGTAGAGAAGATTGTCCAGGCTCTCGGCATCGACCAAGTGGTCAATATCGTTCAGGCGATCGCGCTGGCCACAGCCGGCAATGCGCGTACCCACCGCAAGATCTACGAGCGCTTCTGGGCCAACTCGACAGCCATCGCCCAACTCGCGATGTTGGTGGCCGAAGACCTGGTCAGCGTGTGCAACATCTTTCCAGACCAGGCGTACTTGGCCGGCGTCTTCCACGATTGCGGCGTTCCGCTGCTCATGGAGCGCTTCCCGACGTATTGTCAGGCCGCCGCCCCCCTTGATCAGCAGGCGACTTGGTTCGGCCTGACCGACGAGGATCGCAAGTACCAGACCGACCACGCTGTTGTCGGCTACTTCGTGGCGAAACACTGGAAGCTGCCTGATTTCATTTGCGACGCGATCCGTTTCCATCACGACCTGCTCCGGCTCGAAGACCACAGCGCGAGAACCATGGTGGCGATCCTGCAAATGGCCTTCCATCTTTATTGCCGCAGCCTGTATATCGAGAATCCTGAATGGCCCCATACCAGCGCCACGGTGCTCTACGAACTGGGGATGGATGAGATCACCGCCCAGGAATTCATGGACGAGATGCTGGACCGCTATAACGCAGTGCAATAGGAATGCGGAACAGCCTTCCGGAATAGCCTCTCGCAGGTCCGTTCCCGCGCCGTACCCAGGGACCACCCGGCACGTGCTCAGCGCATATAGGCCTCGGCGACGTAGCGGCGCATCATGCGGTGGCTGTTGAAGTACGCGGCGTTCTTGCTGATCGCGCCCTTCATCACCGTGATCCAGCCGCTGCGGTCGTCGCCGTTGCCGTTGCCGTTGCCGTGGTACAGCGGCAGCACGACGTTCTCGAGCTTGTCGTACAGCGACTGGGCGTCGTCCTCGCTTGTTGCGCAGTTGCCGATCGCCCAGCCGGTTACGCCCTCGATGCAACCCTCGATCCACCAGCCGTCTAGCACACTCAGGCTCGGGACGCCGTTGAATGCCGCCTTCATGCCGCTCGTGCCCGACGCTTCGAGCGGGCACAGCGGGGTATTGAGCCAGACGTCGACGCCGGACACGAGCGTCAGCGCGGTGTCCAGATCGTAGTTCGGCAGGAATGCGATCGGGATGGCGCCGTACAGGTCGCGCCTATGCGCGTGCAGTGTTTCGATCAGGCGTTTGCCTTCGTCGTCACGCGGGTGCGCCTTGCCGGCGAGGACGATCTGGAACGGATGCCGGCGGGCGATCGCCTTCAGCCGTTCGAGATCGGAGAACAGCAGGTCTGGACGCTTGTAGGCGGTCATGCGCCGCGCGAATCCGAGGATCGGCCAGTGCGGCTGCAGCGTGACGCCGCACGCCGTGCGCACCCGCTCGATCAGCTGCTCTTTGGCCTGCTGGTGGACATTCTGGATCGCCGCGTCGGCGATCCGGTCGGCGCGGGCGAGCAGTTCAGGCTCGCAGCACCACCCCGGAAGGTGCGCGTCATAGAGCTTCGCGAAGCCGGAGCTTGTCCAGCTCGCCGGATGCACGCCGTTCGTGATCGACCGGACGTGATAACCCGGAAACATCAGCCGCGACACTTCGGCATGACGCTTGGCGACGCCGTTGACGTATTCGCTGAGGTTCAGCGCGAGGTGGGTCATGTTCAGGCGCTCGGGTCCGGCGAGGGATTGGAGCATCGCGATGTCGATGAAATCTCCGAGCACGCGCTGCACGAGCTCGTACGAGAACTGGTCGTGGCCGGCGTCGACCGGCGTGTGCGTCGTGAAATTGCACAGCGTGCGCACCCGCGGGATGTCGTAGCGCTGTTCGCCGGGGCGCAGGTTTTCAGCTGCATAGGCATGACGGCGCAGCAGCTCCAGCGTCAGCAACGCCGAATGCCCCTCGTTCATGTGGTACTGGCGCAGCCGGTAGCCGAGCGCGCGCAGCATCCGCGTGCCGCCGATGCCCAGCACGATCTCCTGCTTGAGCCGGTAGGCCGCATCGCCGCCGTACAGGTAATGCGTCAGTTCGCGGTCCGCGGCAAGATTTTCGGGCAGGTCGGTGTCGAGCAGGATGACCGGTTGCCTTCCGCCCATATGTCCTTCCAGCACGTAGAGCCAGCCGCCGACCCATACGTCGCGGCCCTCGATCGGCACCGTGATTTTCGCCTCGAGCGGCCTCGCGTGCTGCGCCGGGTCCCATGGGTCGGCAAGTTCGACCTGCCGGCCGCGCCCGTCGAACTCCTGGCGGAAATAGCCTTTGCGGCTCACGAGGCTGACGGCGACGAGCGGTAGTTCGAGGTCGGCGGCGGCGTGGATCGTGTCGCCCGCGAGCACCCCGAGGCCGCCGCTGTACGTGGAGATGTCGTTGCGCAAGGCGATCTCCATCGAGAAGTACGCGATGCGCGAGCGGTCGATGAAGGATTCAGGCATCGTGCGTCTCCGTGGGCGACGGTAGGTGAAAAACAGGCTTGCGGATGAAACTCCGGGCTATCCGGCAGGCGCGCACTTCAAACCGGCAATATCGATCGGCTTCATTCTAAGCCTGAGCGGTCGCGGTGGCGGTGGCGGTGGCGGGGCAGGTCGACCTGGACGTCGAGGCCGCCGAGCTCCGCATCGCCCAGCGTGATCGTGCCGCCGTGCAGTTCGACGACGCGCTGCACGATCGACAGGCCGAGGCCGGCGCCGGTGCCGGCGCCGGTGTCGCCGCGCAGGAAACGCTCGAAGAGTCTCGCTTTCATCGCGTCGGGCACGCCCGGGCCGCTGTCCTGCACGTGCAGCGTCAGGCTTTGCGGGGCTGCCTGCAGGGTCACGCGCAGGTGGCCGTGCTCGGGGGTGTACTGGATCGCGTTGCCGACGAGGTTCTGCAGCAGCACGGCGAAGCTCGTGCGGTCGGCTTGGATGCGGTAATCGCCCGTTTCGTCGGCGACGAAGGTCAGCTCCTGCCCGCGTTCGAGCGCCAGCGGGATGATTTCCGCCAGTTCGTTGCGGATGAAGACGTGCAGGTCGAGCGTCTCCACGCCCAGCTCGACCGCGTCGGGTTCCAGGCGCGCCAGCGTCAGAAGTTGCGCGACCAGGCGGGTGGAGCGATCGACGCCGCGCACGAGCTGGCGCAAGGATTTGGCGCGGTCGGCCGGATCGGGGGCGTCGAGCGCGTTCTGCGCGTGAATGCGCAGCACCGCCAGCGGCGTGCGCAGTTCGTGCGCGGCGTCGGCGAGGAAGCGTTTCTCCCGTTCGAGCAGCGAATTCAGCTGTTGCAGCAGCCGGTTCAACGCGGCGACCATCGGCTCGAGTTCCTGCGGCAGCCGGCCGATGACGAGCGGGGCGAGATGGTCCGGGTTGCGGGCCTTGATCAGCGCCGCCATCTGCTTGAGCGGGCGCAGGCTCCAGCCGATCGCGACCCACATCAGGACGGCGAGCAGCGGCAGCCCGATCACGTCCGGCAGCAGGCTGCGCAACGCGATCTTGCCGACCAGCTCGCCGCGCACATCCTCGCGCTCACCGACGACGATCCATGACGCATCGCGCACATCCTGCAACACGAACACGCGCCAGCGATGAGCGTCGATCGGCACGTTGTGGTAGCCGACGAGCCGGCTCGGCGCCACCTTGGGCGGCGCGACTTGCGGCGGCAGCTCGGCGGCGAGCGTGGAGACGAGACGGGCGAACAGGTCGGCCGGCGCGCTGGCCGACTGCAGCACGATGCCGGCCCTGTCGTCCAGCACCTGAAACGCCAGCTTGCTTTCGTACGGATGGCCGGGTCGCTTCGCCTCCCGTGCGCTGGAAGCCTGGTTCAGCGTATGTTGCAGGGATTCGCGTGCGGACGGCGTCATGTCGCGGTCGACCATGCCTTCGAGCAACCGTGCGGTCTGAGCCAGCTGGGCGTCGAACAGCTCCTCGATCTCGTGTTGCGCGTCGGAATAGCTTTTCCACGAGATCGCCGCCATCGATGTCGCGAGCAGCCCCAGCACGAGGACCAGCGTGCGTGTGCGGATGGAGCCCATCAGGCCTTGTCGACGAGATAGCCGACGCCGCGCACGGTGCGGATCAGTTCCGGGAAGAATTTCTTCCGCAGGTGATGGATATGGACTTCAAGCGCGTTGCTCTCGGCTTCCTCGCCCCAGCCGTAGAGCACCTGCTGCAGCTTGTCGCGCGTCAGCACGCGGCCGGGTTGCGCGATCAGTTCGTGGAGCAGGATGAATTCCTTGCGCTGCAGGCTTACTGTCTGTCCGTTCCACGTTACAGACTGGCTGGCGGGGTCGAGCGTGATGCCGCGATATTCGAGCGCCGACTGCGGACGATTGAAGCTGCGCCGCAGCAGCGCCCGCAGCCTGGCCTTGAGCTCGGCGACGTCGAAAGGCTTGACGAGATAGTCGTCCGCGCCGGCATCGAGCCCGGCGATGCGGTCGGCGATGGTGTCGCGCGCAGTCAGCACCAGCACCGGGGTCGGATTCTCGGCGGTCCGCAGCTGGCGCAGCACTTCGAGCCCGTCGAGCCGGGGTAGGCCGAGATCGAGCACTGCCAGCCCGAAACTCTCATGGGTCAGGGCGTGCAGCGCGCTGCTGCCGTCCCGCACCCAGTCGACCGTGTAGCCCTCGGGCTTTAGCGAGGTGAGGATCCCCTCGCCAAGGCTCGCATCGTCTTCCACCAACAGAATCCGCATCGAGCGTTTTTCCCTTCGTGTCCTGTTCGTATCGTCGTGCCGAATCAGTGAAGTTCGGCCTCGACCTTGCTCAGCAGCGCGCGGATCTCGGCACGGCGTCCTTCGTCGGCCAGCTTCCTCCCCGGGCGATCCGGGGCCGCTTGGGCGCGTACCAGCGCTTCCCGGGCCTGAGCATAACGCTTCTGGCGAAACAGGTAATCCCCGTAGAAATAATTCGGGTCGATGCCGTTCGGGTTGAGCTCGAGCGCTTTTTGCAGCAGCGCTTCGGCCTGTTTCTTGTCGCCGAAACCGATCGGCCAGCCGGGGACCTGGTAGTACAGCGAACCGAGGCTGGTGTAGGCTGACCCGTTGAGCGCCTGCGGATCGATCGCGACGGCGGCCTCGAGGCTCGACCGGGCCTGCTTGACCAGGCTCAGCGCACCGAGCCCGCCTTTGGCGCCAGCCCAGGTGCTCAGGATGATGCCGCGCCAGATCAGCAACTCGGCCGCGTTCGGCTCCGCTTTCACCGCCTGGCCCGCCGCCTCGCCGAGCTTCTCGAAGGCGGCTTCGCGCTCGTCCTGCGGCAGCCGGTAGTTGATTTCGGCCCAGCGCGACTGCAGCTCGACGAGGTGCTGGCGGGCTTCGTCGCTGAGGGCGAAGGCTGGCAGACTGCACAGGCAGGCGAGGGCCAGGACGAGATTGCGCAGGATTTGCATTGGTGTTTTCTCCATTCAGGTTCGTGTGCGGGCAAAACGCTTGATGACGGGCAGCTGCTTGCGCAGCGCCTGGTCAACCTGTCGCGGCAGCAGGTTGTTCAGGCGCACGAAGAGCTTTTCCGGCCAGCCGAGAAAAAGCTCTTCGCGTTCGTCGCGCAGCGCCTTCACGACGGCCGCGGCGACGACCGACGCGTCGTCCATCGTGACGCCGAGTTCCGCGTTCATCGCGACGATCTCGGTACTGTTCATCGGCGTGCGCGTGGCGCGCGGTGCGATATACAGCACCTTGACGCGGGTGTCGGCGAGTTCGCGGCGCAAGGCTTCGGAGAATCCGCGCAGCGCAAACTTGCTCGCGCAGTACACGCTGAAACCGGGATAACCGATCGAGCCGAAAGTCGAGCCGAGGTTGAGCACGAGCGACTTTTCGCGCTGGCACAGCTCCCGCAGCAGGCGGTGCGTGAGTTGCAGCGTGCTGGTGACGTTGAGTCCGATCAGCTCGGCGATCGCATCCTCGTCGTGGTGTTCGAGCAGGCTGAAGCGGTTCGTCCCGGCGGCGTTGATGAGGCAGTTCATGCCGCCGAAGCGCCGCACGGCGGCCTGCACCGTGTCGCGTCCGGCAGCGGTGTGAATGTCGGCCTGGACGACCTCGACCTGGCCGGGAAAGCGCCGGGACAACGCGTCGAGCGGCTCCGGGCGGCGCCCGGCCACGAGCAGGTGGGCACCCCGGCGGCACAATTCGTCCGCTACGGCCTGCCCGATCCCGCCGCTAGCACCGGTGATCAGGACCCGGCAATCTTCGATCTTCATCGCTGTCTCCTCACGCCGCCGCAGGCAGGCTGCGGAAAATGTCGCCGTACAGGCGATAGACGACGCGCGCCGTGTGCACCACGGCTGCCTTGTCAGCCGCGTCGTCGAGGCGATTCATCAGGTTCTTGAACAGCTCGATGTGTTCCAGGTCCAGGCTGCCGTGCGAGTTGAGGTAGCTGAAGGCCTGCGGCGGCAGGCCGAGCCGGTCCTGGATGATGCCGGCGGCGCGGGTCGCGAGCGTGACGCTGGTGCCTTCGAGGACATTCACCATGCCGAAGAAGCTCACCGGGTTGTCGCGGGCGATGCGGTCGTAAACGTAGGCGACCATCAGTTCGGTGGGCAGGCTCGGTGTCGCGCGGCGCACTGCGTCGGCGTCGCCGCCGCACGCGCGGATGTCATCTAGGATCCACTTTTCATGGCCGTTTTCCTCCTCGATGTATTCGGCGACCGCCGAGCGCAGCCATTCGAGCCGCTCCGGCAGACGGGCGCCGCACGCCATCAGCAAGGGCACCGTGTGCTTGACGTGGTGGTAGGCCTGGCCGAGAAAGGCGACGTAGCTTTCCAGCTTCACGTCGCCGCTCATCGCCTGCCGGATGATCGGCGCGCTCAACAGGTGGTCGCGCTCGCTGGCGGTCTGTTCGAGCAGGGATTCGTAGAACGACATCAAGTGTCTCCTCAGAGGGTTGCGGCGGCGATGCGCCGGTCGATGGCTCCCCGGTAGCGTTCAAGCAGCGCGGAGCGCCGCAGCCGGCCGTTCGGGGTCGCGAGGCCGTTGGCCGCGCTGAAGGGTTCGTCGGCTCGCAGCCAATGGTGCACGCGGGCGTAATCTGGCAGTTCGCGGTTTACCGCCGTCACCGCGGCAGCCAGCGTGTCGTCGGAAAACCCGGGCCCGCGCGGCACAAGCACCGCGACGTTGGCGGGCAGGGCTTCGCCGTGCAGCCACGCCTGCGCGATCGGCAGCTGCTGCACGAGCTCGGCTTCGACCCACTCCGGATTCACGTTGCGCCCGTAGGCGGTGACGAACTGGTGCTTGCTGCGCCCGTGCAGCACGAGAAAGCCGTCTTCGAAATGGCCGAGGTCGCCGCTGTCGAGCCAGTCGTCCGCGGCTCCGGCTTCACCGAGGTAGCCGAGCATGCGCGCGCCGCGAACCAGCACTTCGCCGCCGGGGCCGATGCGCACGTCGGCGTGCGGCAGCGGCCGGCCGACCGTGCCGATGCGCCGCTGCTCCGGGGTATTGAGGCAGACCACCGAGGCGCATTCGGACAAGCCGTAGCCTTCGAACACCGGCAGGCCGAGCGCGTCGGCGCGCTGCAGCAGCCCGGGCGAGACGCGCCCGCCGCCGACTGCGATGAAGCGCAGCGACGCCGGCAGCGCCGCGCCCCGCTCAGCCGCGGCGACGAGCACCAGCAACAGCTGCGGCAACAGGATCAGGCTGTTCGGCTGGCTGCGCTGCAGCGCGGCGAGAAAACGCTTGACATCGAACCCGGTGGCACCGGAGAGGCCGATGTCGCCCATCGGCATCAGGTCGACCGCCGCGCCCGAAAGCAGCGGTGTGTACAGGCCGGCAATGTTTTCCAGCAGCGTCGCGAGCGGCAGCACGCACAGGTGGCGCTCGATTGCGCACGAGCGGCTTGCCTGCCACAGGCTGCATGCGACCGCCATCTGTGCCCCGGCGCCGAGGCAGACGCCTTTGGGCTGTCCGGTGCTGCCGGACGTGTAGGTGATCTTCACGGTGCCGGCGGGCAGCGCGGGCGGATGGTCGACGTGGCGTTGCGCAATCTGCCCTTCGGTCGCGCCGAAACCGGCGGGGTCGAAGGCGGTGCTGTCGTCGAGGATCAGCGTGTCGACGCCCGCGCTGTCGAGCACGTGCGCCTGCTGCGCGGCCGAGAAGAAACCCGGCAGCGGCACGCATACGAGCCCCGCCTGCAGCGCGGCGAGATCCCAAAGGGCCCAGTCGACGCCGTTGTCGAGCGCGATCGCGACGCGGCGGCAACCGGCGCTGCGCAGGCGCTCGGCGCGCAGCGCGACTTCGTGCAGCGTCTCGCGATAGCTCAGGCGACGGTCGCCCTGTTGCAGCGCGGGCCGCTCGCCCTGCGCCCGCATCGCCGCGAACAGCATTTCAGGCGACGGCGGCATCGTGAGTTCCCGTGTCATGGAGAATCCTCTGGTGGCCGAGGCGGTGATAGACGCCCTTGCTCGTCAGGCGCTCGTGGCCGGTGCGAAGGTCGCCGGCCATCAACTTCGGGTGAGTCGCGTAGTAGCTGCCCCAGTCGGCGACTTCGTCACCCATGCGCAGCGGATCGGCATCACCCAGCGACAGCGGCGTCAGGTGGAGGCGACGGACGCTGTTCAGCACCTCGGCCGTGCCGGTGAACACCACCCAGTCGAAACCGTGCGCGACCAGCAAATCGGCGAGGGCGACGATCAGCAGCCGGGCGCGCCCCGTGCCGCGGGCGGCGAGGTTGCCGACTTCGACGATGCGTTCGCGCGCCGGACGAAGGCCCGACAGGCGGGCGATCTCGGTCTCGACCGGACGATCGAGATAACGCTCGAGGAACAGCGTGTCATCGGCCGCGCTGCGCACGCCCACAACCCCGTGCAGCTGTCCGGCGTCATCCTCGAGCTGGAGCAGGGTGGGCATGAAGTGACGCACCCGGGCGCCATAACGAGCGGCGAAACGTTCGCGGATGAACGCTTGCGCGGCGGTGCAGGGACCTTCCGGCTCCCGTCCGTCGACGGCGCGCAAAGTCAGCGACGGATCGCGGCCGATTCGCGCTATCGCCTTGTAACAGCAGCCGTTTCGAGGGTTCATTTGGGCATCGCAGTCGAAGATTTGAGGCTCATTGTTGCGGCTCTGTCTTAAGCGAGCCTTAAGCGGACACCGTGCGGCGCGCCGGCAACAGTTCATCCACGTCACTCTTGCATATTCCGTCCTGCAGGATTAAGTTAGTAAGCAGTTACTTACTTAAAGGGGCGCACGTGAGCACCCATGTAAAGCATCTTCCTGCGGATGAACGGCGGGCCGGGACGGTCGAAGCCGTGGTCGAGCTGGCGGGGTCGCAAAACCCCAGCGACATCACGACTTCGGCGATTGCCAAACACATGAACCTGACGCAGGGCGCATTGTTTCGGCATTTTCCGACGAAGGACGCGATCTGGCAGGCGGTCATGGAATGGGTCGCCGAACGTCTCCTGGCGCGAATTGACCGGGCCGCACAGGGGACCGAATCGCCGCTGGCGGCAATGCAGGCGATGTTCATGGCGCACGTCGAATTCGTGGCCGAGCATCCAGGCGTCCCGCGGATGATGTTCGGCGAGCTTCAGCGCGCAGAATCGACGCCGGCCAGACGCATGGTGCAGACCTTGATCCAGCGTTACGGTGAGCGTCTGCACCGGCTCATCGAGAACGGCAAGGCCTGCGGAGAGCTGTCCGCGACGCTCGACAGCGAGGCCGCGGCCACGCTGTTCATCGGCACGATCCAGGGACTCGTCATGCAGTCGCTGCTGGCCGGCGACGTGGCGCGTATCCGCCGGGAAGCGCCGAGAGTGTTCGCGATCTACCGGCGCGGAATCGGGGCTGCGCAATGAAACGCCTGCCTCTCCAGGGCCGTACCGTCGCCCTCGTGGCGGTGATCTTTCCGCTGCTCGCGCTGTTCATCTACGTCGCGCTGCGCTCCGGCCCGTTGGCGCCGGTGTCCGTGACGATCGCAAGCGTCGAGACCCGGCCGATCACGCCGGCGCTGTTCGGCATCGGCACCGTGCAGACGCGTTACACGTACAGGATCGGCCCCACTTTTGCCGGACGGGTGAAGCGGCTGGATGTCCACGTCGGCGACCGCGTGAAGGCGGGCCAGGTGCTCGGCGAGATGGACCCGGTGGACCTCGATCAGCGTATCCGGGCGCAGGGGGCGGCGCTCAAGCGCGCCGAGGCGGCGCTGCGCGAAGCGGCGGCGCGTCAGACTTTCGCCCGCAGCCAGGCACGCCGCTATGAGCAGCTCTTCGCCGTGCGCTCGATCAGCGAGGAACTCGCGACGACGAAACACCAGGAACTGCAGATCGCCGACGCGGCGTTGTCCGGCGCCCAGGAAGAGCTGATCCGGACCCGTTCCGACGGCGAAGCCCTGGTCGCGCAGCGGAACAATCTGCGCCTGGTCGCGCCGGTCGACGGCCTCGTCGCGGTTCGCGACGTCGACCCCGGTACGACGATCGTTGCAGGGCAGTCGGTCGTCGAAGTGATCGCGCCCGAAAGCCTGTGGATCAACGCCCGTTTCGACCAGATCAGCGCGTCTGGGCTGGCCGCCGGACTTCCCGCGCGTATCGTGCTGCGCTCCCACAACGGGCAGACGTTGACCGGCCGTGTGCTGAGGGTCGAGCCGATGGCTGACGCGGTGACCGAGGAGACCCTCGCGAAAGTCGCGTTCGATTCGCGGCCGGAGCCGTTGCCACCGATCGGCGAGCTCGCCGAGGTGACGATCGTGCTGCCGACGCTCCCCGCCGCGCCGGTGATCCCGAACGCAGCGGTGCGCCGCGAAGCGGGGCAGGTCGGCGTGTGGAAGATCGTCGATGGCGATGCACGCTTCACGCCAGTGAAGCTCGGTGCCGGCGACCTCGATGGCCATGTGCAGGCGCTCGAAGGAGTCAAGCACGGCGAGCAGGTCGTCGTGTACAGCGAAAAGGCGCTTACCGCGCGCAGCCGGATCGATGTCGTCGACCACATTCCCGGAGTGTCGCGATGATCAGCCTGGCCGGCCGCGACATCCTCCATGCGTGGGGAAAATTCGTTTTTACCGGCATCGGCCTGGGATTGCTGATCGGCGTGACGCTGACCATGGCCGGCGTGTACCGCGGCATGGTCGACGACGGCTGGGCGCTGCTCGACAACAGCGGTGCCGACCTGTGGGTCGTGCAAAAGGACACGCTGGGCCCTTACGCGGAGTCGTCCAGCGTCAATGACGATGTGTACCGCAGCCTCCTTGCGATGCCCGGAATCGCGCAGGCGGTCAACGTCACGTATCTGACGATGCAGGTCCGCAGGGGGGACAGCGACGTACGGGCGATGGTGGTCGGCATCGCGCCCGGCGAGCCGGGAACTCCCGGCTGGCCGCCTTATCTCGTCGCCGGCCGGCAGATCACGCGCGGGCACTACGAGGCGGTCGCCGATATCGCGACCGGTTTCAGGGTCGGTGACCGCCTCACGATCCGCCGCAATCATTACGTCGTGGTGGGGCTGACCCGGCGCATGGTGTCGTCGAGCGGCGACCCGATGGTGTTCATTCCGCTCAAGGACGCACAGGAAGCGCAGTTCCTCAAGGACAACGACGCGATCTGGCAAAGCCGTCGGCGCACCGGCGCGAACCCGGCCTTCAACCGTCCCGGCGTGCCGGACCTGCTGGACGCGGTGATCGCCTCGCAAAGCACCAACGCTTTCGTCAATGCAGTCCTCGTGACCATCGAGCCTGGCCATGCACCGGACGAGGTCGCCCGGTCGGTGGGTCGCTGGAAGCGCCTGACGGCCTATACCCGGCTGCAGATGGAAGACATCCTCGTCGGCAAGCTGATCGCGACCTCCGCGCGGCAGATCGGCATGTTCCTCGTCATCCTCGCCGTCGTCAGCGCCGCCATCGTCGCGTTCATCATCTACACGCTGACGATGGACAAGATCCGCGAGATCGCAGTGCTGAAGCTCATCGGCACGCGCAACCGCACGATTGCCGCGATGATCATGCAGCAGGCGCTTGCGCTGGGTCTGATCGGATTCATCGTCGGCAAGATCACTGCGACGTTCGCGGCACCGCTGTTTCCCAAATACGTGCTGCTCGACCCGTACGACTCGATCGCAGGCTTTTTCGCCGTGCTCGCGATCTGCGTGCTCGCGAGCGTCATCGCGATCCGCATGGCGCTCAGGGTCGATCCGGCCGAAGCGATCGGAGGTTGACGTGAGCAGCAAGGGGATCCGTATCGAAGGCCTGAAAAAGCGTTACGGCGGGGGCGACACTGCCGTCGATGCGCTGAAGGACGTGGCGATGGACGTGGCGCCGGGAGAGGTCGTGGGTCTCATCGGTCCGTCGGGCTCCGGCAAAAGCACGCTGCTGAAGTGCCTCGGCGCGGTGATCGATCCCACTGCCGGCCGCATGACGCTGGGCGATGAAGTGATTTACGACGACGGCTGGAAAGTGCGCGACCTGCGCGCGCTGCGGCGCGACAGGATCGGCTTCGTGTTCCAGGCGCCTTACCTGATCCCGTTTCTCGATGTCACCGACAACGTGGCGCTGCTGCCGATGCTGGCCGGCGTGCCGAACGCCGAGGCCCGCGCGCAGGCGCTCGAACTGCTCACGGCGCTGGATGTGCAGCACCGTGCGCGCGCGATGCCGGCACAGCTTTCCGGCGGCGAGCAGCAGCGGGTCGCCATCGCCCGCGGACTGGTCAACCGCCCGCCGGTGATCTTGGCCGACGAGCCGACGGCACCGCTCGACAGCGAGCGCGCGATGGCCGTCATCCGCATCCTCAACGACATGGCGCGCAAGTTCGAGACGGCCGTCATCGTTGTCACCCACGACGAAAAAATCATCCCCACGTTCAAGCGCATCTATCACATCCGCGACGGCGTGACCCATGAGGAAGCGGGTGAGGGCAGGGGATTCGATTGAGCGAACGGCCCGCCGCCCTGCACCAGGCCATCGGCGGGTGTGCAAGCCGAGGAAGGGCTGCTGGGTTCCGTCGGCCTCCAGGAGTGGCGCGCCGGCTGGCGCCGTGCCTTGAAACATGCGCTAATGGTGCACCTTGAAATGTTGGCGTGATTACGATGACAGCTCCTGCGTCTCTTCCCGATGTCGAATCCGTGCGCGCACTGCTGCGCCGTGTCATCGACCCTGAGGTCGGGGTCAATATCGTCGATCTCGGGCTCGTCTACCGCATCGACGTGACGGCCGAAGAAGTGCTCATCGAGATGACAATGACTTCACCCGCGTGCCCGATGGGAGACATGATCATGGACGACATCGATGCCGTTCTCGATGCCGCGTTGCCGGAAAACCTGCGGGTGGTCGTAAAAATGGTGTGGGACCCGCCGTGGAATCCGGGAATGATGAATGCGGAAGCGCGCGAGCATTTCGGCTGGGAAAAGTGAGCATTTCCCGAAGGATTGTGTAGTAGAGATCTTGCAGGCGGAAGGCGAAGCGCAGGCTTGACTTCCCGGCCCGGCATGCCGGCGTGCTCCCGGCATCGCCAGAAAAAATAACCAGGTTCCCGATGATGCAGGATTTACGCCCGCCCGCGCGTCTTCCATTACTCGTGCTCGGAATGCTTTCGCTGGTCGGAGGCGTCCTGGCGGGGCTGTCGCGACTGGCGCTCGACATGCCGGTTTTTGCTGCGACCCAGGCCGGCCTGCACGGCGCGCTGATGATCGCCGCGTTCTTCGGCACGGTGATCAGCCTCGAGCGCGCGGTCGCTCTGGCAAGGATGTGGGCCTACCTCGCACCCGCTTGTGCGGGGACGGGCGGATTCGTCCTTCTCGCCGGGGCGCCCACGCTGCTTGCGCAGGGGTTTTTCGTTGCGGCTGCGCTGATACTCGTCCTCGGCAGCGTTCAGGTGATGCGGCGGCAAACAGTGCTGTTTACCGTCGTGCTGGCGGTTGGAGCGCTGTGCTGGCTGGCCGGTAATCTGGCCTGGCTGATCGAAAACAATGTTCAGGCCGCAGTGCCGTGGTGGCTCGGATTCCTGGTGCTGACGATTGCCGGCGAGCGCCTGGAGTTGACACGGTTCTTGCCCTCGCGACCTGCGGCGGCTCCGCTCTTCAGCGTCGCGGTCGCAGTCGTCCTGGGCGGCGCCGCGACGACGCTGTGGCGTGAGGAGGCCGGCCTGGCGATCTTTGCCGGCGGACTGCTTTTCCTGGCCGCGTGGTTGCTGCGCTACGACATCGCGCGTCACAACGCGCGCCAGAAGGGGCTGACACGCTTCATCGCGATCTGTCTGCTGTCGGGTTACGCGTGGCTCGCGGCGGGAGCCCTGTTGGGTCTGGGGAACGGTTTCGCGCCGGGCGCTGCGATGCGCGACGCCGCACTGCATGCGATTGCACTCGGGTTCGTGTTCGCGATGGTATTCGGCCACGCGCCGATCATTTTCCCCGCGATTGCGAGGGTAAAGCTTCCGTATCACCCGGTGTTTTACTTGCCGCTCGCGGCGCTGCACGTGTCGCTCGCGGCCCGCATCGCCGGAAGCGCTGGGGAGTGGTACGCGCTGCGGCAGCTGGGAGGGGTGCTGAACGGCCTGGCGTTGCTGCTGTTCATCGTGACGATGGTCACGAGCGTGCTGCGGGGACGAAAGCGGGGCAGGGCGTGAGGCTCCGGGTCCGCTGGAGGGAGATAAGGGGACGGGGTCCCCGCCCTCACCGCGGTGCAGGCTCCCGCCGTGGGCGAATCGAACGGCCGGACGATCAGGAGGGCGTCGGCGTCGCGGTCGGGAAGACCTTGCGGTAGATCGATTCGCTGGCGTAAGCCATCACGGGAAGGGCCGCCGTGAGGAGCAGGGGTATCGCAATCGACAGCATGATCGTCGACGCGAGGACGAAAGCCCACAGCATGTTCGCGACAAGGCTGTGGAAAACCGCACGAACGCTCGCATTGACCGCAACGACGAGGCCGGCCCGGCGCTCGATCAGCAGTGGTACCGCGTACGCGGTGACGAAGAACACGATCAGCGCGAAAAATCCTCCTGCGATCGACACCCCGAGATGAAACCGCAGCACAGTGCCCGACAGCGGAAGCAGCAAACTCCAGCCGGAACTGTTGTCACCGACCATGAAACTGTACAGGATGCCGGCGTCGGTCATCCAGATCACGAATACGAAGCCGCAAACCAGCATCAAGCCCCAAAGATCCCGCGGCGTATTCACAAACCCGGCGGCGATGTCTCGAATCCCCGGTTTGCCACCCCTGCGGCGCACCCTTGAAATCGCAAAAAATCCGGCCAGCAGGCCTGGGGCGATGAGCATGAATCCGCCAATAAGCGGTAGTCCCATGGGGCCGAACCCGAGGCTCGCCAGCGCGCCCAACAGTCCGAGGCCTGCAAGCATGAAAGTTCCGGCGTACACGACGCTGATCAGCGGCGCCGACAGGAATACGCGCAAACCCTCGCCCACCGCCGTGGCGATTTGCACGGGACGGATATGCTGCGGTTGCAGGCGGCTGGCATTCATCCGGGAGGCTCACAACGGTTCGGGATCAATTTCGGTCCCACGCGCTTTCACTCCACGATACACATCAATTGCGCGAGATGACTGGAAAAGTTGTAGGGTTGACGAGGCCCCGACTGGAGCGCTTGAATAGAATTTTCCGACTTGATTTACATCAACCTGGATCGCATACGTACACGATAGGATCACGGGTTTTAATTCGGGGCAATGCAAATATTCATCCCCATATAACAGGAGATTATAATGAGAAAATCCACAGTGATTCTTGCAGCATCGCTCGCCGCCCTTTTGTCCGCCTGCGGACAAAAGGAAAGCGACGTTCCTGCAGCCCCCGCGACGACCCCCGCACCCGCAGCAGCCCCTGCCGCACCCGAGGCGCCAGTGACTCCGCCTGCATCGGAAGCTCCGGCGGCTCCTGCAGCACCGGCTGCTTCCGAAGCACCCGCAGCAGCCCCGGCCGCACCGGTCGCGTCGGCAGCAAACGGGGCCAGCGTCTATAACAAGACGTGTTCGCTGTGCCATGCAGCAGGTGTGGCCGGCGCACCGAAGCCGGGCGACAAGGCCGACTGGGGCCCGCGTATCGCCCAGGGCAAGGACACCCTTTACAAGCACGCACTCGAAGGTTTCACTGGCTCGAAAGGCATGATGCCCCCGCGCGGCGGCGGTGCTTCGCTGACCGACGAGGAAGTCAAGGCAGCCGTCGATTACATGGTTGGAAAGTCGAGCTGAGTTCGACGAGGAACCACGGTCGTCGCGCCCTGCGTGACGGCCGGCAGCAAATGAGGGGCGATCCAATCGCCCCCCCTTTTTTTTGGCTGCAGCAGCGGGGTGCGCCCGCTCCTGCAGGCAGGCGCACGGCTCAGGGTTCGCTCTCGATTCCCAGCATGGGATTGTCGAGCAGCGCGTGAATCAGTTGTGCGACGTTATCGACGGGAGCCCGGTCGGGACGCGTCACCGGATCGGCGTGCACCTGACCGCCGGCGTCGTGAAGGTGGTTTGGAAAACTTGCAAGGTCGCGGTGCAGCGGGGCGGTGTCGATACCGGCTTCGGCGTCGCCGTATGTCCAGCGCAGCGAATAGG
This sequence comes from Aromatoleum bremense, assembly GCF_017894365.1. Classification (NCBI taxonomy): domain Bacteria; kingdom Pseudomonadati; phylum Pseudomonadota; class Betaproteobacteria; order Rhodocyclales; family Rhodocyclaceae; genus Aromatoleum; species Aromatoleum bremense. The sequence goes on from NZ_CP059467.1 coordinate 3,938,310, forward strand.
CGTCGGGCGCGGCGTAGCGGATGGTCAGCGTGACGCCGTTTTCGAGGGTCGCGATCAGTGCGTCCTGTTTCTGCTCGACGGGCACTGCGAGCCGTTCCCCGAAGTCCTTTTCGATGGCTGCCGCGAGTTCGATGTGCAGGCTCATTTGCGACCGACCTCCTTCAGGCATTCAGCAAGCATCGCGCGTACCGTCTCGCGGGTGTCGGAGAGGATGCGCGCACCGAGGTAGTGTTCATAGGCGGGATGTTCCGGAACCGCGCCGGTGTAGATCTGCTCGAGCAGCGCGATCTCGTCCGCCACGCCGTAGCCTTTCAGGATGGTGCTGCGGTTCTCGCGCAGTTCGTAGATCAGGCGCGAGAGCTGTTCGAGCTGGATCGCGTCTTCAGGCTCAAAGTCGTCGTAGAAATTCGCCATGGTCACATACCCTGGTCATGGAGCACGCCGCCGTCCAGTATTGCCATGGCAGGCGTGACGTCGGCAAATGCGAGGACCTTGCCGCCATGCTCTGTGGCGAATTTCTGCGCGTCCCCTTCGAGCGCGAACGAAGCGATCGTCGGCCCCATCGAACCGTGACGCGAGCTGCCGTGGACGTACCAAGCGGCTTTCGCGTCGATCCAGTGGTCGCGCGGTTCGGCCCAGTCAGCCTTGCCCATGTCCTGGACAAACAGTGCGCGCACCTGCCTCACCTGCTCCGGCTTGAAGTAGATCGCGAACATTTCCACCGTGTCGCAGAAGAAATCGGGTTCAGTGCGGTCGGCGTAGTGAATCTGCGCTTTCGGTCCCGGGTAGTCGGCGAGCAACATGCCGTCGAGCGTGCAGGAGGTGCTGCGGTCGATCTCGACCGGGACGAGCGGAGCAGGCCCATTGGTTTTCCCGCACGCGGCGAGCAGGGTCGCGGCAAAACAGACAACGAGCAGGTGGCGTACGAGTGAGCTGCGTAGCGGATTGGCGTGCGGGCGTCTTTGCGCGTTCATTTGCGAAATCTCCAGGTGGCGACAGCGAGCGGTGTCACGATCCATGCCAGCATCACCAGGCCGAGCAGCCAGGGCTCTGCGAGCGTGCGGGGGAAAACGGTGGCGAGTCCGTACAGCGTGCGGACGTCGTCGAGCGTGAAGATGTTGAGGATGCGGAACACATCGGCGGGGTTGAGCAGCAGTAGGTACGGGAAAATCTCGCCGCCGTAGCTGCCGCCCGTGACGACCAGGGCGCCGAGCAGCAGCAAGTCGAACACCAGCACGAAGAAGAACCAGGCCGCGATCGCGAGGCCGGAGGCGCGGGTACGGTCGGCAGCGAACACCGACAGCATTACCGCGATGCTCAGAAAAGCCATTCCGAGCAGCACCGAGCTCGCCATGAAGCCGAAATAATGGAACAGCGCGGGGAGGTCGAGTTGCGCCGACAGCACGACGGCAACGAGGCCGAAGCCGGCAATCGTCGAAAAAGCGAGCGCCGCCGCGAGGCCGAGATATTTGCCGAGCAGCAGCTCGAAGCGAGTGATCGGCATCGACAGCAGCAGGTCGAGCGAACCGCGCTCGCGCTCGCCGACGATCGCATCGAAGCCGAGCACTAGCGCGATCAGCGGGATCAGGTAGATCACGAGGCTCACGAGACTCGCGATCGTCACGCCGATCGAACGAAACCCGACCGCGCCCTGCTGCGCGCCGCCGAAATACGCGATCACCAGCGCGAACACCGTGAATACGAGTGCCACCGCGAGCACCCAGCGGTTGCGGATGCGGTCCCAGAATTCCTTGCCGGCGATCGTGCCGACCTGTCGCAGTTCCATGGGCCTAATCCGAAAAACCGAAGAACACGTCTTCGAGCGACGGCTCGTGGACGTGAAGGTCGAGCACCTTGTCGCCGAGCGACGCGAGTGCCTGCAGCACGAGCATCTTCGCGTCGCGCCGGCATTGCACGGCGACGTGATCCTCGCGCGCTTCGACCGCGGTGACCGGCAGATGCCCCAGCACCGTGCGGACGCGCTCGAAATCGGCCCGCGGCAGCCGCACGTGAAACCACAGCGGCAGGTCCATCTTCTCGCGCAGTGCCTGCACCGTGCCGATCGCTTGCACCTTGCCGGCCGCCATGATCGCCAGCCGATCGACCCGCTCCTGGATCTCGGCGAGGATGTGCGAGGTCAGGATCATCGTCACGCCGTCGGCCTTGAGGCCGCGCAGGATCAGGTAGAACTCGCGGATCGCTTCGGGATCGAGGCCGTTGGTCGGCTCGTCGAGGAACAGGAGCTGCGGGTGGCCGAGCAGGGCCTGCGCGAAGCCGAGCCGCTGGCGCATGCCTTTCGAGTATTCCCGGACGCGCCGCCTGGCCGCGTGCATGAGGCCGACGCGCTCGAGGACCGGCGCGCACGCGCTCGCCGGCACGCGCTTGAGGCGGGCGAAGAACTGCAGCGTCTCGAGGCCGGTGAGGTTGTCGTACAGCACGACGTTTTCCGGCAGATAACCGATCTTGCGCCGCACGGCGCGAAAGCCGCCGCCGCTCACCGGCGCGCCGTCGATGCGGATGTCGCCGGAGGTCAGGGGGACCAGTCCGAGCATCATCTTGAACAGCGTGCTCTTGCCCGCGCCATTGTGCCCGATCAGCCCGAACAGCTCGCCGCGGCCGACGTCGAGGTCGACGCCGTCAACGGCATGAACCGCACCGTAATGCCTGGTCGCGCCACGCACCGCGACGATCGCGGCCGGGCCGGCGCTGCTGCGCTCAGCGCGCGGCGGGGTAGTGCTTGTCACGCCATTTGCTCCAGTTCTCGTGTTCTGGCCGCATGCGCGGCTTCGGGTCGACGATGCTCGGGGCGCGCAGCAGCGGGAACTGCTGGCCGACGAGACGCAACGTCTGAACCGCGGGGCTGGCGAGCAGAAGTTTCATCATCGGGTGCTGCCAGGACAGGCGATCGACCATGTCGTTGGCCTCGTACGGCACGTCGCCGTGGCCGTCGCCATTGCGGTCCCAGCCAAGATAATTGCTCCAGTAATTGCCGTCCTTGACGCCCCACAATTCGTCGCGCGCCGCGACGTAGCGGACCTGCTCGCGATTCGTGATGAAATCGTTGCCCTCGACCTGGTTGTGCTTCGAGCCAGCCCACAGGTGCGTGCCGACGACGTTGTCGACGACGAGGTTGTTTCGCAGCACATTGAATTCGGCGTCGTAGATGAAGAAACCACGCTGATTGCCGGCGACGATGTTGCCTTCGACGACCGAGTCCTGCAGCGTGCGCAGCATGATACCGTGGTCGGAATTGCCCCACGCGCGGTTGTTCCGGACGATCTGCCGGCGCGCCATCATCAGCGCGAGTCCGCCGCGGTTGTGATAGGACTCGTTGTCCTCCCAGCGGTTGTCGTTCGAATTCATGTAATGCGTCCCGTAGCGGACGTCGTGGATGCGATTGCCGACGAATTCCGCATGGTGGGAGACGTCGACATAGATGCCGTCGCGGACGAAGCTGACGTGGTTGTTGCGGATTCTCGCCCCGGTCGTGTTGTAGAGCTGGATGCCGTTGCCGCGGCTCGCGGACCGGTAATCGCGCTTGCCGGTGATCACGTTCCCCTCGATCACGACGTCCTTGACGCCCTCGATCCACACTCCGAACAGGTTGTACGTGAGGTCGCAGTTACGCACCACCGCGCGCTCGGCGCCCGCTTTCATATAGATGCCCGCGTTCTGTTCGCCCAGTTTGTCCCCGGAGTTCGACAGGATGAGGCCTTCGATCGTCACGTCCGGTGCGGTGATGCGGATGACGTCCCCGACCCCGCCCGCGTCGAGCGTGGGGCGGTCGATGCCGCGCAGCGTGAGCGGCTTGTCGATCCGCAGTCCGCCTGGGTAATGGCCGCGGGCGAGGGTGATCGTGTCGCCCGCGGCAGCGCGGTCGATTGCCGGCTGCACCGGTTCTCCCGGCATGAGTTTCCAGGTTGCCGCATGCGCCGAGCCGCCGAGGAACAGCGCGAGCAGTGCCAGCCGCGCCGCGGCGCGGGCTCCGAAAAGCAGCTTCATTGCACTCTTGGCCGGCTCACAGCACAGGCAGGCCGAGCGACTTCAGCGCAATGAAGAGAGCCGCGCCGATCAGGAGGTTCTTGAAACCGACGTAGCAGATCATGTCCATCGTGTTCGCGACACGATAGCGCCGCCCCCACCACGGCCCTTCCTTGACGTACGGCTTCGAGCCGAGGCGCACGACGACTTCGAACACGCTCCAGCCGAACCACCAGCCGATGACCGCACCGGCGTGAAGCTGGCCCATCGCCGCGAGCACCCAGACGAGGCTGGCGGCAACGGCAAGGGCCAGGCCGGCGGCCTGGACTGCGCGCTGCTGCTGGAAACCGGCGCGGCTCCACGGCCAGAGGTGATCCCATATTTCTGCGGCAAGGTGGCCGATCACGCCTTCATGGTCCGCGTAAGGCGGCTTGGCGGGATCGGTGGGCATTGTCGGATTAACCATTTCGGACTCTCCACATCTTGCAGCGATCAGGCCGCTTGCGCCTTGTCGGCGGACACCGGCTTGATCGGAATATAGTAACCGTCGGTGCCGATCGGGGTCAGCGGCAAGCCGGCCTTGGTACGGCGCTTGCGTTCCTGCGACAGCGGCGGACACGCATGGCAATCCGTATAGAGCACCATGCAATCGAGGCAGTGCAGGCATTCGCGGTGATCGATGCGTCCATTCGCGTCGATCGCCAGCGAGCCGCAGCCCACCGCGCAGGCCTTGCAGCCGCTGCATTCCTGCTTGCGGTCGAGGCCGAACCAGCGGAACGTCGACGGCATCGCGAGCGATGCGCCGAGCGGGCACAGGTACTTGCAGAAGGGGCGCTCGGTGAAAATCGACAGGCCGAGCAGGCCGGCCGCGAAGAGCGTATAGGGCCAGCTGCGGTTGAACATTCCGACAAGGAAGGTCGTCTTGAACGGTTCGATTTCGGCGAGCTTCTCGGCGAGCCCCATCGAGAAGAAGGACACGGCGAGCAGGCTGAAAAACACTCCGTACTTCACCCACTTCAGACGGTCATGCCACTTCCGCGACAGGTGGAACTGGAAGCGCTTGAGCCCCACCGCGCCGCCGACCTTGTACAGCAATTCCGACAGCGAACCGAACGGGCACAGCCAGCCACAGAACAGCCCGCGTCCCCACATGAACACCGTCACGATGATGAAGATCCAGAACAGGAAGATGAACGGATCGGTGAGGAACAATTCCCACGTCCATTGGAACAGCAGGGCGTGGAACCATGTCAGCACCTGCGTGATCGACGGTTGCGCGAGCAGGCCGAATCCGACAAAGCCGATGCTGATGAGCCAGGCGCTGTACTTGAAGATGTTGACCGGCCACTTGTTGTTGCGGCTGGCACGACGGGTGAGGCGGTCGCGGAACCCGTAGAGCGTGCCGACGGCGACCAGCAGCGCCGCAAACAGGCCGATTTCGATGGCGCGCGCCTTCCACACGCGGACCCACGGCGCATCGGGCTTGATGACTTCGGGGCGGCCGCCTTCGAGGTAGATTTCCGGCAGCCAGTATTCGGAGTCGAAGTTCACAAAGCTGCGCGTGCCGGTCGCACGGTCGACGCGGTTGCCGAGGAACACGAATTTCCACGGGTAGGCTGCGGAGAAAGCTTTCGAGCGGATGATGAAAATCGACGACTCGTTGAATGCCGGTGCGCCGGCCGCTTCGAGACCGTAAAGATTGACCGCGTCGAGGTCGCGGAACGTGAAGGAGTCCGCGCCCTGGCGGACCTGGACGCGATCGTAGATGCCGCCCCGGACGAAACCCGAGCCCTTGAAGGATTCGATCCCCCCGGCACGAATCACGAACAGTGCGTGCTCGCCTTCCTTCAGGCGGCTCATCAGGCTGCGCCACGGGCCGTCGCCGAGAACGGCGCGGCCGACGTCCGGCTGATTGAGGTACCCGAACCAGAGATCGATGAACGGCTTGCCGCCGCGCGGCAGTCCGACCTGTTCCGGAGTCACGACGAGGCGTTGGACGCTGCCTTCATTCACCAGCTTCGTCCAGTCGGGCTTGACGCCGGTTTGGACGAACTTCGCCGGTTCGCGCACCGTCGGCTTGAGGATGCCGACCTGGCGGGCGACGTTCGTCCCGGAGGTCATCATCACCTGGTTCTGGGCGATCACGGTGACCGTCGCGCCGGAGATCGCGTCGAGGCCGATGAGGTTCTCCTCTGGACGGGACTGGCCGATCTCGATGTTGTCGCCGACGAACTTGCCGAGGTATTGCTGGTTGAAGCCGATCAGTGCCGATTCCGGAATCCCGAGCAGGAGGATCGGTTCGGAATGCTTCAGCACCTTCACGCCGGTAAAGCGACCCGCGGTGTCCATGCCAATCAGCGTGACGACCGGTTTGCCGGAGTACGCGGGGGTATCGGTGATGTCGGTCGACAGCATCACGTAGCCGATCTTGCGCTTCTGGCCGTTTTCTTCAGCGTAACCCTCGACGTACGGCGGCTGTCCCTTGCGTTCCGAGAAGGACGTCGCGCCCGGCAACACTTCCGCACAGGGCACGTAGTCGCACATCTTGGGCGAAGTGCCGAGTTCGTCCGGAAGGTTCGCCTCATACGCGTCGGCGAGGGCGACGGATGCAGGCAGGACCAGGGCGAGGGACAGCAGGATGCTACGAAATACAGCGGGGAATTTCATGATGCTTACCGTTTGGAGGGGTTTAGGGCGCAGTGTAAAAAACCCTATTCCCTGTGTAATTGTTCCTGGTCAATTAATAAATTAACGACTGCTGAAATACCAGGAAAAACAACGCTCGTTCGGGGGTCTCGAGCACCAGCGCGCTTCCGGTTCAGACGTGTGGGAGTATTGATACTGCCGGAGACGACGAGTCTCCGGCAGGTCATGCAAGATCGGAAAGCTTACGCCTCGACGATCATGCGGCTGCGCATTTCCAGATGCAGCGCGTGACAGAAGTGGGTGCAGTAGCACCAGTACACGCCGGGCTTGTCGGCGATGAACGTGACCGACTTCGTTTCCTGCGGGCTGACGACGAAATTGATGTCGTGCTTCGGGATGGCGAAGCCGTGAGTCAAGTCCTCGACCTTGTCGTGGTTGGTCAGGATGATCGTCACTTCGTCACCCTTCTTGACCCTGAATTCGCGCAGGCTGTAAGCGGGCGCCTGGCTCGTCAGCTTGACCGTGACTTTCTTGCCTTCGCGGAACACGCCGGATTCCTTCGGATCCTTCACCGCGTTCGGGAATTCGTCGAGGGTGTACACCTGGCGCGTCTTGATGATGTCGCGCCGGATGACGATCGAATCGTGTGGTTCGGACGTCACCGAATGGTCGGCGACCAGCATCATCTTGTCGCCGCTGATGTCGATCATCTGTGCCGTTTCCGGATGCAGCGGACCGACCGGCAGGAAGCGGTCCTTGGAGAACTTGTTGTCCGAGATGAAGTACTTGCCGTCCGCCTCTTTGGTCTCGCCCATCGACGTGAAGCCGTGGCCCGGCTGGTAGTGCACATCGATCCGGTCGACGACCGGAGTAGCGGTCTTGTCGCCTTGATACGACTTGATCGCTGCTTCGACGTTCCACTTGACGATCTGGCTGTCAAGGAACAGCGTGGTGTACGCATTGCCCTTGTTGTCGAAACCGGTGTGCAGCGGGCCAAGGCCGATTTCCGGCTCGGCGACGACGCATTCGCGCGCTTCCTTCACGCCGCCCTCAAACCATTTCAGGATCTGCTCATGGGAGATCACGGTCGCTGTCGGAGAAAGCTTGCCCGAGCAGGCGTAGTATTTTCCGTCCGGGCTGATATTGACACCATGCGGGTTCTTCGGAATCGGCACGTAGCAGGTCAGCGCGGTCTTCGGATCGGCGTTCGACGCCCTCAGGCCGTCGACCACGGGGACCTTGGAATCGCCGATGTAGGTGACTTTCCCCGCCTTGACTGCTTCCTCGATGCGCGCGATGTTGAAGAACAGGCACGCATCCCACTCGGCGGCCATCGTTTCTTCGTAGTGGACACCCATTTCGATGTTGTACTGGTTCGTGCAGGCAAGCTTGCCGTCGTACGAACCGGCGACGAGGTCGCAGTTACCGTCGATCAGCACCTGCCAGCGTACTTCCATCGATTCCGCGTCGACGCATGAAAACACCGAACGGTATGCGGCGACGTCGTCGAGGCCGTGCCCGTCGTTCGGCAGCGGAATCGAAAATTCCGTGCCGCAGAAGACGCGCGTGGTGTGGTTGATCGCGGGATCGACCGGGTCGCGCTTGTCAGGGAACGTGCCGTGAAAGCCCTGGACGTTTGGCAACTCGGTGATCTTGTCGCACTCCATCGTGTCAAGACGCACGCGGGCGAGCCGACCGTGGATCTTGTCGTTCACCCAGAGGTATTTGCCGTCATAGGTGCCGTCGGTATACGACGGGTGCACGTGGTGGGTGTCGCCGGTCCGATACTTCACGCTGCCGTCGGGCTTGGTGCCGATGATCGCCTTCGATTCGTTGGTGATGCCCCAGCCGACCATGCAGTCCATGTTGAACACCGGGATGCTTTTCAGCTGGCGCCCGGACGGCAGACCGTAGATGCGCACGTCGCCCGAGTGGCCGCCACTCGAGAATGAATAATAGGTATCGAGCTGACCAGGCGCGACTTCATACTTGCCGACCTCGTGGGCAGGCGCGGCTTCGGCAGGCGCCGCAGCCGCGGGCGCGGCGGACGGCGCCTGCTCCTGTTTGCACGCGGACAGTCCGACCGCTAGCCCGGCCCCGGCAAGACCGGTAAATGCTGCGGTATTGAGGAATTTTCGACGGCCGGGGTCCGGCTGGCCGTCAAGCTTTTGATCCTGGTTTTGATCCTGGCTCATGTGGTCGACTCCGTTCTACAAGATGATCAATATTCGCTGAGGCCTGCTCTCTTGCCGGGAGAGTGGCAGAGCGCACAGTAACATGCTGTTACAACAAACGTCATATTCCTTCGTGCGACGTACTAATGAAGGTGTCTAATGAGTTCCTTGATCGAGGACAAGGACGCCGGTGATGCAGAATTTGCCCGCGCTCGGCAGGGTATGGGTGGGCGTTGCTGCCGCCTGACCGGGCGCGACCCATCGGAATTCACGCTTGTGCAACGGAGACGAAAATCATCACCATGAGCGGTATCCAGAGGACCACGGCGACGCTGTATACCATGTATGTCACGTGCAGCGCCTCGAGATCGCCCCCGATTTGCAGCTCCCTGCGGATATCGCGATAAAGGGTGCGCAGCGCGACGAAATGTGCGAGCAGATGCACCGCGACGAGTGCGGCGAGGCTTGGAATCGCAAGGACGATTGCCGACGCCCAGAGCGGGGACGCAGCGCGCGCGGCGATCAGGTAAGCCTGTCCGGGCGCCGGACGCGGTTTGTCGACGGGAGTCGTGAGACGCAACATTCCGGCGAAGAGGTGGACCGAGGCTATTTCGGCGGCAAAAACCAGCAGCGCAGCCCATTCCCAATTCGACGACGCCGGGTTCACGCGGTAGATCCCGGGGTGATCGCGCATCGCCAAGACGATCATGAAGGGCGGAATCAACGCAAAAGGGAGTACCGCGCGACCGAATATAGTGAGACGTGAAGGGCCTGATGTTTCCAATCGATTCTCCGTCAACTGCGCATCAGCCCTCGGAATCCTGCACGATTCCCTGTTCAACGGCAAAAACCGCGGCCTGCACGCGACTCGTCAGGTTGAGTTTGCGCAGGATGTTCTGTACGTGGATCTTGACGGTACTTTCAGCCAATTCGAGCTGGCGCGCGATTTCCTTGTTGCTTTGCCCGCGCGCAATGAAAGTGAGGATTTCGCGCTCGCGCGGGGACAGCTTGTTGAGTTCCGATGCGACCACCGTCTGGACCGCGGTTTTCGGCGGCAGTTCGCCGCGTACGCCTTTCAGAAGTTTCCCCATCATCTGCGGCGAGATCACGGATTCGCCCGCGGCTGCCTTGTTGATGGCCGCGATCAGCGCGTCGGCCTCGATATTCTTGAGAAGATAGCCGCAGGCTCCCGCGCGCAAGGTTTCGATGAGATCCTCGGCATCTTCCGACACCGTGAGCATCAGGACGTGCGAACCCGGCGACTCTTCCGCCATCATCGCGGCGGCGTCACGCCCCGACAGGCCGGGCATGTGCAGGTCGAGCAGCACGACATCGGGCTTGAGTTGGCCGGCGCGCTTGACCCCCTCCATGCCGTCTCCGGCCTCGCCGACGATTTCGAACTCCGCATGGCGCTGCAGCAGCGACTTGATACCGCTGCGGAAAAGGGCGTGGTCGTCGACCAGGAGAACGCGGATCGGATCAGGCATCGATGAGGCTTTCCTTTTTGGTGCGGGAAAGTTCGACGCGGATTTCGGTGCCTTTGCCGCGTGCGGAACGTATCGAGAATCGCCCGCCGATGCGCAGCGTCCGCTCCCTCATGATTTCGAGCCCGATGTGGGCTTCCTGCGCCGCGGTGCTGCGGTCGGTTTCATCGAAACCGACGCCGTCGTCGCGAACGACCACCGAAAGTCCGTCGACGCCGCGGCGGATCACCACTTTCACGGATCGGGCATTCGCGTGCTTGCGCACGTTCGACAGCGCTTCCTGAACGATATAGAGAACCTGGGTCTCGGCTTCCGCATCGAGCGGAGCCGCATCACCCAGCACGTCGAGGTCGGTAGCGATGCCGGTCTGTTCGGCCAGGCGTCGCAGGGTCGCGGTGATCGCCAGGCCCAAGTCCTGTTTTTCGACGCGCGTGCGGAAATGCACCAGCAGTTCGCGCACGTCGTCATAGCTCTCCTGCACGCCCTGGCGCAGCATCGCCAGCGTGTCGCGCGCTTGGCCGGCCTCATTGCGGTCGAGCGCGTCCTCCAGCATCTGCACTTGCAAGTTCATGAAGGCGAGACCTTGTGCAATCGAATCGTGCAGTTCGCGCGCGAGCAGGTTGCGCTCCTCCGACACGGCCAGTTCGCGCCCGCTCGCCTGCAGGCGCTGATTCTCGATCGCGATGCCCAACTGCTGGCCCAGCGTTTCGAGCAGCAGCCGGTCGGAGTCGGAAAGGGACCGGGCGTCGGCGAAATATAAATTGTAGATGCCGAGGGTCTGTTTGTTCGCGGTAACCGCCGTGGCCGTGATGACCTGGAAACCCGCCCGCCGGCATACCCACAGCGTCAGGGACGGATCCGGGGCGCTCAATTCGGACACCAGTGATGTCCCGCGCCTCACCGCTTCGCCGCACAGGCATTCGCCGCATTGGAGCACCGCCTCGCGTTCGATGAAATCGCGGTCGAGTCCGTTGTGCACGGTCAGGCAGAGATTCTCGGAGCCGCTGTCGAGCAAGCGCACCGAACTCGCAGCGGCCCCGAACGTCCCCTGGACGCGCCGCAAAAAGCCCCGGCAGAGGCTGTCCACGTCATTGGGCTCACGCAGAAAAGCGCCGATATCGTAGAGGATTTCGAGTTCGCGGTTCTTTTCCTCAAGGCTGCGCGTCTTTGCCGCGACCCGCTCTCCGAGCGTGGCGTAGAGCCCCTGCAGGTGGACCGCCATGCGGTTGAAGCCTTCCGACAGTTCGCCGAATTCATCGCTCGCGAGCACCGGTACGCGGGCGTTGAAATCCTCCTCCTCCATGCGCTTCATGCCGTCCTGCAGTTCGCACACCGGCTGGATCACCAGCACGAAAAAGAAACGGATCAAAACCAGCGTACCGATGATCGCCAGCGCGATCAGGGACACTTGCGAGGCGCGCAGGATATCGGTATTGCGGGCGTAGCTGCGCTCCATCTTGAGCACGACTTCGTTGATCCCGGCGACGAAGTTTTTGACGGTGCGATCGAATTCGGGCAGACCCGCGCGGCGGCGCACGGGGTCGGGTACGGTAATCAGATCGGTAAGCACCGGGCGCAGATGCAATGACCAGAATTCAGCCATGTCGTCGAGGTCCGCGGGAATGTCGTTGTCGCGCGGAATGAAAAGCGGCCGGTGCGGGTCGCCGCGGCGAAGTTCGCCGAGCACCCGTTCGAAGTCGTCGAGTTCAGATTTCAGGGAAGCGGCAAAGGCGACCTGATCGTTCGAGGTCGCGGCCGAGCCGCGCGCCAGCAGGTGGTCGATGCGATAGGCTCGCATCCGCAGACTGCCGGCATCGTTGATCGCGGCGGCAGCCCCTTCGAGTTGCCAGGAGATGAACAGCGTCAGGCCGATCGCGGTGAGTGCGACGAGAAAAAACACCAGCAGAATGCCGGTGATCTTGGTGGCCAGACTGTTGCGCAGACGCAGCATGAACGCTCATTGCGAAAGAAGGCTAGCAGACTACGATGCAAGTCCTTCTCGAGCAAGAGCGGGCAGCACAAAAATGTGCTGCCCGGTACTACTTTCGACTTAGAGCCAGACTGTCTGGATTCAGGCTGCCTTGACCTGCCGCTTGGTCCGCACGATCTGGTAGGCACGACCCAGATAGTTGATCGGCGCGGTCCAGATATGGACGAGGCGCGAGAACGGGAACAGCAGGAAGACCGTCATGCCGAAGAACATGTGCAGGCGGAACACCGGTTCGACGTTATCGAGCAGCGCCGGCTGCGGATTGAGCGTCAGCACGCTCTGCACCCAGCCCGACAGCGCCAGCATCACGCCCGGGTTGCCATGGTTCGCATGGCCGATCGAGGTCGGCAGCGTGGACAAGCCCAGCAGCAGCGTGATCATCAGCCAAGTGATGATGAAGACGTCCATCGTACGGCTCGCCGCACGCACGCGCGCGTTGAACATGCGGCGCAACCATAGGATGCTGCCGCCGATCAGGCACATCGTGCCGAACACGCTGCCGGCGACGATCGCGAGCCACTGGTGGTCGAGATCGGAGAAGCCGAGCGCGATCCACATCGCATGGGGCAGCACCAGGCCGGCGAAATGGCCGCCGAAGATGGCCAGGATGCCGACGTGGAACAGGTTGCTCGCGACCCACATGTAGCGCTTGGACAGCAGCAGCGACGAGTCGGTCTTCCACGTGTATTGCTCGTTGTCGTAACGGATCCAGCTTCCGACAATGAACACCGTCAGCGCGATGTAGGGGTACACCCCGAAAAAGAAGTTTTGCAGATTCATGGTATCTCCTCAGGCGGCCAGGCGAGCGAGGCTGCCCTGTTTCTCGATGATCCGGACCAGCTTCGCGTGATCGCTGCCGGATTTTTCCAGGTTGTCGGCGAGCACTTTCAGCACCTTCGCGACGTCGGCGAGGAACACCCGCGCCTCGTCGAGCCCGATCGTCGATACGAACTCGAGCATCACCGGCAGGTAGTCCGGCAGTTCCTTCTCGTCGACCTTCAGCCCGTAGCTGCGGTAGAACTCGCCCAGATCGATCAGGGCGGGTCCGCGCGTCTTCTCCTCGCCGAACAGGTGGTGGGTCAGGTGCAGGCTGTGCTCGGCGGTGAGATCGAAGCACTGGACATAGTTGCCCTGCAGTTCGAGCGGCTCGGCAGCAAGCATCGCGGTGATGAATTCCGCAACCTGGCCCGCTTCGTCGGCGTCGAGGACGTTTTCTTCGTCGAGACCATTGACGAAGGCGTGGACGTCATTGCCAGCCATTTCGCGCAGCGCCGCGAGGAACTCGTCGTTCGGGTAGTCGAGGAGGGCGGAAAGCAGTCTGAAAATTTTCATCGTCATCTCCTTTAGTCGCGCGGGCCGGCGAGCGGGGCGGGTTCGCGCGACTCGGCGCTCTCCTTGCGGCGCTCCGGGAACAGCGAGTTGCGCGTCATGCCGGTCGAGGAATCGTTACCGAACGTGAAACCGTTCTGGCCCTGGAAGCCATGGTAGTCGTCGAGGCGGATTTCCTCGTGCGCAGTCGGCACGACGAAGCGGTCCTCGTAGTTCGCGATCGCCAGATAGCGGTACATCTCCTTCGCGATGTTCTCGTCGATGCCGGCGCGCGTCAGCGGTCCGACGTCCGGCTTGCCTTCGACATGGATCGAGCGCATGTAGGAGCGCATCGCCAGCAGGCGGTTGAGTGCCCCCGTGATGTATTCGGTCTTGCCCGCGGTCAGCAGGTTCGCGAGGTACTGCACCGGCAGACGCATCGCTTCGGCCTTCGGGATCACGCCGTCGGCTTCGGTCGGCAGCTTCTTCTGGTCGATCTGCGACTGCACCGGCGAGAGCGGCGGCACATACCAGATCATCGGCAGCGTGCGGAACTCGGGGTGCAGCGGGAACGCGATCTTCCACTCGACCGCCATCTTGTAGATCGGGGATTTCTGCGCGGCGTCGATCCAGGTTTGCGGCACGCCGTCCCTCAGCGCCTGCGCGATGATGGTCGGATCGTACGGGTCGACGAAGAGATCGAGGTGGGCTTTGTACAGGTCCTGCTCGTTGTTGGTCGAAGCGGCGTCCAGCAGCTTGTCGGCATCATAGAGGATGATGCCGTTGTAACGGATGCGGCCGACGCAGGATTCCGAGCACACGGTCGGCAGGCCGGATTCGACGCGCGGGTAGCAGCCGATGCACTTTTCGGCCTTCGACGATTCCCAGTTGAAGAACACTTTCTTGTACGGGCAGCCGGAGATGCACATCCGCCAGCCGCGGCAGCGGTCCTGGTCGGCGAGCACGATGCCGTCTTCCTCGCGCTTGTACATCGCGCCGGACGGGCAGGACGCGACACAGGCGGGGTTGATGCAGTGATTGCAGATGCGCGGCAGGTACAGGTGGAAGGTGTTCTCGAATTGCTTGTACATCTCCTTCTGCATGTTCGCGAAGTTGGCGTCCTGCGCGCGCGCGGCGAATTCGCCGGCGAGGTCGTCTTCCCAGTTCGGCCCCCAGGTGATCTTGTCCATCTTCTGGCCGGTGATCTGCGACACCGGGCGAGCGGTCGGCGTGGCTTCCGACAGCGGCGCGTTCTGCAGCCGGGCGTAATCGTAGGTGAAGGGCTCGTAGTAGTCGTCGATCTCCGGCATGTTCGGGTTGGCGAAAATCTGCACGATCTTCTTCAGCCGGCCGCCGGCCTTCAGTTCGAGCTTGCCGTTGACCTTCTCCCAGCCGCCTTTCCACTTTTCCTGGTTTTCCCACTGCTTCGGGTAGCCGATGCCGGGCTTGGATTCAACGTTGTTGAACCAGGCGTATTCGATGCCCTTGCGGTTCGACCAGACGTTCTTGCAGGTCACCGAGCAGGTATGGCAACCGATGCACTTGTCCAGGTTGAACACCATCGCGAATTGCGCGCGTATTTTCATTTATATCTCCAGTTCCTTTTGCCTTGTTGGCCGGATGCGGGCTATTTCGTCGCAGGTGAGGTAGGGCGGAAAAGCGAAGCGCCTTCCGCCGCGGGGCCATGCCCGTCATGCGGCGGATAGCGCCGCTACGCGGCTCATCCGCCCTACGCCCGAGCTACGAATTCACCGGGGTCCGACTCCGACCGGATTGCGTTGTTCTTCCCGCTCAGCGGTCAGCGGCCGTTCAAGCCAGTCGATGTCCTGATCGGCGACCTTGTGCAGCACCACCACCTCGTCACGCTGGCAACCGACGGTGCCGTAGTAGTTGAAGCTGTACGCGAGCTGGGCGTAGCCGCCGACCATGTTGGTCGGCTTGACGATTACGCGCGTCACGGAGTTGAGGATGCCGCCGCGCTTGCCGGTGGAAGGCGAGCCGGGGACGTTCACCGTCTTTTCCTGTGCGTGATACATCAGCGCCATGCCGCGCGGTACGCGCTGCGACACCACCGCCCGGGCCATCGTCGCGCCGTTCGCGTTGATCGCCTCGACCCAGTCGTTGTCCTTGAGGCCGATTTCCTTCGCGTCGTCTTCCGACACCCACACGTACGGGCCGCCACGGAACAGCGACAGCATGCGCAGGTTGTCCTGGTACGACGAGTGGATACCCCACTTCGAGTGCGGGGTGATCCACGACAGCGTCAGGTGCGGCTTGCGGCGCACCGAATCGGGGATCACGTTCTGCGCCTTCATGTCGACCGGCGGACGGAACGCGCAGAAACCTTCGCCGAAGTCGAGGAACCACTCGTGATCCTGGTAGAAGTGTGCGCGGCCGGTCAGCGTGCGGAACGGGATGTGCTCGTGGATGTTCGTGTAGCCAGCGGTGTAGCTGACCGTCTCCGATTCGATCCCGGACCACGTCGGCGCGGTGATGATCTTGCGCGGCTGGGCCTGGATGTCGCGGAACGTGATCTTGTCCTCGTGACGGCCGGCGTACAGGTGGTGGTGATCGATACCGGTCTTTTTCGACAGCGCCGACCACGACTTGTGCGCGACTTCACCGTTGGTTTCGGGGGCCATGCGCATCACCGCATCGCAGACCGAAATGTCTTCTTCCAGCGAAGGCATGCCGAACGAGATGCCGGGCAGCTTCACGGTGTAGTTGCACTTCTTGAGCTCTTCGTACTCCTGCTCGGTGTTCCAGTCGATGCCCTTGACGTTGTTGCCGATCTTCGTCATCAGCGGGCCGAGCGCGATGTATTTCCGGTAGGTGTTGGCGAAATCACGCTCGACGAGCTTGAGCAGCGGCAGTGTCTTGCCCGGAACCGGCTCGCATTCGCCGCGCTTCCAGTCCTTGATGCCGCCCATCGGCTGCGCCAGTTCGAACGGCGAGT
Organism: Aromatoleum bremense; assembly: GCF_017894365.1. Classification (NCBI taxonomy): domain Bacteria; kingdom Pseudomonadati; phylum Pseudomonadota; class Betaproteobacteria; order Rhodocyclales; family Rhodocyclaceae; genus Aromatoleum; species Aromatoleum bremense. The sequence continues at coordinate 3,954,849 of NZ_CP059467.1, forward strand.
CGTGCTGCATCGGCAGCGCAACGATGTCCTTGACGACGCCGAGGTGCTTCTCCGCGAGGTCGGAGAACGTCTTCGCGATCGTCCTGAAGATCTGCCAGTCGGACTTCGACTCCCAGCCCGGCGTCACGGCTTCCGACAGCGGGTGGATGAACGGGTGCATGTCGGTGGTGTTGAGGTCGTTCTTCTCGTACCACGTCGCCGTCGGCAGGATGATGTCCGAGTAGGCGCCGGTCGAGTTGAGACGGAAGTTGATGTCCACCATCAGGTCGAGCTTGCCGACCGGAGCGTCGCCGTGCCACTTCACTTCCTTCGTGCCGGCGCCGTCGCCGCCTTCCTGCAGCACGCCGTTCTGCGCGCCCAGCAGGTGCTTGAGGAAGTACTCGTGGCCCTTCGCCGACGAGCCGATGAGGTTCGCGCGCCAGACGAAGAGGTTGCGCGGCCAGTTTTCCGGTGCGTCCGGATCGGCGAACGCGACGTCGAGCTTGCCGGATTTCAGCTCATCGACGATGTACTGCGCGACACCGGCCTCATCGGTCGCGCCGGCCTTCTCGGCCGCGGCGACGAGCTCGAGCGGGTTGCGGTTGAAGTGCGGCGCCGACGGCAGCCAGCCCAGGCGTGCGGCGACGACGTTGTAGTCGGCAAGCTTGTAGCCCTTGTACTTGCCCTTCGCAGCCGGCTGCAGCAGCTCGTCGGCGTCGACCGTCTCGTAGCGCCACTGGTCGGTGTGGAAGTACCAGTACGACGTCGAGTTCTGGTGGCGCGGCGGACGCTGCCAGTCGGTCGCGAACGCGATCGGCGCCCAGCCAGCCTGCGGCCGCAGCTTTTCCTGGCCGACGTAGTGCGCCCAGCCGCCGCCGCTCTGGCCGACGCAGCCGCACATGTGCAGCAGGTTCATGATCGACCGGTACTGCATGTCGTTGTGGTACCAGTGGTTGATCGCCGCGCCCATGATGATCATCGACTTGCCGCGCGTCTTCGACGCGTTGTCGGCGAATTCGCGGCCGGTGCGCTCGATGTCCGCCGCCTTGACGCCGGTGACCTTCGCCGCCCACGCGGGCGTGTAGGCAACCGACGCGTCGTCGTACGAACGGGCGACGTTGGCGCCGCCGAGACCGCGGTCGATGCCGTACTGCGCCACCTGCATGTCGAACACCGAGGTGACATAGACGCTCTCGCCGGAGGCGAGCGTCAGCTTGCGCACCGGGACGTTGCGGTACAGCAGGCCCGGTTCGCCGGGCTGGAAGTGCGGGAAACCGACCGACACGACGTCGTCGCTGGCATTAATGCACGACAACTCGGCCTCGATCTCGTCCTGCGTCGCGGCGTTCTTCGCCAGCAGGTTCCACTTGCCTTCCTCGCCCCAGCGGAAGCCGATCGAGCCGTTCGGCGCGACATACGTCTTGGTGCGCGCGTCGTAGACGATCGTCTTCCAGTCGGGGTTGTTCGCTTCGCCGAGACTGCCTTCGAAGTCGATCGCCCGCAGGTTGCGGTCCGACACGTAGCCGTCACCGTACGGACGCAGGATCACCTGCATCGGCAGGTCGGTGTACTTGCGCGCGTATTCGGCGAAGTAGGGCTCCTGGCGATCGATGAAGTATTCCTTCAGTGCGACGTGACCCATCGCGAGGAAGGCGGCCGCGTCGGTGCCCTGCTTGACGGGCATCCACAGGTCGGCGAACTTCACGTACTCGGCGTAGTCCGGCGCCATCGACACGATCTTCGTGCCCTTGTAGCGGACTTCGGTCGCGAAGTGCGCGTCCGGGGTACGCGTCATCGGCAGGTTTGCGCCGGTGATGATGAGATACGTCGAGTTGTACCAGTCGGCCGCTTCCGGCACGTCGGTCTGCTCGCCCCAGGTCTGCGGGCTCGCCGCCGGCAGGTCACAGTACCAGTCGTAGAACGAACCGCAGGCGGCGCCGATCAGCGACAGGTAACGCGCGCCCGCCGCGTACGAGATCATCGACATCGCCGGGATCGGCGAGAAACCGTAGATGCGGTCCGGACCCCACTTCTTGATCGTGTAGATGTTCGCCGCGGCGATGATTTCGTTGACTTCCTGCCAGTCGGTGCGCACGAAGCCGCCCAGGCCGCGCACCTTGATGTACTTGTCGCGCTTGGCGTTGTCGGCCTGGATCGCGGCCCAGGCTTCGACCGGATCCTTGCCGGTCTTGCGCTCGGCACGATACAGATCGAGCAACCGCGCGCGGATCATCGGGTGCTTGATGCGGTGCGGCGAATAGAGGTACCACGAGAACGACGCGCCGCGCTGGCAACCACGGGGTTCGTGGTTCGGCAGGTCTTCACGCGTGCGCGGGTAGTCGGTCTGCTGCATCTCGAACGACACCAGGCCGTTCTTGACGAAGATCTTCCACGAACAGCCACCGGTGCAGTTCACGCCGTGCGTCGAGCGCACGACCTTGTCGTGACGCCACCGGTTGCGGTAGGCGTCTTCCCAGTTGCGATCTTCGTTCGTGACGATGCCGTGGCCGCCGGCGAACGTGTCCTTGACCTTGTCGAAGAACTTCAGGCGGTCGAGAAAATGACTCATTGCTTGCTCCTGTGAATCCGGGTTGCGTTAGCGGTTCGTTCTTGAAAAAGACGGGAATCAGGGGTTGCGGATGTAGGCGTTCTTGCGCAGGTAGAACCACCAGTTGATGACCACGCACAGCGCGTAGAACACCGCGAAGCCGTACATCGCGTTCTCCGGCGTGCCGGCCTTGATCTGGCCGCCGATCACCACCGGCGCGATGAAGGATCCATAGGCCGCCACTGCCGAGGTCCAGCCCAGCACCGGGCCGGCCTGATCGCGGTCGAACACGAAGCCGACGGTGCGGAACGTCGAGCCGTTGCCGATGCCGGACGCGGCGAACAGCAGGATGAACAGCAGCATGAAGGCCAGGAAGTAGCTCTCCGGCGTCGCCGACTGGTAGGCCAGGTGCATCACGTAGCCGGTCACTGCGGAGGTGGCCACGAGCACGATCGAGATCACCTGGGTAACGATGGAGCCGCCCAGCTTGTCGGAGATCCAGCCGCCCACCGGACGGATAAGGGCGCCGACGAACGGGCCGATCCACGCATACATCAACGCCGACGGGGCATTCGGGTTTTTCGCGTGCACCCAGGTGTTGGTGGCGGCATCGAGCACGTGCGTGTTGCCGAAGATCACCGTGATCGACAGCGGCAGCGCCATCGAAAAGCCGATGAACGAGCCGAAGGTGACGACATAGAGCGCCGTCATCGACCAGGTGTGCTTGTTGCGGAAGATGCCGAACTGCTTGTTCAGGTTGGTCTTCATGTCGCCGGTCGCGACCAGCTTCATCGCGAACAGCGTGCCGAAGATCACCAGCGGCAGCACGATCCACATGCCGTTACCCGCCAGCAGGCCCGAGCCGGTCGGAGCCGGCAGGTAGAGATACAGGCCGATGCCGGCGACGACCAGCGCCAGCGTGTACAGCATCAGGATCTTGCCCAGCGCGGCGGCGGTAGAGCCGATGTTGGGCGACACGACGAGTAGGTTGTTCATGCCGAACCAGCCCACGACGGCAAGCGGCACCAGCAGCAGCAGCCACACGAAGCCGGCGTTCTGGACGTAGGTCGGCGTGCCGGCAGCGATCTTGCCGATCAGCGTGGCCGAATCCTTCACCAGCGGAATCGCATCGCCGCCGATCGCACCGAACAGGCCCAGCGTCATCACCGCGGGAATCAGCAGCTGCGAGGTCGTGACGCCGAAATTGCCCAGACCGGCATTGAGCCCGAGCGCCGTGCCCTGCAGGCGCTTCGGGTAGAAGGTGCTGATGTTGGCCATCGAGCAGGCGAAGTTGCCGCCGCCGATGCCGGACAGCAGGGCCATCAACTGGAACACCCACAGCGGCGTGTTCTTGTCCTGCAGCGCGATGCCGGTACCGATGGCCGGGATGATCAGCAGCGCGGTCGTCAGCCACACCGTGTTGCGGCCGCCGCAGATGCGGATGAAGAACGACGCCGGGATGCGCAGCGTGGCGCCCGAAAGACCGGAAATGGCGGCGATGGAAAAGAGCTGGTCGGGCGCGAACGGGAAGCCGGCGTTGGCCATTTGCACCGTGATGATGCCCCACATCAGCCAGACGGCGAAGCCACAGAGCAGGCTGGGGATCGAGATCCACAGGTTGCGGTTCGCAATGCGGCTGCCTTCGCGTGCCCAGAACTGCGCATCCTCGGGATGCCATTCGGCGATGTCGGGACCGCGCTGGTGCTCTCCCGGACGTACGCCGGCGGTGCCGCCGGCGGCTCCCGGAGTCGCGGTAATCGGACGCAGTTTTGCAGGTGACATGGAATTACTCCTGTTTCAGGGGTTCGTTCACTTCGTTGCGGCCACGGCCGCCGTGCCGCCGTGCAGCACATCCGCCTCGCCGCCGTGCATCACGTCGGTGCGGCGCACTTCGGTCCAGTACATCCAGATCAGCGAAACCCAGGTGACGCCGTAGAGCAGCATGAACGCGCTCGAGCGCACGCCGGTCAGGTCGAGCAGCGCGCCGAACATGATCGGCAGCAGGAAGCCGCCCAGTCCGCCGACGAGGCCGACGATTCCCGACACCGCGCCGATGTCATGCGGGAACTCGTCCGAGATGTACTTGAACACCGATGCCTTGCCGAACGCCCAGGCCACGCCGACGGTGAACATCAGCACGGTGAAGAACCAGATGTTGTGGTGGATCGCGAACGTCTTCGGCCCGGCCATCGTCATGACCGTGAATTCGGTGTGCGGGTAGGACAGCAGGAACAGGCACACCCAGGACACCCACATCACCCACCAGGTGACCTTGTGCGCGCCGAAGCGGTCCGAGAACCAGCCGCCGACCGCGCGCAGCACGCCGCCGGGCAGGGAGAAGCAGGCCGCGAGCAGCGCCGCCGTCTCGAGGCCGAGGCCGAATTCCCCGACGTAATATTTCGTCATCCACAGCGCCAGCGCGACATAGCCGCCGAAAACGATCGAGTAGTACTGGCAGTATTTCCACACGCGCGGATTTTTCAGCACGCGCAACTGGTCGGAGAACTTCACGCTCGACGAGACGCGGTGCTTCGGGTCGTCGTAGGTGAAGAACCAGAACGCGATCGCGATGATCAGCATCGCCGTGGCGAACGCCTTCGGCACGAACTGCCAGCCGTAGGCGACGACCAGCGCCGGGGCGACGAACTTCGTCAGCGCGGCCCCCGAGTTGCCAGCTCCGAACACGCCCATCGCGAAGCCCTGGTTCTTGCGCTCGAACCAGCGCGCGCAGTACGCGATGCCGACCGAGAACGAGCCACCGACGAGGCCGACGAAGAGGCCGGCCACCAGGAACTGCCAGTATTGCGTCGCCTCGCCGATCAGGTAGATCGGCACGACCGTTGCCAGCATCAGCAGGAAGAACACCACCCGGCCGCCGAACTTGTCGGTCAGCAGCCCCAGCGGCAGACGCACCAGCGACCCGGTCAGCACGGGGGTTGCCGCGAGCAGGCCGAACTGGGTTTCGTTGAGGCCCAACTGCGCCTTGATCGGGATCCCGATTACGGCGAACAGCATCCATGCGGCAAAGCACATCGTGAATGCCGCGGTGCTCATCACCAGAACAGAGAACTGCTTTTGACGTTGTGAGGGCATGTTCCTTCCATCCTCGAATGCGGAGCGGATGTCGCTCCAGGCTGGGAGGAAGCGTATGCCTTGCGGGAGCCGTCCGCCATTCGCCAAAAGCATGGGAAGGGGGTAGTCCTCCGTCCCGGGAACTAGTCATTTAGGACTAGTCCCTGAGCGCTTCCCGGCGCGAGGCGATCGATCAGGGAGGGGAAAGCCGGGCGGCCCGCGGCGATCCGAGCGCCGGAATGGCGAAGGCCGCCAGGACGGCGGCCTTTGAGGATCCCCGCGCGGCGCGTCAGGTGTTGCGGGCGATCCGGTACGCGCCGAGGACGCGCATCAGGTTGGCGAACAGCAGGCCGAACTCGAGCATCACCAGCACCCCTGCGGCCCGGACGACGAGCGTGCTGCCGCTGAGCGCCGCGATCAGGAGCACTGCGAGAGCCACCGTGTGGGCGATGAGATGCTTGCGGATCGGCCCGTCCGGTTGCAGCTTCTTCATGTTCGGCGCCTTCATCCCTGCCTGCGAAAGATGCAGCCACGCGAGGAACGGAACGATCTTGTAGAGCATGCCGACAATCGCAGTGACGAAGCCGCCGTGCAGGATCAGGATGCCGGCGACTACCGGCCAAACGTCATGATCGAAGCGGTGCGCGGCGACGATGCACAGAAGTCCGGCGATCATGCACGACATCGCGAGCTGGAACGCACGCGTCGTGTTGTCCGGAACCGAACGCCGGGAGCGGCTCTGCAGGCGCAGTGTCGTGATCGCAAACGCGCCGGACAGGGCGGCCAGCACGATCGCCAGAATGAACTCGAGCGACGAGAGCCCGGCGAGCACCGCCGTGCTCCAGGCGGCAAGCGCGGCGCAGGTCAGCAGCGCCCAGTAGCGTGTGAGCCGGGCCGGATAATTCGGTGTGATCTGGAACATCGGCACGACGACCCAGCTCGTCGCCGCCAGCAGCAGGCCCGACCCGCCAAGCCACGCCCAGCCGACATGCAGCTTGACGACGGTCGCCAGCGGCAGCGACAGCCCGCCCGACAGGATCATCGCCAGCGCCATTCCGAGCGTGGCCGCGATGCCGAAGCCGAGCAACGCGAAGCGCAGGTCGCGGGGCGTGGCCTGGGCGATCGGCGTGCGTCGCAATCCATACCCCGCGGCCACCAGAAACACCCCGAACGTGATCCCCAGCAGCACGACCGCAGCCGTCAGGAACGGTGGCGAGCCGGCCCCGAGCCCCCACGTCAGGCTCGCCGCGCCCGTCGCGAGACCGACGTGAACGATTCCCGCGACGATCCGCGCGTTCGGAATCGCCGCCCCGGCCACCACTGGCAGGATCTGGAACAGGGCCCCGAACATGATGTTCAGCATGAACCCCACGGCGATCAGGTGGGTCAGCGCGAGCGCCCCGGGAGTCCATCGCGACCCGAGCAGGTCGGGAACGAAAAGGAGCACCAGTCCTGCAACCGCTCCGAACAGCGGCGCCGTCAGGAAAAACCTGAGCGGCGTCGAGAAGGTGGGCGCGGCTTCGTAGCTGAGGCTGAGGTCGGCGGTAGTCATGGGGCGACGATGTCGATTTCGACCACACCGTCGTCGCGAACCCGGCTCTCATAGCGATAGCGGTCGCGGTCGAGGATGCGGAACAGTGGATAGGGCATGCGATCGAGGAGCAGCTTCACGCCTTCCCCGGGACGCAGGTCGGCGATCGCCTCCATGACGAGTTCGAAAGGCTGTGGGGGCTCCAGCCCCCGCGCATCGATGACCTGCTTCATGCTGCCTGTTCGCGGCCCAGCTGCTTCGTGAGCGTGGGCGGGAGGTTTTCCCCCGCAAGCTGCGCATCGCACATCGGGTAGAGAACGTTCTCTTCCTTCATGTTGTGCTGCTGCATCAGGATCAGCAGCGTTTCGGCTTCGCCCGCGTAGTCGTCCTTGTCGCGCTGGGCGACCGCGTCGCGCATGCGCTCGAGCGCTTCGCGCATGTCCGCGTGCTCGCCGCGCATCACTTTGGTCGGACCTTCGGTCATGCCGGTGACGGATTCGAAACGCGGGAACAGGATCGATTCCTCGGCGGTGAAATGCGTCTCGAGTTCGGCGATGAATTTTTCCAGTTCGGCAGTCCCCTCATCCCACTTGCCGCGCGAGATGGCAGTTTCAGCACGAGCGAAGGATTCGTCGCAGCTGCGGTGATCGTGGGTCATAAGCGTGGTGATGTCGTTCATGGTCGGCGTCTCCTTTAAGGTGACCCCATTCTCCGAATTCACACACTGGCGACCTTGATTAGAGTCAAATGATCCGGGAAGCCAACTTTAATTCGTACGTTGCCGGCGTGCCCGGCAATGCAGGCGGGATTATCGCGCGAGCGTCCCGCGGGTCTCGCCGTCACACGAACTGACCGGCCGCGTGCCCGGAAGACCACGCCCACTGGAAATTGAAACCGCCGAGATGGCCGGTGATGTCCATCACCTCGCCGACGAAATGAAGGCCCTTGCACGTGCTCGCCTCCATCGTCTTCGAGGACAGCGCGCGGGTGTCGACGCCGCCCAGTGTCACTTCCGCCTTCGCGTAGCCCTGCGTGCCGGACGGCATGATCTCCCATGCCGACAATGCGGTGGCGACGGCCTTCAGCTCGGCTGGGCGGAACTGGTTCAGTGGCCGCTCCCAGCCGTGCAAGGCGCACCACGCGTGCGCGAAGCGCCGCGGCAGGCGCTCGGCGAGGAGGTTCGCGAGCAGCCCGCGCTCGCCCGCGTGCTGCTCCAGCCAGGCCTGCGCGTCGATTCCGGGCAGGAGGTTGAAACATACCGGCGCCCAGTCGTCGTCGTCGTACGCCTGCGCCTGCCAGTAGCTCGACACCTGCAGCACGACCGGGCCTGACAGTCCGCGGTGGGTGATCAGCGCGGCTTCGCGAAAGCGTCCGCCGTTACATTGCGCTTCGATGTCGAGCGAAGAGCCGGCAAACGACGCGAAGCGCTGCAGCGTCTCGGGCGGCAGCGTCAGCGGCACCAGGGCCGGGCGCGGCGGCACGATCGGAATGCCGAATTGTTCAGCGATGCGGTAACCGAACGGCGTGGCGCCGATCTTCGGAATCGACAGCCCGCCGGACGCGATCACCAGGCTGGTGCACGTATATCGTCCCCGGGCCGTATCGACCGCGAAGCGGGCGAGCGCGTCTTCCTGACGGGCGACCGCATCGACCCGCAGCGGCATCGCGAAGCGCACGCCGCCGTCTTCGCACTCGGCCCGCAGCATGTCGATGATCTGCTGCGCCGAGTCGTCGCAGAAAAGCTGCCCGAGATTGCGTTCGTGATAGCGAATGCCGTGGCGCTCAACGAGTTCGACGAAGTCGGCCGAGCCATAGCGCGCCAGCGCGGAACGGGCGAAATGCGGATTGCGCGACAGGAAGTTTTCCGGCCCGACGCGGCGGTTCGTGAAATTGCAGCGGCCGCCGCCCGAGATGCGGATCTTTTCTGCGAGCTTCTCGGCGTGATCGATGACGAGCACCTTGCGGCCGCGCCGGCCCGCCTGGGCTGCGCACATCATCCCGGCCGCCCCTGCACCGATCACAATCACATCGAAATTCAGCTCGGCCAACGGAGTTGCTCGATTCGTGGAAAGCGGCGCAGCATACGCCGCCGCGCCGGGTGCGGCAATTCACACACCACATTCACAGGCCACGCTCCGCCTGCTAGATTGCCGTCATAGACGGCGCGGGTCCGGCAACAATGAGGATAGGCTGTGGCGAAAGCGCGAGAGACTGGGGGAGTGGACGATCTTGCAGCGAAGCTGAAGAGGCCTACGCAATGGATCGTGGGTATCGTCGCGACCATCGGGATCGTCGGATTCCTGGTTCTGCCGCCAGCGGTACGTTACTTCGGTGCGCGCCTCCTCAGCGACTCGCTCGGACGCACGGTCACGATCGAGAAGGTGCGCATCAATCCCTTTGCGCTGTCCATCACGGCCAGCGGCTTCGACATCGCCGAAGCGGACGGGCAGGGCAGCGCCTTCTCGTTCGCGAGGCTGTACGCGAATCTCGAAGCCGAATCGCTGTTCCGGGGCGGCCCGGTGCTGCGCGAGTTGCGGCTCGAACGCCCGCAGGCGCATTTCGTGCGGCTCGACTCCGGGCGCAACAACTGGTCCGACGTGCTCGACCGCTTTGCCGCGAAGCCGCCGTCGGAGCAGGAGGAGAAAATGGGCGAGGCGCGCTTCTCGCTCAACAATATCCGCGTCATCGACGGGAAGCTGCTGGTCGAGGATCGTCCGGTCGGGCTCGAGCACGAACTGTCGGCAATCAATATCGGCGTGCCGTTTTTGTCGAACCTGCCGTCGAAAGTCGAGCTGTTCGTCGAGCCGGACCTGTCGGCGCTCGTCAATGGCCGACCTCTGCATGTCGCCGGGCAGTCCCGGCCGTTCGCGAAGGACCGCGAGACCGCGCTCGACATCGTGCTGGACAGTTTCGATTTCACGCCGTATCTCGCCTACCTGCCGTTCGAAGCCGCATTCAGGGTGCCTGAAGGGCGGCTCACGACGCGCTTGCGGCTGGCTTTCTCCCAGCTACCCGAGGCTACACCGAAAGTCGCGCTGACCGGCTCAGTGGAGCTTGCGGACTTGCGGCTGGAGGGAGCGAAAGGGGAGCCGATGCTGAATGTTCCGGCGCTCGCACTGAGCCTCGCCGACGTCCAGCCGCTGGTCGGCAAGTGGCATTTCGGGCGCCTCGAAATCTCGCAGCCCGAGGTCGACGTGGTCCGCCTCGCCGACGGCCAGATCAACTTCCAGCAGATCATTCCCCGTCCGGATCCCGCTGTGGCGGCCGAGCAGCCGGCAGATAGCGGCGCAACGACTGCGTCGCCGGACGAGGCAGCCAAGGATGCCGAGGCGAAGTCGCCTCCCGTATTCATGCTCGACGAGGTGAAGATCTCGGGGGCGACCGTGCGTTTCGAGGACCGCACCGCCGCGGCGCCATTTCGCACCGAGCTGAAGGATCTCGTCCTCGAAGCGAAGAATGTCGGCTCGGCGCCGGACGCCGTTGCCGAGATCGCGCTGGATTTCGTCACCGACGCGGGCGAGAAGAGCAGCCACCGTGATCGCCTGCGCCTGAACCCGTTCGAACTCGATGGCCGGATCGTCGCGGAGAACTTCCAGGCCAGCCGCTATGCGCCGTACTACGCGGCGGCGCTGCCGGGCGGCGAGATCCGTGACGGACGCCTCGACGCGACCGTCGGGTACAAGGTGAGGTTCGGCGAGAAGGAAACGGCGATCGACGTGCTCGCCGAGTCGGTCGTGCTGCGCCAGTTCGAGCTCGCGCTGAAAAGTCAGAAGCAGCCGCTCGTCAAGCTGCCGCGGCTTGCGCTCCAGACAGTCGCGGTGTCGCCGACGCAACGGACGGTGACGATCGGTGCGGTCGAATCGAAGGGCGCATCGTTCGCGCTGGTGAAGGCACGCAACGGCAAGCTGGACGCGCTCGCGCTGTTCGACGAGCCCGCCGGGCCAAAAGGGCAGACCGGCGGGCGTTCGGCGAGCGAGAACGCGAACGCGGCCGCGTCCGAAAAACCGTGGTCGCTCGCGCTCGAACGACTCGCGCTCGACGATTGGGCGGTCCGCTTCGAGGATCGCACCCAGGATGCGCCGATCGTGCTGCAGGCCATCGCGATCAAACTGAAGGCGGACGGACTCAGCACCGCAAAGGGCACCGCGACGAAATTCGAGCTCGATGCGCGCGTCAACAAAAGGGGACGGGCGGCAGTCAATGGAACAGTCGCGCTCGATCCGTTGAAAGGAAACCTTCGTCTCGATCTGCGCAGCGTCGACCTGTTGCCGCTGCAGCCCTACGTCGTCGAACAGCTCAACATCGCCATCTCGCGCGGCACCGTGACCACGCGCGGCACGCTCGCTTTCGAGTCCGCGCGCGACGGCAACGTGAAAGGGCGCTTCCGCGGCAATCTGGGTATCGCGGACTTTTCGTCCATCGACAAGAACCATGCAACCGATTTCCTGCGCTGGCGCAGCCTCGCGCTCGCAGAGGTGGATGTGCAGACCGCGCCGCTGGCGGTTTCGATCGGCGAAGTCGCGCTGACCGATTTCTATACTCGCCTGATCCTCGACGAGACCGGCCAGCTCAATCTGCGCGAAATCCGCCAGCAGCCCGAGGCAGGCCCTGCCGCCGGTGAAACGAACCCTGCGCCGGAATCCTCGGGCGGTACGACGAGCGTCGAAGTTCCGCCTCCGGCGACTCCGCCACCGCCGATCTCGATCGGCAAGATACTGATTAAGCAAGGCAACATCGCGTTCAGCGACCGCTTCATCCGTCCGAACTACGACGCGAACCTGACCGGAATGGAAGGCCAGCTGGCCGGGCTGTCGTCCGACCCGGCAACGCTGGCGCGGCTCGACCTGCAGGGCAAGGTCGATGACACTGCGCCCGTCACGATCGGCGGCGAATTCAATCCGTTCAGGGAGGACCGCTACCTCGATATTGCCGCGTCGGTGAAGGATTTCGAGCTGATCGGCGTCTCGCCCTATTCGAGCAAGTACGTGGGCTACGGGATCGAGAAAGGCAAGCTGTCGGCCGACCTGACCTACAAGATCGAGGACCGCAAGCTGACTGCGACGAACCGGCTGTTCCTTGACCAGCTCACGTTCGGCAACCGTGCGGACAGCCCGGATGCGCCGAATCTGCCGGTGCAGCTCGCCGTGTCGCTGCTCAAGAACCGGGCCGGCGAGATCAACCTCAACCTGCCGATCAGCGGTTCGCTCGACGACCCCCAGTTCAGCATCGGCGGTCTCGTCGTCAAGGCGATTCTGAACCTGATCGGCAAGGCCCTCACTGCACCCTTCGCGTTGCTCGGATCGATGTTCGGTGGCGGGGAAGAGCTGTCGCAGCTCGATTTCGCGTCCGGGCGCAGCAGCTTCGATGCTGCGGCGCAACGGAAGCTCGAGACGTTGGCGAAGGCGCTGACCGAGCGGCCGGCGCTGCGGCTCGAAATCACCGGCCAGGCTGATCGCGCCAGCGACACGGCGGGGCTGAAGAAAATGATCCTGTTGCGAATGATGAAAGCGGCGAAGCTCAAGGAATCGGTCCGGCGCGGTGACGAGGCACCTCCGCTCGAAGACGTCGTCATCGACGCGGAGGAGTATCCGAAATGGCTCGAGCGCGTGTATCGGGACGCGGATTTCAAGCGGCCGCGCAACGCGATCGGTCTGCTCAAGAATCTGCCGGAAGCCGAGATGGAAGCGCTGATGCTCGCCAATATCCCGGTCGATGACGAGGCGCTGCGCCACCTCGCGCAGGAGCGGGCGCAGTCGGTCAAGAATCGCCTGCTCGAAAAAGGCGAGATCGCTGCGAACCGGGTCTTCCTGCTGGCGCCGAAAGTCGAACCGGCGCAGGACGCGGAGGGCGGCGGGCGCAGCGCGGTTTTCTCGCTGCGCTGAAGGAATTTTCCGCCCTGGTCCGGATCGCGCCGCGCCCGGCGCCCCGACATCGGCACCCCGGGCGCGGCGTCCGTCAGGCCGCGGCGAGCGCGCCGTCGAGGTCGGCGATCAGGTCGTCGATATGCTCGATGCCGACCGACAGCCGGATCATGTCTTCGGAAACGCCGGCCTTCGCCATCTCGTCCGCCGACAGCTGGCGATGCGTCGTCGATGCCGGGTGGCACGCCAGCGTCTTGCAGTCGCCGATATTGACGAGGCGGGTGACCAGTTTCAGCGCGTCCTGGAAGCGTGCGCCGGCAGCGCTTCCGCCCTGCACGCCGAACGTGAGGATGCCCGACGCGCGCCCGCCCATGTAGCGCTGCACCAGCCCATGGTCCTCGTGATCCGGCAGGCCGGCGTAGTTCACCCAGCTCACTTTCGGATGGTTCTTCAGGAAGCTCGCGATCCTGACGCTGTTTTCGCAGATGCGGTCCATCCGCAGCGCGAGCGTCTCGATGCCCTGCAGGATCAGGAACGCATTGAACGGCAAGATCGCCGCGCCCATGTTGCGCAGCGGCACGACGCGTGCGCGGGCGATGTAGGCGGCGGCGCCGAGCGCTTCGGTATACACGACGCCGTGGTACGAGACGTCCGGCTCGTTGAGCCGCCTGAACCTCGCCTTGTGTTGCGCCCACGGGAACTTGCCGGAATCGACGATGATGCCGCCGAGCGAGTTGCCGTGCCCGCCGAGATATTTCGTCAGCGCATGAACGACGATGTCCGCGCCGTGCTCGAACGGGCGGCACAGGTACGGCGACGGGACGGTGTTGTCGACGATCAGCGGCACGCCGTTGCGGTGCGCGACCTCGGCGAGCTTCTCGAAGTCGGTGATGTTGCCGAGCGGGTTGCCGACCGATTCGCAGAACACCGCTTTCGTGCGTCCGTCGATCAGGCGCTCGAACGCTTCCGGGTCGCGGTAATCGGCAAAGCGCACCTCGACGCCGTATTGCGGCAGCGTGTGCGCGAACAGATTGTAGGTGCCGCCGTAGAGCGTGCTCGACGTGACGATGTTGTCGCCGGCTTCGGCGATCGTCTGGATCGCCGCCGTGATCGCCGCCATGCCGGATGCCATCGCCAGGCCGGCGATCCCGCCTTCGAGCGCCGCGACCCGCTTTTCGAGCACGTCCTGGGTCGGGTTCATGATGCGCGTGTAGATGTTGCCTTGCACCTTGAGGTCGAACAGGTCGGCGCCGTGCTGGGTGTCGTCGAACGCGTACGAGGTGGTCTGGTAGATCGGTACCGCGACCGCCTTGGTGGTCGGGTCGGGACTGTAGCCGCCGTGGACGGCGAGCGTTTCGAGCTTCATTCGGGAGTTCCTCGGGGGGATGACCGGAAAAGTATAACCATCGGCGTTTCGAATCCGGAACATCGATTGATGCGCGCATAGGGATCGCGAGGCACGGCGGGCGGCTCGCCGCGTTCGCTTCGCCTCGTTGCGGGGAATTCTGAAACTCCTCTTTGTCATAGTTCTTGCATTCCGGATTGCGTATTCCATACTGGGAATTCAGTCCGCTCCAGAGCCCAGCAAAGGAAAATTCAATCAGGGACCGGAGCTCACCGGGAGAGGGGAGATGGCGACATCAGGACGCATAGCGACATGGCTGGAACTCGCGGTTGCACCTCAGTGGCGGCAGACCTCATGCAGGATCCGGGTCCATGCGGTCGGCGGCAAGGAGGGGGGGTGTTTCGCGATCTCGATGAATGAGCGCTGGTTATGCTCGAGCAGCGGTGGACTCACCGTTTTCTGCGGGCTGGGCACGGCGCGGCGGTTCCTGAAACTCCTCCGGATCGAGAAATTCGAGCAGGGCGAATCCCCGGACGTATCCGTTCCGTGCGACGGTTCGCGCTACTGCCTGCGCATGGACAACAACAACGGCTTGCGACGCTGTCTGCCGAGTCAGGAGGTCGGCCGCTACGCCGCCTGATCGGGGATAACGAGGTCGACCCGGACGAGCCCGCGCACGGCGTTCGCGACGTAGATCGCTTCGGCCGCGAGGAGATCGCGGCGCGTAAGACGGGCTTCCCGCGAGCGGCCGTCGATCAGCAGCCGGCGCCGATAGACGCCATCGAGCGCGCCGCTCGCCAGAGGCGGCGTCAGCAGCATCCCGTCACCCGGGTCCAGGAACACGTTCGTGCGGGCGCCCTCCGCGAGCTCGCCGAGTTCGTTGAAGAACAGTGCGTCGAAATGGCCCTGCCGGCCGATACGCTCGAGTTCCGTGTCGTACAGCTCGCGCGCAGTGGTCTTGTGCCGCATCAGGGGATCGCGGCTCGAGATGCGGATCGGAGACACGACAACACTCGGCCTCGACCCCGCTTCCGGCTCCTCCAGCCGGGCCGAACCGATCCGGAAGCTCCCTGACGGGTTGAGCACCAGACGGACGCGATGAGCTTCGACGAGTGATGCTGCGGTGTGCATCAGTGCCGCACGGAGCGCCTCCTGGTCGAGCCGAAAGCCGAAATGCGCGGCTGATGCCGCGAGACGCGCGAGGTGCAGCGCGAGCAACGGGTAGGGCTCGGGTGAGGCGGGCTCGCAGCGCAGGGTCTCGATCAGGCTGAAACGGGGCACGAGATCGGTGAAAAAACGCCCTTTCAGCAACGATTCGTCCCACTCTCCATCGGCATACGAATCGGCAACGATTCCGCTGCCGAGGCCGAGGCGGACGTCCCCGGTGCTGCCGATCTCGATCGTCCGGATCGGCACACTGAAGCGAAAATCCCCGTCCGGTGCGATCCATCCCAACGCCCCGCAATACAGCCCGCGCGGGCCGGGTTCGAGTTCGCGAATGATCTCCATGGCGCGGATTTTTGGCGCCCCCGTGATCGAGCCGCAGGGGAAGAGCGCGCGAAAGATCGTCGACAGCGTTGCACGCACCGGCTCGGCGACGACGGTCGAGGTCATCTGCCAGACGCTGGGGTAGGACTCGATCGCACACAGCCCCGACACCCGTACCGCTCCGGGGGACGCGAGGCGCCCGAGGTCATTGCGGATCAGGTCGACGATCATGACGTTTTCGGCGCGGTTCTTTTCCGACGCGGCGAGCAGCGCGGGGTCGGAATCGCGGGGCGCGGTGCCCTTCATCGGCCGGCACGTCAGGCGCGTACCCTGGCGCTCCACGAACAGCTCCGGCGAACGCGAAAGGATCGCGCTGCCGGCGTGGCGGACGAAAGCGCCGTAGCGGACCGGCTGGGCCTCGCGCAGTCTGCCGTAGAGCGCGAGCGGGTCGCCGTATGCCTCGCCGCGGAGCGCGAAGGTGAAATTCACCTGGTAGCAGTCCCCCGCATCGATGAGGTTGCGGATGCGCGTCACCGCGGCTCGGTGTCCGGACTGCGCGATATCGCTCGCGATTGCGGCGACACCGGCAAGACGTTCGTGTTCACCCAGGGCGGCGATGGCGCGATCGAGCAGCGCGGCGGTCTGCGCCGCCGTTTTTCGCTCGGCCTGGCCGAACACCCACGCGCTCAGCAGCGGACCGGGGGCCGCCGGCAGCAACGGCGTGAGTCGGGGCTCGAGGGCATAGCCGAGCTCGTAGGTCGCGGCGAGCGCGATCCAGCCTCCGCGCGAGCGTGCCTCGTCGATCGCTTCGAAAGCCTGCGCGACGTCATCGGGACCGCTGCAGGTGATGCACGCGCGAAGCTCCGACAGCAGCAGGTCACCGGTGTTGGCGAGGTTGTCGTCGAACAGCGCGAAGGGAGCCGAATCAGGCAGCATCGGGAAAGCCGTCGGATTCAGGCCGTTACTACGGCAGTCGTGCGCAACCGCGCTTCGCGGATCGGCAGATTGACCAGCGCCGCCGCGGCTGCGAGCGCCATGTCCGCGTACCACATCCACGTGAAATCGCCGCGCTGCGTGATCGCCAGCCCGCCAAGATACGCGCCGAGGAAGCCGCCGATCTGGTGCGACAGCAGCGTCAGGCCGAACAGCGTCCCCAGGTAGCGAATGCCGAACAGCTTGCCGACGAGCGCGGCCGTCGGCGGCACAGTCGCGAGCCAGGTGAAACCGAGACCCGCGGCGAACAGGTAGAACGTCAGGTCGGTTTTCGGCATCAGCAGGTAGGCACCGACCAGCAGCGCGCGCGAACCGTACATCGCCGCGAGCACGTATTTGCTGCGATAGCGCGACACCCATGCGCCCGCATAGAGGCTGCCGACGATGTTGGCCAGGCCGATGATCGCCAGCGACCAGCTCGCCACCGACGGCGGCAGGCCGCACAGATCGACTTCGCCCGGCAGGTGGGTGACGAGAAAGGCAATGTGGAAGCCGCAGGTGAAAAAGCCCGCATGCAGCAGCAGATAGCTGCGATCGCCCATCGCGCTGCAGACGCTGTTCCACAATCCGGTGTCGTCGTGGACGTGCCGGACCGGCGCCTTGCCGGACGTCGTCAGCCTGCCGACGAGCGGCAGGGCGGCGAGCGTCATCAGCGCGAGCGCCCACATCGCCCCCGTCCAGCCGACGCCCTGGATCAATTTCTGCAGCACCGGCGCGAACACGAACTGGCCGAACGAACCGCCGGCGTTGATGACTCCGGAAGCCGAGCCGCGCGCTTCGAGCGGCAGCCGCTGGGCGGCTGCGCCGATCAGCACCGAGAAGCTGCCCGCACCCGAGCCGATCGCCGACAGCAGGCCGAGCGAGACGATCAGGCCGACCCCGGAAGTCATGAACGGAGTGACTGCGCTGCCCAGCGCCAGCACCAGCAGCCCGGCGACCAACACTTTCGCGGGGCCGTAACGGTCGGCGGCCGCGCCCGCGAGCGGCTGGATCGCACCCCACATGAATTGGCCGATCGCGAGCGCGAGACTGATCGTCGCGACACCGAGCCCCGTCGAAGTGTTGAGCGGCGACACGAACAGGCCCATCGACTGCCGGGCGCCCATCGTCACCATCAGGATGCCGGCCGCAGACAGGGTGACGATCAGCACATCGCGTTTTACGAGAGAACGAAGCATGAAGAAAATTCCAATGAAGTGCCGCGGGCGACGCCAACGTAGCACACTAACTCGCGGGTGGCGCCTGAACAGACATGTTCCTTTCCGGGGCGCCATTCCTTGTTGTTGACCGGATCGGATAGAAGCGGCACACCTTCGACGAGACGGGAAACGGCTTTGCAAAGCCGTGCTCCTGGTTCGTTTTTCCGTTTCCTGAAACAATCCAGAATTGCGCAAGCTCAATGAACCGTTCGTGCCATTCCTGCACTGTGCAGCATTTCCTCCCGCCGACTTCCCGGTGGGCTGTACACATCGGCTTGAAGGAAGACATCCGTGAAATCGACTCTCCCTGCGTTGCTCGCATCTTTCTCCGCGGTCATCCTGGCCGCATGTTCCGGTCCCACGGAATCGACCGGGCCGAGCGAGCCGGGAGCCTATGTGATGAACCTGGGGAACGGGAAAGCTGAACTGCGCATCATCCGCGCGGACCGGACGTCGATGTCGGTGCCGGGAACGTGGATGAAGGACGGCTCGATGTATCAGGTCGAGGTGGCCGGGTGCGGTGCCCTCGGCTTCAGGGAGCAGGGCCTCATTACCTACTGTGACCAGTGTGTGCAGATCAAAAAGGAACCGGACCGCTACCCGGACTGTAAAATCGCCGGCGAGTCCTTCCCCGACACGTGGATCAGCTCCGGATTCTGATTCCTCCCGGAAACAGGGAGATGGCGGAGTCAAGCTCTGACGCAGCGGGTCTGCGCACGCTCGCTGCCCAATGCAATGTATCGTGACGCCCTGGCAGTCCTGACGGGAGTACGCACATGCAGATCTGGGTCGACGCCGATGCTTGTCCGAAAGTGATCAAGGAAATCCTCTACCGTGCGGCGGAACGGACCGGCGTGCTGTTGACGCTGGTCGCCAACCAGCCGCTGTTTCCGCCACGCTCGCTGTGGATCAAGACCCTGCAGGTGCCACCCGGCTTCGACGTCGCGGACAATGAAATCGTCAGGCGGCTCGCCACGGGCGACCTCGTGGTCACTGCGGACATTCCGCTGGCGGCCGAAGTCATCGCGTGCGGCGGCCATGCGCTGAACCCGCGGGGCGAGTTCTATTCGACGGAGAACATCCGCGAGCTGCTGAACCTGCGCGATTTCATGGATACCTTGCGTTCGTCGGGCGTACAGACCGGCGGCCCGGCAGCGCTGACGCAGGCTGACCGGCAGGTGTTCGCGAACCGTCTCGACCAGTTTCTCGCCCGGATCGTGTCGGACTGAGCGAGGGGGCTGCGGGCCGCTTTCCCGGCCGTCCCTTATCCCCATGCGCCGTGGGCAGGTATGTGGACAACTTGTGGGGATGCCGGGCAGGCCGTTGAACACAAAGGAAATGTTGCGTCTGCACAAAAATGAGGCATTCGCGCCACAATTCACTCGGGAGAGCGAGGCAGGCGGTCCGGGCGCATTCCCGCGCTAGAATCCCGGGCCACCTTTTTCGCGGAATTGCACATGACCGGTCTGCCGCCCATCCGTTACACCATCGCGCCGATCCGGCCTGCCTCGCATCTGTTCGAAGTCACGTGCACGGTCAGCGATCCGGCCCCCGGCGGGCAGGTGTTCCGCCTGCCGGCGTGGATTCCGGGCAGCTACATGATCCGGGAATTTGCCCGCAACATTGTCACGTTGCGGGCCGAATGCGAGGGCAGGGCGGTTGCGGTCGACAAGCTCGACAAACACACCTGGCGCGCAGCGCACGTTGCGCCCGGTCGTGCGCTGACGCTGGTGTACGACGTCTATGCGTGGGATCTGTCGGTGCGGGCCGCGCACCTCGACCCGACCCACGGATTCTTCAACGGCACAAGCATGTTCCTCGCCGTCGAAGGGCATGCTGACCGGCGCTGCCTCGTCGAGATCCTTCCGCCGCCCGCCACAACTTTCCGAGGCTGGAAAGTGGCGACGACGCTGCCGCGGGCGGCCGGCGAGATCGGTGTCGCGATGCCGATGGGGTTCGGATGCTACCGTGCCGACAGCTACGACGAACTCGTCGATCATCCGGTCGAGATGGGAACCTTCACCCACGAGGTGTTCGAGGCGGCGGGCGTGCCGCACGAAATCGCGCTCACCGGCCGCCACGACTGCGACACCCGACGTCTGTGCGCGGACCTCGCGCGCATCTGCGCCTGGCAGATCGAGCTCTTCGGCCTGCCGGCGCCGGTCGATCGCTACCTGTTCCTGACGATGCTCGTCGGCGACGGCTACGGCGGTCTCGAACACCGCGCCTCGACCGCGTTGCTGGCGAGCCGCAACGACCTGCCATACGTCGGCATGAGCGGTCTGCCCGACGGCTACAAGGCTTTTCTCGGGCTATGCAGCCACGAGTATTTCCACACCTGGAACGTGAAGCGGATCAGGCCTGCCGCCTTCACGCCGTATGACCTGCAGAGCGAGAACTACACGCGCCTGCTGTGGGCTTTCGAAGGCTTCACGTCGTATTACGACGACCTCGCGCTCGTCCGTTCGGGCGTGATCCCGATCGAGGACTATCTCGGCCTGCTGGGCAAGACAGTCTCGAACGTGCTGCGCGGCAGCGGCCGGCTCAAGCAGAGCGTCGCCGAGTCGTCGTTCGATGCGTGGATCAAGTACTACCGCCAGGATGAGAACGCGCCGAACGCGATCGTCAGCTATTACGCGAAAGGCTCGCTGATCGCCCTGGCGCTGGACCTGCAGCTGCGTGCCGCGAGCGCAGGCAGGACCAGTCTTGACGACGTGATGCGCCTGCTGTGGCAGCGGCACGGCCGGACCGGCGTCGGGGTCGAGGAGGACGGGCTGTTCGCGCTCGTCGAGGAAGTCGGCGAACGCGACCGGAAAGGCGCGGGGCGGCGACTCGCACGCTGGCTCGCGAAAGCCGTGCACGGGACCGAAGACCTGCCGCTCGCCCGCCTGCTGAAGCCTTTCGGTGTCGCCTGCGGTGTCGAGGCGGCATCGAAAAGCCCGACGCTCGGCGCGAAGCTCGCCACGACTTCGGGCGAGGCGCAGCTCGGCAGCGTCTACGATGACGGACCCGCGCAGGTGGCGGGACTGTCGGCCGGCGACGTGCTTGTCGCGATGGATGGTCTGAAAGTGACGGGAAGCTCGCTCGAGGCGCAGCTGGCGCGTCGCAAGGCGGGCGACCGGGTCGAGATCCATGCCTTTCGCCGCGACGAGCTGATGAGCTTTGACGTCGAACTGGCTGCACCGCCGGCCGATACGGCAAAGCTTACGCTCGCCGCCAAGCCCGTGGCGGCGGCGCTGGCGCTGCGCAAAGGTTGGCTGGGCGGCTGAGCGGTCAGGCCCGTGCGGCTTGCGGGCGCCGCATCACGACGCGCAGCAGCCAGCCGAACAGCACCGACGCGAGGATCGTGGCGACGACGCTGGCTTCCCAGAAGCCGGCCACGGTAGGCGACTGCTCGCGATCGGGGGCGTGGAACGCGAGCCAGTAGCCTCCGGCCAGCGCGATCCCCCAGAAACACAGCGCGTGCAGCAGCATCGGCATGAAGGTCACCTTGTAGCCTCGCAGCGCGTGGGCCGCGACCGTCTGCACGGCGTCGAAGATCTGGTAGATGCAGATGTAGAACACCAGCCCGAGTGCCACCGCGCGTACTGCCGGGTCTTCGGAAAACAGCGCGACGACCGGCTCGCGCCCGACCCACAGCAGCACGCCGATCAAGGCGACGAGGGCGACCGTCAGACCCATTCCGACGCGGACTGTCGCCCGCGCGCGCGCCGGGTCATGCGCGCCGGCAGCCTGCCCGACGAGCACCAGGATCGCGATCGATATCGCCAGCGGAAGCATGTAGATCAGCGCGGCGAGGTTTGCGACGACGCGGTGTCCCGCCACCGCCTCGGCACCGAGCCGGGCGGCGAACAGCGCGATCAGCGTGAACGACGACACTTCGATGAACGTCGACAGCCCCATCGGGATGCCCAGTTTCAGCAGGGCAAGGAGGTCGCGCCGGCGGGGCGGCTGCCAGTTGGCAAACAGCCGGTAGGGACGGTAATCGCGGTTGTGGGCGAGGTAGCCCGCGCCGCACGCGAACGCGATCCAGTTCACGATTGCAGTCGAGATGCCGCAGCCGATCGCGCCCAGGGGGGGCAGGCCGAAGGCGCCGTGCACCAGTGCCCAGGCGAGCGGAATATGGGTCGAGGTGACGATGAAGCTGATCATCATCAGGGCGCGGGGGCGGCCCAGCGCGTTGTTGAAGGCGTAGAAAGTGCGGTACAGCAGGACCGCGGGCAGGCCGAACGCGGTCGCGAGCAGATAATCTCGGGTCTTCCCGGCCACGTCGGCAGGCACGCTGCTGAGTTCGAGCAGGAAACCGGGGAACGCGAGCAGCGCGATGCCGGGTAGCGCGAGCATCAGCGCCAGCCAGAATCCCTGCTGCAGCGCCGGGCCGATGGCGTCGACCCGGCGCGCGCCGAAATGATGGGCGACAGTCGGAGCGACCGCCTGCAGCACGCCGACGAGCAGCATCACGATCGAAATGTAGACGCCGCTGCCGACCGCAACTGCGGCCAGGTCGAGCGTGCCGTAGCGTCCGGTGATGACGGTGTCGGCAATCAGCATGCTCATCGACAACAGCTGGGCGACGAGCACCGGCCAGGCGTGATGAAACAGGCGGTAGGCGATGGTGAGCGACGACTCGGGAGCGCTCAATGGGAAAAAAACCGGGGCGGACATCGAGCGGGGTTCCCGGTCGGTTGCGGAAGAAGGCGGAGTTTAGCCAAAAAAACCATGTACATACCAGCCGCCCCGGCGGATCCAATTCCTGGTGCAGCACGCGGGCCTCTCCGGCACTGCGCCGGGAGACCGCTCCTCTTATCGCAGCGGGACTCCCCGCTTTCTTTTGGTGGTTCGGCGACGGGGATCAAGTCCGGCCGGCGAGTCTTTTTTCGACTGCTCCAGGGAACGCAGAGCCTGAACGATTTCCCCTTGGCTGGTGGTAAGGAGGAGGGCGAGTTCACCGGCGCGTGAGCGCTCGGCGTCGAGCGCAGCCTGCAGGGTTGCCTGAACCGCCTCGGCTTGCCGGAGTTCTGTCTCGAGGGTTTGCACCTTGCTTCTGGCTTCCAGAGCCTCCGCCTTTTCGGCTGCCAGAGCGTCCTCCAGCGTGACATTTGCCTGAATGGCGATTTCTCGATCAGCGCCCGCCACGGCCAGCTGCTTCGTCATGGAAGCGAGGGTGGTGTCCTGCGCAGAAACGTGCTGACGAAGTTCCGCCAGCGCGTTTTGTGCAACCCGAGCTTCGCTGCGCGCCTGATCGAAGCGAAGGAGGGCCTCCTTGATATCGCGGTCGCAACCCGACTTGACGGCGCTGATCTCGTTTTGCATGGCGACCAGCTTTTCGCCGGCTGCATCGAGCCTCTCTTTAAGCGTTTCCCGCTCCGCGTCGAGTTGCGCAATTTGTCGTTCATGACTTGCAGTCATGGACACGCGTTCCTCGGCGGTGGCGTTGAGGGCTGCTCTGGCGTCCTCCACTTGCGTCTTCAGCGTGTCGATAAGCGTCTGTTGTGTTTCGGCTGCGTCGGCTAGACGAATCCGTTGTCCAGCCAAATCGACACGTTCCTTCTCGATGCTGGAGGCTTCCTGCGCAAGGGCCTCGCGATCCTGGGTCAATTCATCCGTGCACACCTGGCGCGCCGTGGTCAAGGCCGCATTCCAAAACGTCCGGGCGGCCTGGCTGACTGCATCGGGCGCCTCGGGCGGTGCACAAAAGGCCGAAGGATCCTGAATTCGGCCACCGAGCGCCTTGAACCACGAATCCAGATGCGGTCCGACCGTGTTCGGCGAACCTCGTCCGATCTGGGCCCGGATGCGTTCGACAGTGGGCCGGAATCCCTTCAGCAACAACGTATCCGCAGCCTCCCATACATCCCGTTCTCCGACGCCGCCACGCTTCCCACTTTCGAGCATTACGCTTGACCTCCCCTCTTTCTTACATTCATTATTACATACGATAATCGAAAGTTATCGTGAGTAATAATCACAGTAGTGTAAAATACACTACACTTTACAGCATACAAACGTGAAAAATGAACCTTGACAACGACGCCCTTGACGACGACACGCTGCCTGCGCTGGCAAACACTGTTGCAGTGTTGAATCCCGACGCTCTGGCGCCGATGACGCAACAGGCTGTCGATGAAATCCTCGCCGAAGGAACGTCCGCCAACACCGATGCCAGCTACCGCGCCGCGCTTCGCTATTGGGCGGCCTGGTTTGCCTTGCGGTATCGAAAGCCGCTCAAGTTCCCGGTGCCGGTCCCGGCGGTGATCCAGTTCATCGTCGATCACGCGCAGCGAACGACCGCCGACGGACTCCGGGGCGAGTTGCCCGCAGCGCTCGACGCGATCCTGGTAGAAAAAAAATACAAGGCGAAAATCGGCCCCATGGCGCTGTCCACCCTCAATCACCGGCTGTCGGTCCTGTCATCGCTGCATAACCGCAGTCCCGAACTCGATAACCCTTGCCAAAGCCCCGCGGTGCGGGATCTCATTGCCCGCACCCGGCGTTCCTACGCAAGACGCGGCGAACGCCCCAAAGGAAAGGCCGCGCTGACCCGCGAACTGCTCGAGCAACTGGTGGGCACGTGCGACGACTCGCTCAAGGGCTTGCGGGACCGGGCGATCTTGCTGCTGGGCTGGGCGTCCGGCGGACGCCGCCGCTCCGAGATCGTGGGCCTGCGGGTGGAAGACCTGAAAAGGATCGGCGCCGACGAATTCATCTTTGAACTCGGCGCCTCGAAAACCAACCAGTCAGGAACCGTCAAGGCGGATGATCTCAAGCCCGTCGTCGGCGCGGCCGGCGTCGCCCTGGCCGATTGGCTTGCCGCGACGGGCCTGGCTTCGGGACCCTTGTTCCGCCAGATTGGCAAGAACGGAAACTTGCGCGGGGCTCTGTCCGCTTCCGCAGTGCGCACGATCGTCCAGGAGCGGTGCCTGCTTGCCGGTCTCGACGGCGATTTCAGCGCTCACTCCCTGCGCTCCGGATTCGTGACCGAGGCTGCGAAACAGCAGATTTCCCTGGGCGAAACCATGGCGCTGACCGGACATCGCAGCATACCGTCCGTGATGCGCTACTTCCGGGCGGGATCAGTCACCACAAGCAAGGCGGCCAAGCTTTTCGACGAGGGTGACAAGACCAAGTAGCTCACAGGTTTTGTCCGTGTTTCGGATGACTGTGGCGGTTATGCACGAGCGCGTACGCCCCCTCGGCCCGTGCGTCTGGGTCCAGGAATAAGCCCTTGGAATGCATCAGGATGCGCAGGAAGTGTATTAACATCGAGCCCCTGAATCGTCTTTCGACCACCATGCAACAACCGCCCTGTCCGTTGAACGATCTGGCCGAACTTCCGGGGGAAAGCCCTCATTACATACGGTCGTTGACGGAGATGGGCGAAGAACGCGAGGTCGTCGCGCACGAGGACGTCTTCGCTGCGAACGGTACGAAGCTCATTGCCAAGGGAGAGGTGGCCCCGATTGTCTGGACAGGGAATCCGGTTCGATAAGTGGAGCCTTGCCGGTTAGGGCCGGGGGCCCGAGGTCTGGGTTGGTTTTGACTTTCTCATATTTTATAAAAATCGGTTCGAGCTCGGTGGAGCTTGTGGGCGAAGGGCTGCGCGGTGGGAAAGTCGTCAGACTTTTCCACGGCAAGCGGCCCGGTGCGCGAAGCGCATCGTCCATAAATCCACGGAGCCAGCCTTTGTGCCGTCATGCCGCCAGCGGCGTCTCATCGCGGAGCGCGCCGAAGTACGCCTGGTCGGGGGTGCGCCCGTCGTGAGCGCGGTGCGGCCGGCGTTCGTTGTAGAAGCGCAGGTAGGCGCCCAGGTGGGCCTTGGCCTCGGCGACGCTGTCATAGGCCTTGAGGTACACCTCTTCGTATTTCACGCTCTTCCACAGCCGCTCGACGAAGACGTTGTCGCGCCAGCAGCCCTTGCCGTCCATGCTGATCTGGATGCCGTTGTCTTTGAGCAGGTCGGTGAAATCGGTGCTGGTGAACTGGCATCCCTGATCGGTGTTGAAGATCTCCGGGCGGCCGTAGCGATGCAGCGCTTCGCGCACCGCATCGAGGCAGAAGTCGGTGGTCAGCGTGTTCGACAGCCGCCACGCCAGCACTCGGCGCGAGGACCAATCGATGATGGCGAACAGATACACGAAACCCTTGCGCATCGGGATGTAGGTGATGTCGGCGGCCCACGCCTGGTTGGGGCGTTCGATCTTCAGATCCCGCAGCAGGTACGGATAGATCTCGTCACCGCGGCGGCGCCGGGACGTGTTGGGCTTGCGATAGAGCGCCTCGATGCCCATGCGGCGCATCAGCGTGCCGACGTGCTTGCGCCCGATCGCATGCCCCTCGGCGCGCAGCAAATCCCGCAGCATCCGCGCTCCGGCAAACGGGTGCTCGAGATGCAGTTCGTCCATCCGGCGCATCAGCGCCAGATCGTGCGCCGACACTTCTCGCGGCGTGTAGTACATCGACGAGCGCGCCAGACGCAGAATCCGGCATTGCTGCGTCAGCGGCAGTTCATGGGTGCGGTCGATCATTTTCTTGCGCTCAGCAGGCCCGCCTTGGTGAGCGCGCTTTCTAAAAAATCATTCTCCAGCGTCAGCTGCCCGATCTTGGCGTGCAGCTTCGTCAGATCCGGTGCGGCGGTCGCGGTCGCCGAGGCGTCACCGAACACGTGCGCGGCGCGCTCCATCAACTGGCTCTTCCAGTCGGCGATCTGGTTCGGATGGACGTCGAACTGCTGCGCCAGCTCGGCCAGCGTCTTGTCTCCTTTGAGCGCGGCCACCGCCACTTGCGCCTTGAACGCCGGCGAGTGGTTTCGCCGTTTCCTTCTCGTCATGCTCTTGCTCCATTTCAGGGCCGCTCACGCGGCCATCGCTGGGGCAAGGCTACCACCTATCCGGCTGTCCGAATTTCCGGGGCCCGCTCTGGGCGCGCGCATAAACCGCAGCCAGTGCGACCGGCTGAACCTGCACAAATTGCGTGTTCCGCTCGATCAGGTGCTGTCGACCGAAAACCCGGTGAATGCGGCCCAGCTCGCGAACGAGGCCAGCAAGATGCTCGCGGCAGATACGGCAATGGCCCGGGTGGCGCAGCGCACCGGCGATCCGCTGGGTTTCCGGCAAGGATTGGCAGCGCTTGCATTGCCGCGGCCGCTGGCTTTCCGGCTGACAGTGATGCGGGAAAAACGCAGCGGCCTTTTCCACCATTCCATGAATATGGCGTTGATCACCTACTCGATCGCCTCTCGCCTGGGGCTGTCGAACCGGGACAAGCAGGACTCGCTGCTGGCGGCGCTGTGTCACGACATTGGTGAAATGCACACGGATCCGGCGCTGCTGGCGCCCGGCCACCAGGTGACGCCCGGGCAGCGGCGCTTCATCCACGTCCATCCGATCACCAGCTACGTTGTGCTGCGCGACCTTCCCGGTGTGTCTTCGCACGCGATGCGGGCCGTGCTGCACCATCACGAGCGCCTCGACGGCAGCGGTTATCCATACGGCTTGCGCGCCGGGCAGATTCATCCGCTTGCCAGCCTGCTGTGTGTCGCCGAAGTGATGGAAGCTCTGGTACGCCGTTCCGAGATGCAACGACTGGACGTCCTGCTGCGGCTGAATCAGCGCCGGTTCGATCCGGCGGCTGTCGGCGCGCTGCGTGAATTGCTGCATGCCGACCCGAATGCCTCTCAAGATACGCCCTCTGACCACGACGCGACCATGCAGTTGACCCGCGTCGCCGAAGTCCTTGGAAGCTGGCCCACCCTGTGTGGTCGCCTCGACGCGCAGATCGCGCCCCCGGAACTCGCGTTTCTGAAGGAGCGGATGGCGATGCTGCGCTCATTGGTGCTGCAGTCGGGCATCAATCCTGACGACCTCGAGGCTTTGCTCGAGATTGCGCGCGAAGACAGCATCGTGCTGAACGAACTGCGGGCGACGCTCGATGAGCTGGACTGGCTGATGGCCGATATCGCGAACGAGATCGAGCGCCGGACGGCAGCGCTGGATGTTCAGTCCCGGAGCGCGGTGGAGGAACTTGTCGTGCTGCTGCGCGCCGCTTGAGATGAGTCCCGCAGGGATAGCGTGTCGAAGAACCGGTAAGTGTTCTTGCCCGCCCTCTTCGCCCGGTACATCGCTGTGTCGGCGTGGTGTACAAGCTGGTCGGCATCGACCTTGTCCTGAGGGAAAAGCGTCACCCCGATACTGGCGGAAACGCTCAGCATGAGCGTGCCGACTGGAACCGGATCGGCCGCGGCGTGGAGCAGACGCTCGAGCACCGGCTGGCAGTCCGCTGGATTGTCGAGGTCGACGAGCACGGTAGCGAACTCGTCCCCGCCGAGGCGCGCCAGCGTGTCCCCTTCCCGCAGCACTTCCCTCAGGCGCAGCGCAATACTGACCAGCAACTGGTCGCCAATGTGGTGGCCATGGTTGTCGTTGACGGCCTTGAAGCCATCCAGGTCGATATACGCTATTGCCACGTGCTGGCCGCGCCGGCTGCACTGGGCCATCGCTTGTTGCAGGCGGTCCGAGTACAGCGCGCGGTTGGGCAGGTTCGTCAGCGGGTCATGGTAGGCGATGCGCTCCAGCTGCTTCTGGTGGTCTTTCAGCGGCGTGATGTCGGTAAATAGCGCGACGTAGTTCTGGGTTCGCCCGCGGGAATCGCGGACTGCGCTGATGTCCAGCATT
This sequence comes from Aromatoleum bremense, assembly GCF_017894365.1. Lineage (NCBI taxonomy): Bacteria > Pseudomonadati > Pseudomonadota > Betaproteobacteria > Rhodocyclales > Rhodocyclaceae > Aromatoleum > Aromatoleum bremense. The sequence goes on from NZ_CP059467.1 coordinate 3,983,535, forward strand.
TCGGCATATACCTCGCCATTCTTGCGCCGGCTCCACATCTCGCCGTGCCAGTGCCCGCTTTCGAGGAGCGCACGCCATATCGCTTTGTAATACTCCTTTGGATGGAGCCCGGACTGGAGGACCTGCAGCGACTGGCCTGACACCTCGTCGCGTCGATAGCCCGTGACGGCGGTGAAGGCGTCGTTGACTTCGATGATCCTGGCCTGGGCGTCGGTGATGACGATCCCCTCCCGGGCATGCGTGAACACGCTTGCGGCGAGGCGCAGGCGGGCTTCGGTATTGCGCTTGTCGGTGACGTCGATGTGCGCGACGACCACTCCGTAAAGCGGGTGTTCCAGCGGCGTTGCGCTGACGCGCAGCCAGGTGCTGCTGCCGGGCGTGCGCACTTCCATGCTGCTGTAATGAATCGGGCGCTGCTCGGCGAGCGCGCGCGCACCGGCATACTCGGCCGGCGCCATCGGGTTGCCGTCCGCGCCGAAAACGTCCCATTCGGCGTCGCCGACAGACTGCGTGAGCAATTGCGACTTGCCGATTCCGAGCATTCGTTCGGAGGCGGAGTTGCACTCGACGATCCGCCCCTCGCGATCGGTCAGCAGGATGCCGACGGGCATGATCTCGAAGATCGTGTGCAGCCGCTCCTTGTCGTCGGCGACGAGCGCTGCGGCCTTTTTCTGCGCACTGATGTCCTGGCGCGTTCCCGACATCCGGCGCGGCTGGCCGTCGTGCGTCCACTCCACTACGCGGCCTCGATCGAGTACCCAGACCCAGCTGCCGTTCTTGTGGCGGGTGCGGATTTCGCACTCGTAGGTTTTGCTTTCACGCCTGAAGCAGCGCTCCAGCAGAGCTTTCGAGCGTTCGAGATCGTCGGGATGCGAAAGACTCCTGCCGCTGTTGATGTCGGTCGGAGAGATTTCGCCGAGCGTGTACCCGCTGATTTCTGCCCAGCGCTCGTTGAACGTAGCGAGGCCCGTCTGGACCTCCCATTCCCAGGTGCCGATATTGGTGCCCCAGATCACTTCAGCGAGACGCTGGCTCTGTTCGCGCAACCTGCGCTCGCCACGGGCCATGCGGATCGTCATGGCCGTCAGCAGCAGCAGGAGCGCCGACAGCGCGAGGATCCAGCCCCGGTAGTTTTGCCACAGGTCGATGACCGTGATCTCCGGGGCGGTGTCGAAAGGAGGCAAATGCAGCGCCTTGGCGAGCTTCTCGACCGGCAGGTAATCGGCAGCGATCGTGAAACCAGCGATGCCGGCGGCACGTGCAGCGGGATGGTCGTGCTCCAGGGCGAGCAGCGCCCCGGCGATGCGCCGACTTGCGTGGGCGTCTACATGAGGCAGCGCGAGCAGCGGCCATTCCGGATACAGGCGGGTCGATACTTGATACGGAAAACCGGGCAGATGCTGGCGGTTGATGACCTTGAAATCCGCGGGATCAATTCTGCCCGCTGCAGCCAGCGATTCGAGAATGCCGGAGCGGATGAAACCCACCTCGGACGTGCCGGACAGTACCGCGTCGATCACTGCGTCGTGGTTGCCGACTTCGACGAGTTCGGCGTCCATGGGCAGGCGGATGCCGCGCTGCAGGAGCTCGTAGGCCTGCACCTGGTGACCTGCCAGGTATTCCTGGCTGGGAATGGCGATCTTGCGGCCATCCAGGTCGTCGAGACCCTGGATGTACTTTCGTCCCGATGCGGTGATGATCACGCCTCCCAGTGAATCCGCCGCCTCGCCCACCCTGCGGCTGACCACGGTGGCCAATGCGCCGGTGAGCGCGTTCTGGGCGCGCAGGGCAAGATAGTGGCTCGGAGTCGTGAAAGCCAGGTCGAGACGATTGTTGGCCATCGCCGCTTTCATCTCGTGTTCGTCGAGCACGGCGAGGACAACCCGGGTGTCCCGCAGCTCGGTGCTCAGATATTCGGCCAGCGGCTGGTAGCTTGCTTCGACGAGGGGCTTGGGCCGATAGGCCAATACTCCCAGTGTCAGGGTTTCGCCTGCTGCGGCAGGCAGTACCGAAATCACCAGCAGGAGGGCGGCAAGGAGATATTTCATCCGCTTAAACAGATCCTGGCAGACAGCAGTCCGAGAAAAGATTCCGGCCGGAATCCGCATGCGCGAGGAGTCCCTGTTCGGTCATGAGTGCGGAGAGCACACCGGCCGCGCGCGACAGGCGTGAGCCCGACGACGCAAGAAAGGCGCGATTGGCGGAAAGCGAAGGGAGGACGACTCCTGCGAGTGCCCGGTTCGCCTCCTCCGGGCTCACGTTGTGACGCGCAGCAATGCGATAAAGCGCGTCCTGGCGGTTGCTGCGGATGTGCTCGAGCGCCTCGAAATGACTCGTCACGATCCGACGCAGCGCGTTTTCGTGCCGGTCGAGCCGGTCGCTGCGCACGGCCAGTACGTCGAAGATCGTTTCCGGAATCTGCCGGCTGTCGAACAGACGCCGCGCCCCTGCCCTCATCAGGTGTGTGGCGGTCGGCTCGTAGGTGACGACAGCATCGATTTCACCCGCCTCCCAGGCAGCGTACTGACGATTCACGGGTACGTGGATCACCGTCAGGGCGGAAGCGTCCAGCCCCGCCTCTTCCTGCATCTTGCCAAACATGAGTGCGCCGACCGCACCTTTTTCAACGCCGATCCGCTTCCCCGACAAGTCGGTGAGGTTCTTGATACCGGGGCGGGCAAGCACGACATCGGCGCCGGAAGAGACGTTGAACACCAGCACGACGGTCAGCGCAATGCCCGCGGCCCGCGCATGCAGGACTTCATCGAGCGTCAGGCAGGCGGCGTCGGCATGCCCGGTTTTGAGGGCCTGCAGCGAGTCAACCGCCGTGAGCCCTTCACGAAGCGCGACACCAGGAGGAAGGAGGTTGAAATCGCGGGCGAGATAGAGGGTTTCGTAGCCGATCCAGTGGTGGATCGCGATGACCGGCGAACGCTGAAGTGTCGCGCACGCTCCAAGGGCGGGGAGTGTCGCCAGCACGGGCAATGAAGCCAGGCCGAAAATGAATTCTCGCCGTCGCGCGTCGAGAACAAAAGGCCGGTCGCCGTCCGGCACAAAGCTAGAATTCTGATTGGACATCGTTGAAAATCTGCTGTCGGCGATAACGGTTCGGGAGCAATTCTTGGTCGATGAAGGAATGGAATGGAGCGGAGTTCTTCAATGGTGGCGTGCATGTCCAAGGTCCATCGACCAGAATAAGCGAAATAGATAATTTTGAGTGCATTTTCGGATGAGGAACCGCCGGCGCCAGGGACCGGCGGGACGGACCTTCGATATTTTCAATGCATGCGCCCTCGGCGGCGCGGGCCCGCAGGGTTGACCGACGCGGACAATCGTAGCCGAGCCGAAGTTCATGCAGGAGGAATTGTCGGGCGCGACGTGCAGGACTTCACAATTACCATCAAGGCAGTACCGTATATTGGCGCCCTCGCAGGCTGGACACACGAGTACGCCGACCTGCGGCACACGCCAGGCGTGCTTCCTGGAGCCCCCTGCCCTGTCGCCCTGCCCGGCCCCCCCTTGAAAACGGAGCCGCTGCCCTGAACCGGAATGCAAAGGACGTGGAAAGAACATGATCGGCAAGTGGCTTTCCAGAATGCACGTCCGCCTGCTGCTGCTGATCCTGATCACGGCGCTCCCTGCCCTGGCGATCATCGTCAATACGGGTCTCGAGCAACGCAGGGAGGCGAGTGCTGCTGCCGAGAAAATGGCACTGCTCACGGCGCGGCAGATCGCCACTCGCCAGCGGGACATGGTGAGCCATCTCCACCGGCTGCTCGAAGGCCTCGCGCAGTCTCCGGAAGTGCGCCAGCTCCATTCCGTCGAAGAATGCAATGCGTGGCTCGCGAAACTGGCCAGGCTCCACGAGCTGTATACGGAAGTCTTCGTCGCCGGACTCGACGGCAAGATCACCTGCCGCTCGCGGTCCTTCAGCCATACCGTCGACATCTCCGATCGCAGCTATTTCCGCCGCGCCCTGGAGCGGCGGGATTTCGCCATGGGCGATTACCAGAACAGCCGTTTCGATGGCCAACCGGTCGTCATCTCGGCGCATCCGGTGTTCGATGACGACGACGAGATCACGGCGGTAGTCGGGGTCGGCGTAACCCCGAGCGCGTTCGCCGCACTGCTGCGCGAAACCACCCTGCCCGACGGCTCGGTGGTGACGATCGTCGACAAGCAGGGCGTCATCCTCGCTCGCCTCCCCGATCCGACGGGTCTGGCCGGGAGCACGATTCCCGAACTGAGCCAGTTCAAGGCTGCGCTCACCGGCGCCGGCGACCTGCTGATGAAATCGGTATGGCTCGACGGGGTGTCGCGGATCATGGCGATCGCACCCGTGCTGAGCAGGTTCGGCGACCTCTACGTGCGTGTCGGCATTCCCTCGGCGATCGTCGAGAACGCAGGGGCCGTTGTCGCCCGGCGCAACCTCCTGCTCCTCGCCGGCGCCGCGGTGCCGCTGCTGCTGCTCGGCTGGTTCGTCGCGCAGCGGCTCGTGTTGCGGCCGCTGCAGGATCTCACCGAGACCGCAAGACGCCTGGGCGAGGGGGATCTGCAGGCTCGCACCCGCATACCTCCCGGGAGCGGCGAACTCGGAGACCTCGCCCGGACGCTGGACCAGATGGCGGACGGCATCGGACAGTCAATGGCGCGGATCGAGACCGCAGAGCGGGAGCTGCGCCGCAGCAACCGCGCGTTGCGGGTGCTCAATGAAGTCACCCGCGCGGTCGCGCAGGCCGACGATGAAGTACAGCTGATGGGGCTGATCTGCAGCGCGGCCGTGGGTGCGGGTGGTTATCGCATGACTTGGGTCGGTCTGGCCGTGCAGGATGCCGGAAAATTCATGCGGCCGGTGGCGTGGGCGGGGCATGAAGCGGGTTTTCTCGACATGGTGAAAGAGCCCCTGAACGATAGCGAAAGCGCACTGTGTCCATCGTCGATCACCCTCGGCACCGGCCGGACCTGCCTCGTCAGGGATATCGCGAACGACTGCCGCTTCGCCGCCTGGCGTGACGAGGCGCTGCGGCGCGGGTATGTCTCCGCAATCAGCGTTCCGCTGGTGGCCGACGAAGCGTTCGGCGTGCTCACGGTGCTGGCCGACGAAGCGGGGGCTTTCGACGCGGAGGAAACGCGCCTGCTGGAGAATGCCGCGCGCGAACTCGCGTTCGGCATCGTCACGCTGCGCAGGCGGGCCGCGCACGAGAAGGCCGAAGCCGCGGTGCAACTGCGCAACCGCGCGATCCAGGCGAGCTACAACGGCCTGCTCATCTACCGCTATGCGCCGCCGGCCGGCATCGTCAGCGCCAACCCGGCGCTCCTTCGGCTGCTGGGGATGGACGAAGAGCAGCTCATCTCCACGGACCTGCCGACGCTCGGACGACAGGGTTTCGACGCAGGCGACTGGGAACAGCTCGATGCGCTGGTGACTGCCCGGCGAGCCGGCGAAGTGTCGCTGAACCTGTCACGCGGCCCCCAGGACGTGGCGTGGCTTGACGCCAGCGTGACGCTGGTCGGCAACGACGCGGCCGGTGACGACCATGCGGTCATCGAATTCCGCGATGTCACGGAAAGACGCCGCTATCAGGAACAGCTGGCTTACCAGGCCAACCACGATGCGCTGACCGGCTTGCCGAACCGCAACCTGCTCGGCGACCGCCTGCAGCAGTCGCTCACGCTCGCGGCACGCAACCAGAGCGCGTGTTTCGTGCTGTGGGTCGATATCGACCGCTTCCAGGTCGTCCATGACAGCTTCGGCAACGAAATCGCCAACGCCACGCTGATCGTCATCAGCCAGCGCCTCGTCGCCGCGGCAGCCGGCTGCAGCACCGTCGCGCGGGTCGCCAGCGACGAATTCGTCCTGATCACCGAGGAGCTGCCGAGCCAGCAGGCCGTGGTGTCGCTCGCCACCCGGCTTCTCGACGCCTTGCGGACGCCGATTTCAGCCGGAGGCGAGGAACTGTGGCTTACCGGCAGCATCGGCGTCGCCGCGATGGCGGGGATCGACCTCGGCGTCGATACGCTGCTGCGCAACGCCAACGTGGCCCTGTTCCGTGCCAAAGAAATGGGGCGTGACACATTTTGCTTCTACGAGATGGACCTGAACGCGCGGGCGGCGCCGCGGCTGCGTCTCGAACTCGCGCTGCGGCGCGCCATCGAGCAGGACGAGCTGTTTCTTGCCTACCAGCCGAAGGTCGATCTGCTGACCGGCGAAGTGGTGGGCAGCGAGGCGCTGTGCCGCTGGCGGCATCCTGAACTGGGACTGGTGTCGCCGGGTGAATTCATTCCGATCGCCGAGGAAAGCGGGCTCATCCTGCCGATCGGCCGCTGGGTGCTGGAAACCGCCTGCGCCCAGGCCCGCCGCTGGATTGACGACGGCATCGACTACCGCAGCGTCGCGGTGAACGTCTCGCCGCTGCAGTTCTTCCGTGACGATCTCGTCGCCGACGTCGCGGCATTGCTGTCCCGCTATCGCCTCGAACCCGCGTCGCTGATGCTCGAGATCACCGAAAGCGCGCTCATGGGCAACCCTGCGCGGGCCATCGTGATGATGCAGCAGCTGAAGGCGATCGGTGTGAAGCTGGCGATCGACGATTTCGGCACCGGCTATTCGTCGCTCAGCGCGCTCAAGCGCTTCCCCATCGATTACCTGAAAATCGACCGCGCCTTCGTCACCGACCTCACCACCAATGCGAGCGATGCGGCAATCGCCGTGTCGATCATTTCCCTCGCCCACAGTCTCAACTTGCGCGTGATCGCGGAAGGGGTCGAAACGGAAGGGCAGGTCCTCTACCTGCGTGGCCGCGGGTGCGACGAGATGCAGGGTTACCATTTTTCCCCGCCGGTCGCGCCCGAGACGTTGGCTTTGATGATCCGGGACCACCAGCGGCTGGTTTTCCCGATGCAGATCGACCGGCCCGACCGCACGTTGCTGCTGGTCGATGACGAGCCGTCGATCCAGTCTGCGCTGCGCCGGATCCTGCGCAGCGAAGGCTACATCCTGCTGTTCGCCGGCAACGCAGCCGAAGCCCTCGATCTGCTCGCAAAGCACGCCGTCGGGGTGGTCATGTCGGACTTCCGCATGCCGGGCATGGATGGCATCCAGCTGCTCGACAAGGTCAAAAACCTGTATCCGGACACCGTGCGCCTGGTCCTCTCCGGCTATGCCGATATCGGAACCATCACCAACGCGATCAACCGCGGATCGATTTTCCGCTTCCTGCACAAACCGTGGGACGACCGCGAGCTGCTGCAGTCGGTGCGCGACGCGTTCGAGCGTTTTGACCGCCGCAGGAATACGCTGGCCGGTTGAGCGGCAAAGCCTGCTGCGGAATCCGGCTACGATTTCTCCAGGGGGCATGCCGCGGCGCACAGGAGCGCACTCGATTTGCCCCGCAGGATGTTGAGCAGTTCCGCACGCGCCCGTTCGCGTTCGAGCCCCTTGGCCACCAGCGAGTCGACCAGCTCGCTGAAACGCGCGCGCCGCCGCAGCCCCGCCTCGCTGGTGTCGCGGCGATTATTGAAGCAGTCCATCAACGTCGAGCCGCAGACGCAATTGCGGAAGAGCTCCAGGATCACCTGTCCGTCGTCGTCCGTCGTCTGCCTGAGGCCGCTCCGCCCCGAGCCGACGCGCTGCGTTTGAGCGACGTAATCGTCGACGTCCCGATAGCTTCGGCCGCACAGTGCACAATGCTTCGGAAACGTGCCCGCGGCGACCGCCTGCAGGCCGGCATAAAGCTCGGCGTCTATCGCAGAAATGTCGCACCGAACTGGTTTTTTGGTCATGTCTGTCCCCGATGGTTGTTATCGGCGACATATTAAGAACGAACGGCACGTTCCAGACAAGAGCGAAGTCGGCGGTCGCCGGGCCCGGTCCTGCCGCGCAAAGCTGCTCGACATCCACAAAAATTCATCCGTCCTGCCTGTCCTGAAATCGTGCCCCGCTGCACAGGAAATCTCCTACACTCCCCTGCTGTTTTTTTCGCCCTGATTGACAATGGCAAGACGGCTCAGCATTCGACAACGTCTCACGCTTCACGCACTCCTCACCGGCTTCGTGATGCTTTGCCTGTCGCTGGTATTCCTCTCGTCCCAATGGCACGAAAGCCGTGCGGAAAAGCGTATTTTCGACAGCGAGCTGGCGCCTGCCGCGGCCCTGCGGGACGTGGAGCGGGTGCTGCTGACGGCCCACAGTCGGATGCAGAGCGTGCTGCTCGGCCACATCACGGCCATGGCCGCACAGGAGCAACTCGTGCGCGCACGGGCGCTGATCTTCTCCGGCTGGCAAGACTATCGGCGCCAGCTTTCGAACTGGTCGCAGGACCCCGACGAGACACGGCTGATCGAGAACATCGAAAACCGGCTGCCCGAGCTGCAACGTTTTCTCGAACAGACCGACGCTGCATATCGTCGCGACGACCATGCCGAGCTTGAAAGACTCGTGAACGCGGACTGGATGGCGCTCGAGAACTCCTTTTCCAGCGCGGTCGCAAACCTGTCGGCGCTGCAGAATCACCATGTGGTGCGGGCGCGCGAGGAACTCGCGCAATCACGGCAACGTTCGCGCCTGCTGTTCGGCACCCTGCTGTTCGCGGGTGTCCTGCTCCTCAGCGGTTTCGCGACCGGATTGTCGCGCTACATCATGCGGCGCATTCTCAACATCGAGGCAGCGCTGGAAGAGGTCGCTGCCGGAAAGGCGGGGACGGTTCCCCATCACGATGGCGAGACCGAAATGTCGCACATCGCCCACGCGATCAACCGCACCGTTGCCGACCTGACCAGCAACCACGACGCGATTGCCGAACTGATGCACACGCGACAGACGATCTTGGCGTCCGTCGCACAACTGAAGGAAACGAACGCGCAGCTCGGTGAAGCCCAGAGCCAGTTGCTGCAGACGGAAAAACTCGCCGGTCTCGGCCAACTGGCGGGGGGAATCGCGCACGAGATCAACAACCCGATTGGTTTCATCCACTCGAACCTCGGCACGCTGGACAATTACCTGAAGGATCTCTTCGAACTGATTTCAGGTTACGAGGGCCTGATACATCGGGGCCTGGATGCCCGCGGGCAGGTCGAGGCAGCGTACCTGCGCGAGCGGGCCGACTACGATTTTCTTCGCGAAGACATGACCAAGCTGGTCATCGAGACGCGCGACGGCGTCCGGCGGGTCGCGCGTATCGTCGCCGACCTCAAGGATTTTTCCCGTATCGACAGCGGTGAAGATTGGACCGATGCCGATCTGCTGCACGGCCTGGAGAGCACTCTCAACGTTGTGCACGCGGCGATCGCCGGAAAAGCCGACCTGATCCGCGACGACCACCCATTACCCGCGGTCCATTGTCACCCTGGACAAATCAACCAGGTGTTCATGAATCTGTTGTTGAACGCGGCGGACGCGATCGAAACCCGCGGGACGATCACCTTGCGTACGCGCCAGCACGGCGACGAAGTTTGCGTGGAGGTGCACGATACCGGCCGCGGCATGAACACCCAGGAACGGGAACGCATGTTCGACCCGTTCTTCACCACCAAGCCGGTCGGCAAAGGGACCGGGCTGGGCCTGTCGGTGAGTCACAGCATCGTGCAGCGGCACGGCGGGCGTTTCGACGTCGACAGCGAACCCGGACGCGGTACCGCCGTGCGTCTGTGGTTGCCGGTCAGCGGCCGGCGGCGGGTCGCGGGCCGGAGGTCGGGGCGTAGCGCTGCGGTGCTGATTGCAGAATCCGGATGTTCAGGCGAGGCGCAAAAGACCTCCCGGGTTCTGTCCTAGCGTCGTTGACCGGGATGTAGCGGCAGCAGGATGCGGAACGTGGTTCCCCGGCCGGACTGACTGCGAATCTCGATGCGGCCGTTATGCCGCTTCACGATATCGGCGGAAATCGACAGGCCGAGCCCGGTTCCTTTGCCGATCGGCTTGGTCGTGAAGAACGGTTCGAAAATGCGTTGCTGCACTTCGGGCGGCATCCCCTTGCCGGTATCCGCAATCTCCACCCACGCATGCCCGTCCATCGTTCCGCTGCGCAAGGTGATCGTCCCGGAGGTTTCGATGGCCTGGGCGGCGTTTACCAGCAGATTCATGAACACCTGGTTCATCTGCGCGGGAATGCAGCGCACCGGGGGCAAGTCGCCCAACTCCCGCACCACCTCCGCCTTGTACTTGATTTCGTTCCACACGATATTGAGCGTGCTCTCGAGGCCGCGGTTGAGATCCGCGTCCTGCCACTCGCCTTCGTCGGCGTGCGAAAAATCCTTGAGGTCGGCGACGATGTGCTTGATCCGCGCCAGCCCGTCGACCGATTCGCGCAGCAGATCCGGGATGTCGGCGCGCAAGTAGTCGATCTCGGCTATCGTGCGCGCTTTTTGGGCCGTAGCACGCGCCGGGTGATCGGCGGGCAATTCGCTTTCGAGACGCTCGTAGGCCTCGATGACCCTGAACAGGCGATCCACGTACGAGGTCAGCGAACCGAGATTGGAACTCACGAACCCGACCGGATTATTGATCTCGTGGGCGACCCCTGCAGCCAGTTGTCCCACCGCAGCCAACTTCTCCGACTGCAGCAGCTGGTTCTGCGTCTGTTCGACGCGCGTCGCCGCTTCCGCCAGCACCCGGCGCTCGCGCTCGCGTTCGCACACCTGCTCTGCAAGCTGCGCGTCGAGCTGCTCGTTGGCCACGGCAAGTGCCCGGCATCGTTCGGCGAGCAGGCCGACGAGCCCCATCAAATGCGCTTCGATTCCGGTTTCGGCCGGATCTTCGCCCTGGGCATCGTCCGTGCCCCGGCCGCGCTGCAGAGCGAGGGCATTGATCCGGCCGATCGCCTCGCTGATCCGCTCGTCCGTCCGGGCAATTGCGCCCAGCTCTTCACACCATGCACCCGCTGTCATTCGCCCTGCTCCTCCCGCCCGGACTCCGGCATCAGGATTGCCTCTCGCCCGGATCGTCGAGCAGGGACTCGTCGAGCAGCACCGAACCGTCCTCCCCCCATATGACGGACGTAATGCCGGGCTCCTCGGACTCGAGGCGCTTGCGCTCGAATTCCTCGACCGACAGCGTGCCCATCGCGACACGGGCCTGATCCGCGAGGCGCTGGTTCTCCAGCGTCAGTTCGCGCAGCGCCAGCACCTGGCCGATCGCCGAAACGAGCTCGTAGTCGTTCCACGGCTTGGAGAGAAAGCGGCTGATCCCGACCTCGTTGATGGCGCCTATCAGACCATTGAGATCGGCATATCCCGAAAGGATCAGTCGCCCGGCATCGGGCTGTATTGCCTTGAAGGCTTTCAGGAAGCTTACGCCGTCCATGCCGGGCATCCGGTAGTCCGAGAGGACCAGGTCGTAGGCGGTGTGACGGGCCTTCTCCAGCGCAGCATCGGCGACGTTAAACGTATCGACGGCGAGCGGATAGATCTTGTTGCCGGCAAAGCACGGGGTCAGCGAGAGCACCCGGCGCAACGCCTTGAGGATCAACTCTTCGTCATCGACGATCAGAATGCGACTCATCAGGTCTCCGAAAAAGCGCCCATACCGGCAACGCGTGTCGCATTCTGCAGCGACATCACAGTTTGTCGCGGCGGACGTGCAGCGTCAGGGGGATGCCTTCGCGGCGGGCGTAGTCCTGGATCTGCCGCACCAAAGAGGCGTCGAGGATATATTCGGCGGCGAGCAGCAGTGTGCCGTCGCGGCCGACGAGATCGCGCGCGAGGACCATCCCCGCCTGCAGGTTGAGCACCGGCACAGCGACATCCCGCGAAGGCGGTTCCTGCGCAACTCCGCCCAGCATCTCGACGAGCGCGTCCACCACCTGCGGATCGTAGCGCCGGTTGCGCGACTGCACGAGCATCGCTTTCGCTTCATCCGCGCTCAGGCGGTTCTCGGCCAGCGTGCCGGCCTGCAATCCATCGAAGTCATTGACGACCGACAGGATGCGCGCGCCCAGCGGAATCGCAAGCCCCCGCAGACCGTCGGGAAAACCCTGTCCGTCGAAACGTTCATGGTGCGAGCGCACGATGCGCGCGGCTTCCTTCAGCTCGTCGAGCGGCATCAGCGCGGATTCGCCGGCGATCGCATGCTTGCGGTAGTACCCCATCTCGTCGCCGTTCATTTTCGAGACAGGCTTTGCGAGCAGCGTGTCGGAGAAACCGATCTTGCCGATGTCGTGCAGCAGGCCGGCAAGGAAGATGTCCTGCTGGCTCTTGGTGTCGATGTCGAGGCGGGCGGCAAGCTTGCGGGCGAGATCGGCGACCCGCCGCGAATGACCCGCGACCCCGCCTCCGCGCAATTCCATCAGGCCGGAGAAGGTCTTGATCGAGACCATGAAGTTCTGCTTGAGCCGCTCGTTGGCCTGCTTGAGCGAGTCGTTCGTCTGTTCGAGGGCGGCGGTGCGTTCCTGGACCTTGCGTTCGAGGTCGGTGTTGAGTTCCTTCAATTCATCGTTCTGCTGCTGCGTCAGTATCTGCAGCCGCGTGTTTTCCGCCTGCAGCCGCTGCCGGTCGAGCGCATCGCGAATGATCAGCGTGAGATCGTTGTCGTCCCACGGCTTGGCAATGTAGCGGTAGATCTCGCCGCGGTTGATCGCGTCGATCGTCGAGCCGACATCCGCATAGCCGGTGAGCAGCACGCGCGTGACCTCCGGCCAGCGGTTGCGCACGTGTTCAAGGAACTTGGCACCGTCCATTTCGGGCATGCGCATGTCGGAGATCACGAGGTCGATGTGTTCCCGCTCGAGAACATCAAGCCCCGCCTTGCCACTCTCGGCAAGATGCACTTTGTAGCCGGCCGGCCGCAGCAGTCGCCGGAGCGAAGAAAGGATGCTTGCCTCGTCGTCGACGAGCAGCAGGCTTGGTGCGCTGTCAATGATCTCGATCATCGGATTCGCTGTGTGTATCGCCCGCCTCGTCGCGGAGGCTTCCGGGCCGGGCTGTGGGGCGCGATTATACTCCGTCGTCACGCGCCGGACGCCCATTGGCGGCGCCGATTCGCCGCCGTGCGTCGTCGGGCGGGTCTATCTGAGCTGTCCGCGAATCTCGCCGCCCGGCCACTTCGTCGAATGCACGTTCGCGTAGGCCGTGCCCTCGCGAATTGCCGCGACGAGTTCATCGAACGCGCCAGGCTCGATCCCCTGCCCCTCCGGTCCGATGACGTCGGACGGACGGATCGTTCCGGCGATCGTCGCAGGCGGCGGTGGGCAGGCCGGCACGGGTATCGTGCTGTTGCCCAGATTGGTGCACAGAAACACGCTGATGCCGCCGTTGACGCCCCGCTGCCCGAAATGGATATGGGCCTGCGTGACGGTGCCTTCGAGCTCATCGTAGCTCAGCTCGAAGTCGATGGCCTCGCCGCGCTTGTCGAGGTGCGCCTTGAAGCGGCCCTCCCCGGTCGTCGAAACGGCTACCACCTCCTCGTAGCCGGCCAGGTGTGCGTGCAGGGTTTCGGCCCGAACCTGCGGGGGCGTGGCCACGACGACGGCGACGAGCGCCAGCGGGGATGCAAACAGGCCAAGTCTCGATCCGGTCATGTTGTTCTCCTTCATGAAGTTACCCGGCTACGGCGCGATCAGGCCGCGGCGGATCCGGGATAGCTTCACCATAGACAGCGCATCGTCATCTGCATACGGGGTTTTCGTCAGCGGCTGCAACCGGCGGGCGGAATTACCGCGATCGGGTCGGGTCGACTTTCCAGCCGGCCTTGCCCGGCGAGGAGGTCGAGATCGGCCGGATGATCGGCTGCAAAAAATCCTTCCGCTACCTGTACGACTTCGGCGACGGCTGGAGCCACCGCATCACCATCGAACAGCGCCTGCCATCGACGCCGAGCATGAGGCGGCCGGGGCGCTGCCGCCGCAATGGCCGCGCGATGACGCGCTCGATCGGATGCCCGGCCGCCTCCGCACAGGCCTCGTGCTCGACGATGCGCAGGTACTCGTCCTTCTCTGCGGTATCGAAATCACCGCCGATCAGGACCACGCCCGCCGGAAACTTGTCGCGGACGCGGCGGCAGGCCGGGCACAGGTGGGCGTGCGCGTTGGCCGGTGCCGTACCCCAGCGCCAGCGGCCGTCGTGAAAAATCGCCCCGCACTCCGGGCAAGCCGACGGTTCGCGCGGCTTGGCACGCTCCGCGTAGGGGTCGTCCCGCTGTTCCTGGATCAGCCGGTCGTGCCTGACCGGGTGGGTGGATGTTGCTTTCGACCTGTGCGAGATGATGACCTCCTCGATGTCGTGTTCAACAGCCGATACCGGACGCTCCCGCGACCGGACCATCCGCAGCGGATGGCCAACGGGGGAACGCTCCTCGAAACCGGTTCCAGTCCGGAACCTTCGCCTTCTGCCGCCGCAGGACCGCATTCGCGGCGCCTGCCGGCGCGCCGCGCACGGCCTCAGTGGTCCTCGATGCGGGGCACGCCCGCCTCGGCGGGCAGCCCCGTTTCCGGATCGATCCAGTCGGCGATGCCGACTTCATCCTCGGCCTCCTCGGTGGTCTCGCCGACCTCGACGCCGCTGTCCGCGTTGTATTCCATGTCCTTCACCGCCTCCAGCAGGGTCGCGAAGGGGCCGAACTCTTTGCCGTCTTCCGTGCTCTGCCAGTAGAAGCCGCCGGGCCGTTCGATGATGCGCGTCGTGTCGTATTCGGCGGGCGTTTGCGGAATGGGGTTTGTCATGGTGCTCTCCTTGCTATCGCTGTGCCGTCGCTGCGCCCGCGGTCGCCGGGGCGCGCCGCGGGGCCGGCCGCGGGGTTCGGACGATCGGGCGGCCGTTGCCGGCTCCCGGATCGGTGCGCATCGAAGCGCCAGGTTCTCGTGAGGTAGATATGGCCGAAGAAACGCTGCAAATCACCTTCTTCATGTGCGGTGACGTGATGACCGGCCGCGGCATCGACCAGATCCTGCCGCATCCTTCGCACCCGCAGCTCTTCGAACCGCACGTCACCTCGGCGCTCGACTACGTCGCCCTCGCCGAGCGCCGCTGCGGCCCGATCCCGCGTGCGGTGACCCCGGCCTGGATCTGGGGCGACGCGCTGGCCGTCCTCGACAGCATGCGCCCCGACGTACGCCTCATCAACCTGGAAACCGCGGTGACCGCGAGCGACGACGCCTGGCCCGCCAAGGGGATCCACTACCGCATGCATCCGGCCAACATCGCCGCCCTCACCGCGCTGCGGCCGGACTGCTGCGCCCTCGCCAACAACCACGTGCTGGACTGGGGACGCCGCGGCCTGTGCGAGACGCTCGACGTGCTCCACGCCGCGGGCATCCCCACCGCGGGGGCCGGACGCGACCTGGCCGAAGCCACCCGGCCGACCTGCATCGCCCCGCGCACGGCCCGGGCGCGTGATGACGGCGCTGGCAGCGGCCACGGCGCCGCGCCGGCTGCAACGCCGCGCGCCATGGCGGGCCCACGCGTGCTCGTGTTCGCAGTGGCCGTCGAGAGCAGCGGCGTGCCGCACGCATGGGCGGCGACGGCGGGCCGCCCCGGCGTCGCCTGGCTCGCCGCCCCGTCGCCGGCCGCGGCCGCCGTCATCCTCGACACCGTCGCCGCCCGCCGGCAGCCCGGCGACGTGGTCGTGGTGTCGATCCATTGGGGGCCGAACTGGGTGGCGCGCATCCCGACCGAGCACCGCGCCTTCGCGCACCTGCTGGTGGAAGGCGGCGTCGACGTGGTGCACGGCCACTCCTCGCACCACCCGCTCGCCATCGAGGTCTACCGCGAGCGCCTCATCCTCTACGGCTGCGGGGACTTTCTCAACGACTACGAAGGCATCTCGGGCCATGCGGCGTTTCGCCCCGATCTCGCGCTGATGTACTTCCCGGTGCTCGACGCGGGCAGCGGGCGCCTGCTGCGCCTCACCCTGGTGCCGACGCGGATCGACCGGCTGCGCGTCAATCGTGCCAACGACGAGGAAATCGCCTGGTTGCAGGCCACGCTCGACCGCGAGTGCCAGCCCTTCGGCACGCGGGTGGTGCGCGAGGGGGACGTGCTGCGGGTGAGCGGGCGGTGAGCGGTCGCATGCCGGCGTGCCAGCCGGAGCGCCCCGCATAAAGCGCTCGGCAAGCTGCAACGCGACCTCATCAGGGGCCCACGACATGGCCGCCTCCCGGCAAGACGGTACATCTTTCGCACTCGACCGCGGCGCATACTGCCGCCACTGCCACCACGTTATGCGCATCTTCGACGGGCCGGTTTGCCCAGGGTCAAAATAGTCCGTCGTACCGCAGCGCATCATGGTGAAGCGTAGAGCAGGCATCGAGATCGTGCCGCTCCTTCCTGTGCTGCAGCGGTCGCGCGGCGCAGGACCGGCACGGAATCGTGAACCGCAGCGCAATGCACGCAGGCACGCAGCGCGCGACATCGGGAGGCCATCATGGCGATCATCGGAATCGATTTGGGCACATCCAATTCCGCGGCGGCGGTGCTGCGCGGAGGCAGGCCGGTAATGATCCCCAGCGGCGAAGGCGTGAGCCTGGGCGGCAAGGCGTTTCCCAGTTACGTCGCAATCACCACCGACGGCCAGATGCTGGTGGGCGAGCCCGCCCGCCGCCAGGCTGCCGCCAACCCGCAGGGCACCGCCACCGGGTTCAAGCGCCGCATGGGCGTGCGCGAGCGGATCGCGCTGCGCGAGCGGGAGTTCTCCCCGGAACAGCTGTCGGCCTTCCTGCTGCAGAAGATCAAGCGCGACGCCGAGGCCTTCCTCGGCGAACCGGTCACCCAGGCGGTCGTCACCGTGCCCGCCTATTTCGACGACAACCAGCGCACCGCGACCAAGGACGCCTGCGCCATCGCCGGCCTGGAGGTGGCGCGGCTGGTGAACGAGCCCACCGCGGCCTCGCTCGCCTACGGGCTGGACCGCCTCGGGCAGGAGCTGCGCATCGCGGTCATCGACCTGGGCGGCGGCACGCTCGACGTGACCATCATGGAATTCGGCAAGGGCGTGTTCGAGGTCAAGGCCACCAGCGGTGACACCCGGCTGGGCGGCACCGACATGAATGCGGCGATCTTCGATGCCCTGGCCGAGCGCTTCCGGCGCGACACGGGGCTGGACGTGCGCGACGACGTCAAGGCGCGGGCGCGCCTGCTGGAGGCGGCCGAGATCGCCAAGATCGAACTCTCCACCAGCGCCACCACCCACCTGAGCCTGCCCTACATCGGGGCGACGGGCGGCGAACCGTGCCACCTCGAGATGGATCTCTCGCGCAGCGACATGGAGCGCATGGTGCGCCCCGTCATCGAACGCTGCCGCGGCCCGGTGGAGCAGGCCTTGCGCGACGCCGGGGTGAGCCCGAAGGAGGTGGACCGTCTCGTCTTCGTCGGCGGGCCGACGCGGATGCCGGCCGTGCGCAGCTTCTTCGAGGATCTCCTCGGGCGCAAGGCCGAGCTCGGGGTCGACCCGATGGAGTGCGTCGCGGCCGGTGCGGCCATCCAGGCCGGCGTGCTCTCCGGCGAGGTGAGCGACATCGTGCTGGTCGACGTCACCCCACTCACCCTCGGAGTCGAGACCCTGGGCGGGGTCGCGACCGCGCTGATCGCGCGCAACACGCCGGTGCCGGTGAAAAAGACCGAAATCTTCACCACCGCGGCCGACATGCAGACCAGCGTGACGGTCCACGTCGTGCAGGGCGAGCGCAGCATGGCCGCCGCCAACGTGAGCCTCGGCCAGTTCAACCTCGACGGCCTGCCGCCAGCCCCGCGCGGCGTCCCCAAGATCGAGGTGAGCTTCGACATCGACGCCAGCGGCATCCTCGACGTCGCCGCGCGCGACACCGCCACCGGCAAGTCCCAGTCGATCCGCATCAGCGGCTCGACCCGCCTGCCGGCCGACGCCAGGCAGCGCATGGTCGACGAGGCCGAGCGCTACGCCGAGGAGGACAAGGCCCGGCGCGCCGAGGCCGAGCAGCTCAACGACGCCGATGCCGTGTGCTATCAGGCCGAAAAGCTCCTGGCCGACTTCCCCGACAAGCTCACCGCCGAGATGAAGGACGGCATCGAGGCGGCGCGCCGTGCCACCTTTGATGCCTGCGTCAAGCACGACGCGGCCGCCGCCCGCGACAAGGCCGAGGCGTTGAAGAAGCTCCTCAAGGAGGCCGGGGCGGTGATCTACGCCCAGATGCCGGGCTCCGCCTACAAGGAATACCGCTACGACGAGGCCACCCGCCCGGGCGAGACCCCCGGCGCCGGCCACGGCACGCAGGGCCGTGTGGTGGATGCCGACTACCGCGAACGTTGAGGCCCCGCCCCGGAGGGTGATCCGTGGATACGACCGCGCGCAAGGACTACTACGAAGTGCTCGGGGTGCCGCGCGACGCGGACGAGAAGGCGATCAAGGACGCCTTCCGCACGCTGGCGATGAAGTACCACCCCGATCGCAACAAGTCGCCCGACGCGGAGGCGCGCTTCAAGGAGATCGCCGAGGCCTACGCGGTGCTCTCCGACCGCGGCAAGCGGGCGCAGTACGACGCCGGCGGCTTCGCCGGGGTGGGCGATTTCGACGCGCAGGATCTCTTCAGCGGAATCGACTTCGAAGACCTCTTCGGCGGCGGCCTCGGCGCGGGACTGGATGCGGGGCTGTTCGAGCGCTTCTTCGGCGGCCGCCGGCGCGGGCCGCGCCAGGGCGAGAGCATTCGCGTCGCGATCACGGTGCCGCTCGCCACCATCGCCAGCGGCGGCGAGGAGACCATCCGCCTCGCCCATCCGGTCGCCTGCGCCGCCTGTCACGGGAGCGGTGCCAAGGCGGGCACTGCGCCGCGCAAGTGCCCAGCCTGCCATGGAAGCGGCCGCCAGGTGCGGTCGGAATCGCGCGACGGCGTGCACGTCGAGCACGCCACCACCTGTCCCGTGTGCGGGGGGCGCGGCAGCGTCATCGACGAGCCGTGCCCGGACTGCCACGGCAGCGGCGTCGCCGAGCGCAGCGAATCCCTGGTGGTACGCATTCCGAAGGGGACGGAAGAAGGCATGACGCTGCGCATCGCGGGCCACGGACTGCCCGCCTCCGCCCCGGGCGGCGCCGCCGGCGACCTGCTGGTGACCGTCTACAGCGCGCCCGACGAACGCTTCGCGCGCGACGGCGCGGACCTGTGGCGGGAGGAGGCGATCGCCCTCACCGACGCGGTGCTCGGCGCCACGCGCACGGTTCCGACCCTGCAGGGCACGGCGTCGGTGCGCATCGCGCCGGGCACCGCGACTGACGCCGTCCTGCGGCTGCGCGGCAAGGGGCTGCCGCGGTTCGGCGAAGGCCGCCACGGCGATCTCCTGATACGGCTGCGCGTGCTCATTCCGGCCAGGCTCAGCGCCGCGCAGCGCGAGCTGTTCGAACGCCTGCGCGCCACCGGATGCTGAGCCCGCCGCGGCGCGGGAAAATCCGTAACAGATGAGCCCGGCGGCATGCGGCGCGGAGACTACGATGAAAGCAGGGGCATTCCTCCGCCCGTTTCGCAAAGGAGCCGAACATGACCACCTTCATCATGATCACCCGCCTGTCCCCCGAGGCGCTGCGCAACCCCAGGGCCCTGGAAGACTTCGAAAAGCGCGTCATGGGGCACATCCGCAACGATTGCCCGTCCGTGCATTGGCTGCACAGCTGGGCGGTGCTCGGGCCCAGCGACTACGTGGACGTCTTCCAGGCGCCCGACATCGACACCGCGATGCAGGTGTCGACCATCTTCCGCACCTTCGGGCGCGTCCATTCGGAGATCTGGCCCGCGACCGAATGGGACCGGTTCAAGGCCCTGCTCCACGCTTTGCCGGACAACTGATGACGGCGGCGCACGCGGGCCCTGTCGTTCAAATCATCGAATTTGGGAGATCATCATGGACGTTGGCGAAATCTGTACCCGGACCGTCGTATACGCGCACAGGGAGCTCGTGCTGAGCGAAGCCGCGCGGCTGATGCGCAACCATCACGTCGGCAGCATCGTGGTGGTGCAGGAGACCGACGCCGGGCGCGTCCCGATCGGCATGCTGACCGACCGCGACATCGTGATCGGGGTGGTTGCGGCGGAAGTCGATGCGCGAACGCTGTCGGTCGGCGAAGTGATGAGCGCCGATCTCGTTTGCGTGCGCGAACAGGATTCGGTGTTCGACGCCCTGCGCGCGATGCGCGGCCGCGGTATCCGTCGCGTGCCGGTCACCGACGCGGCCGGCGCACTGGCGGGCATCCTGGCGGTCGACGACGTGCTCGAGATCATCTCGGAGCAGCTGCGCGACATCGTCCGCGCGATCGGCAGCGAGCGCACCCACGAAACGCAGACCCGCGGGTGAGACGGCGTTGAGCGACCGGCTGCGCGGCCAGCATCCTCGCGGTGCCGCCGGCGCTCGGCGACACGCTCGCCGACACGCCGGCCGAATCGCTCTCCGCCGCCCTGCGCGAGCGCGTCGAGGCGCTGCGCGACGGGCACCCGCTGCGCGCTGCGGGCGGCGTCATCGCCGCGCGGCGCCTCATCCCCCGCTTCTACGAGGCACGCGGGTTCCGCCCCGCGTGGGACCACCCGGAACGCCGCCTCGCGCCACCCCGCTTTCCCCCGAGGCCCGCGCGGATGCGCGACGCCGGATTGCGGCTATGAGCATCTCCAG
This sequence comes from Aromatoleum bremense, assembly GCF_017894365.1. Taxonomy (NCBI): domain Bacteria; kingdom Pseudomonadati; phylum Pseudomonadota; class Betaproteobacteria; order Rhodocyclales; family Rhodocyclaceae; genus Aromatoleum; species Aromatoleum bremense. Next base: position 4,004,085 of record NZ_CP059467.1, read on the forward strand.
CACCCCCGCGACGAGCGGCGCCACCTCGACGCGCCACATGAGATGGTCGCGAAGCTTGGCCTGCGCGAGGCGGGTCACCGTAGTCCGGTGGCGAGAAAAGCACGCGGTGGAGTAAAAATCGGCAGGCGCACCCACCCCTTGCGGTAGACTTTCCGGTCGTGCCCGGCGGCGGTACCGCGCGCCGACGCCTGCGCGGGCCGGGCGCAGTCCGGCGCGGCTCGCTTCACCCGATCTTCCTTCGGCAGACACCCCCACTCGACACGAACTGATCCTCATGCATCAAGACGACACCAACGACATGGACGCGCTCCATGAACTCTTTGACTACATCATCGACGAAGGCGTCGGGGTCATCCTCGACACAGGCTCCTTCGACGCCCTGCACACCCGCCTGCGCGAGTTGATGCGGCCGTTGGCCCAAGCCATCGTCAGCGAGGCGGGCGAGGACGCCGACGACAGCCAGGTGGACCAGGCCGCCCGCGCAATCGCCACGCGCGCCGCGCTCGACCTGTGGAACCACACGCCGATTCCCGACAACCACTTCCGGCCGCACAAGATGGACAAGCCGGAGCGCAATGCCCCGTGCCCGTGCGGCTCGCAGCGCAAGTACAAGCAGTGTTGCGGGGCGGTCGAGTCGCCGAGCCTCACGCTGCCCCCGGACGAGATGGCCGCGCGGGTGCTCAAGCGCCTGCCGAAGGAGCGTATCGGCGAGATCAGCGCCCTCGGCGTGCCGGTGCAGACGCTCGGCATGGTGGCGCAGGCCTGGTTCGAGCAGGAACGATTCGACGACGTCGTCACCTTGCTCGAACCCCTGTTCAAGGATGTGCGCGGGCTCGACGAGCGCGCCGAACTGGCCGCCGACGTGCTGGGCAACGCCTGGCTCGCCCTCGGCGACGAAGCACGGCGGCTGGCGCTCATCACCACGTTGAAGCGTGCGCCGGACAAGACGCTGAAGAGCGCGGCATTTCAACGCGAGGCCACGCTGAACTGCGACCGCGGCGACTTCCCGGCCGCGTGGGCCGCCTTCGGGCAGGCACAGCGCCTGACACCGAACAACCCGGCGCTCGCTCACCTCGAAGTCCTGCTGCTGCTCGCCGAGGGTCGGCAGGCCGAAGCGCGGGCGCGGGTCGATTTTTGGGCCGCAAAACTTGCCCGCGACCCCGAGTTCGACCATTCGGAGCTCATCGGCCTGCTCCACCAGATGCTCGACGTCGGCCGGGTGGACGAGCGCCTCGCAGCGCTGCCCGAAGACTACCCGGAACGGCGCCTGCTGCTGCACATCGAACTCGAGGGCATCGAGCCGCCGATCTGGCGCCGGCTGGAAGTCGAGAACAGCCTGACTTTCGCCGAGCTGCACGACATCCTGCAGACTGCAATGGGCTGGGACGACGCGCATCTTCACGAGTTCATCGTCGGCGAGTACCGCATCGGGCCCGCGTTCGAAACCGAGTGGGACGAGCCGACCTTGCCCGGCGAAGATGTCGAGCTTGGCCAGGTGATCGGCCGCAAAAAGTCCTTCCGCTACCTGTACGACTTCGGCGACAGCTGGAGCCACCGCATCACCATCGAACAGCGCCTGCCATCGACGCCGACCGAGCGGCCCGCCGTCCTCCTCGCCGGCAAGCGCGCCTGCCCGCCGGAAGACTGCGGCGGCGTGCCGGGTTATTACCGGCTCCTCGATGCCCTCGCCAGGCCGGACAGCGAAGAAAACCGCGAAACGCTCGAGTGGCTGGGCGACTACAAGCCGGACGCATTCAGCCTCGCGAGCGTTCGCAAGGCAGTGGCGTCGCTGTTTACGTGCATCTGAGTTTCGAGCGCGCGAGGATGCGCGGCCTCAGGCGCTCGAAATCCTGTCCGAATGCTCGCCGCGCCAGAAGCGAAGCACATCGGGCGCAATGCGCATCGCCTATTGCGCCCGATGCGTCCTGATCCTCGATGACGCGCCATGCCGCCGCCGTTACGCGTCGGGTCGTCTCAGATGCTCGAGGAAGGACGCCGCATTGACGATCGGACAAATGAAACCCGCCGCCACGGCATGCAGGTCCGCATCGCCCGTCACGAGCCAAGCCGCATCGCCAGCAATCGCCAACTCGAGAAAGGGCAGGTCATGCGCGTCACGACAGGCCGGCGTGCGTGGCGGCGGATCGGGGATGGTGACCGTCTCGCAGAACGGCAGGTAATCGGCGAGCAGTTCTTCCTGCTCGGCGGCGCCCAGTTTGAACTTGGGGTAGGTCAGCACCCGCACGAGCTCGGCCGCGGTGACGCGCGAGACCAGCGGCAGGAAGTCCCCACTCTGCCATGCCCTTCGCAGCGCACCGGGAACCCCGCCGCCGAAAACCAGCGCGGACAGCACCACGTTGGTGTCGAGCACTGCGCGGGGCACGGCGGCCGCCGAGTCCCGCCCCTTGACCTGCCCCTTGACCTGCCCCATCGTCACTGCTTGCCGCGCGGCGAATCGACGTGCTCGCGCGCCCAGGCGACGGCATCGGCCACATCCTGCTCCGTAAGGTCGAGCTCGGCGAGCTTGGCGCGCACCGCGTCGGCACGCTGAATGCGCACAGGCGTGAGGATGATCTGGCCATTGCGGGCTTCCACCTCGAAGTACGGGCCGGCACCGACCGCCTCGGTCACGCTCTTCGGAAGAGTGAGCTGGTTCTTGGAAGTCATTTTGGCGAGCATCTCGGCAACCCCGTAGGTAAGGTTTCCTTACTTTATCGCCGTATGTGAATCAATGCAATGCGCTTGACGGTGCCGACACGGCCCTGACGTTGCCTCTTCGCGAATCACAAAGTCAGATGCCTTCGAGGATCGCCGGCGGGTCGCCCGGCAACTGCTCCCCGAAGCATTCCGGACGTCTGCGCAACCGCGCGCGCGGCGCCCGGAACGCCTTCCCCGGCATCACTGCAAGTCGAAGCGATCCAGGTTCATCACCTTGCTCCAGGCCGCGACGAAGTCACGCACGAATTTCTCGCCGCCATCGTCCTGCGCATAGACTTCGGCCAAGGCGCGCAGCTGCGAGTTGGAACCGAAGATCAGGTCCACCCGGGTGCCCGTCCACTTGAGTTCGCCGGTCTTGCGATCCCGCCCTTCGAAGCTGTCCCCGCCATCCGCTTTCGGCGTCCACACCGTGCCCATGTCGAGCAGGTTGACGAAGAAGTCGTTGGTCAGGGTCTGGGGCCGTTTCGTGAACACCCCATGCTGCGATTGACCCGCGTTGGCGCCGAGCACGCGCAGGCCGCCGACGAGCACCGTCATTTCGGGGGCACTCAGGGTCAGGAGCTGGGCCTTGTCCACCAGCATTTCCTCGGCCGGCACGGTGTACTGCTGCCGCTGGTAGTTGCGGAAACCGTCGGCCTGGGGTTCCAGCACGGCGAACGACTCCACGTCGGTCTGCGCCTGCGTGGCGTCGGTGCGGCCTGGGGTGAAGGGCGCCTCCACCGCGTGACCGGCCTCCTTCGCCGCCGCTTCGATCGCGGCGCAACCGCCCAGCACGACGAGGTCGGCCATCGAGACTTTCTTGCCATCCTTTTGGGCGCCGTTGAAGGCCTGCTGGATGCCCTCCAGCGCGGCCAGCACCTGGGCGAGTTGCTCCGGCTGGTTGGCCTCCCATTCCCGTTGCGGGGCCAGGCGGATGCGCGCGCCGTTCGCGCCGCCGCGCTTGTCCGAGCCGCGGAAGGTGGAGGCCGAGGCCCATGCAGTGGAGACCAGCTCGGCGACCGACAGGCCCGAGGCCAGGATCGCCGTCTTGAGCTCGGCGATGTCCTTGCCGTCGATCAGGGGGTGATCGACGGCGGGAAGCGGGTCCTGCCAGATCAGGTCTTCGGCCGGAACTTCAGGACCGAGATAGAGCGCCTTGGGGCCCATGTCGCGGTGGGTGAGCTTGAACCAGGCGCGGGCAAAGGCGTCGGCGAAGGCCTGCGGGTCCTGGTGGAAGCGGCGCGCGATAGGCTCGTAGATCGGGTCGAAGCGCAGCGACAGGTCCGCCGTGGTCATCATCGGCGGGTGCTTCGTGCCCGGGTCGTGCGCGTCCGGAATCATGTGCTCTTCCCTGACGTTCCTGGCGACCCACTGGTGGGCGCCGGCGGGACTCTTGGTCAGCTCCCACTCGTAGCCGAAGAGCATGTCGAAGTAGCCGTTGTCCCATTGCGTGGGGTTGGGCTTCCAGGCGCCTTCGATGCCGCTGGTGGTGGTGTGCACGCCCTTGCCCGAGCCGAAGCGGTTGATCCAGCCCAGGCCCTGCTCCTCGATGGGGGCGCCTTCGGGTGCCGGGCCTACCAGGGCCGGGTCGCCTGCGCCGTGCGCCTTGCCGAAAGTGTGGCCGCCGGCGACCAGGGCCACGGTTTCCTCGTCGTTCATGGCCATACGGGCGAACGTTTCGCGCACGTCATGCCCCGAAGCCACGGGATCCGGGTTGCCGTTCGGGCCTTCGGGGTTCACGTAGATCAGGCCCATCTGCACGGCGGCCAAGGGGTTCTCCAGCTCCCGGTCGCCGCTGTAGCGCTTGTCGCCCAGCCAGGTGTCCTCGTTGCCCCAGTAGATGTCCTCTTCAGGCTGCCAGATGTCGACGCGGCCACCACCGAAGCCGAAGGTCTTGAAACCCATGGACTCGAGCGCGCAGTTCCCGGCCAGGATCATCAGGTCGGCCCAGGAGATCCGGTTGCCGTACTTCTGCTTGATCGGCCAGAGCAGGCGGCGTGCCTTGTCCAGGTTGCCGTTGTCGGGCCAGCTGTTGACCGGCGCAAAGCGCTGGTTGCCGGTGCCCGCGCCCCCGCGGCCGTCGGCGGTGCGGTAGGTCCCCGCGCTATGCCAGGCCATGCGGACGAACAGGCCGCCATAGTGCCCCCAGTCGGCGGGCCACCAATCCTGCGAGTCGGTCATCAGGGCGTACAAATCCTTCTTCACGGCGGCCACGTCGAGCGTCTTGAAGGCTTCGGCGTAGTCGAAGCCCGGGTCCATCGGGCTGGAGACCGGTGCGTGCTGGTGCAGGACGTTCAGGTTCAGCTGGTTCGGCCACCAATCCCGGTTCGACCGGGCGCGGGCAGTGCTCCGGGCGCCCTGCGTGGCGGTGAACGGACATTTTTGTTCGCTGCTCATGATCTTCTCCTCTCCAAGGTGTAACAGGTGTTGCACCTTTGCACCTTAACCGGATCGGCTCGCGGTTCCCATTGACTTCGTCCAATGACGGCGATGCCCAGGCTCAATCGAGGCAGAGGGCCGCGCGGGCGGGGGGGGCGGAAGAAGCGCCCGTTCGACCAAGACACCAAGACGGCCACTGCCCCACTTCTTGAACTGCTGCTCCCGCTTCACGAGTCTGAACAGCACCGGGAATAGCCGCCGCATCGCGCCGTGCTCGTTGATGCCGGCCACGCAGGAAGTCTCGACATACTGAGCGCTGGTCTTGGCAAGGATCAGGATGCGTTCAACGCAGGATGCCATTCAAGCCCCCTCCTCCACTCAACCCGCCTTCCTGAATGCCCGTTCACCGCTCGCGAACTACATCCGCAAGTCGTCAAGGAATTCGGACGCAGGTTCCACACTGGTCACCAGCAAATGGTCGCGCGCCCGGGTGCAGGCGACGTAGAGCAAGTGCCGCTCGGTGTTGTAGACGTCCTCCAGATCGGCATCATCGGCAACGGTCTCGATCCGCGCCTGCGACGGGATTACTTCGTCGTCGCAGGCCATCACCACCACGGCACGGAACTCCAACCCTTTGGCCAGATGCATGGTGCTGATCGACACCTGCCCGCTCGTCGTTTCTACGTGTTCGTCGAGCACCCTCGCAGGTAGCCCTACCCGTTCCACCGCCGCGCAGGCCCGCGCGAGTTCCGATTCGGAACGCACGAACATGCCCATCTCGTGCGGCATTACCCCTTCAGCGGTCCGCGCAGCTAGCCAGGCGGCAACCGCGCAGCTTTCGTCATACGCGCTCGCGTAACGTTCACACACAGGCGCAGGACCGTTGAATACCGACACCGTCCCGCGCCGGTTTTCGGTGTTGCCGTCCACATCGGCCAGTTCGGGCCCCAAGAGGCGATCGGCCTGGCTGCGGATCTGGTGCGAGGTACGGTAGTTGATGTGCAGCGTTCGCGATCGGCCCCGCACGTCCACGCCGAGAGCCTTCCACGAGAATGGCTGCTGAAAGATCCGCTGGCCCAGGTCCCCGGCGAAGAACAGGCCATTGGGCCGCGCCGCCCCCACCGCCGCGAGAAAGCGCAACTGGGCGACGCTCACGTCCTGCGCTTCGTCGACCACCACGAAATCGTAGGGCGGGTGCTTGCGCGCGGCGGTGTGCTCGGCGAGCCGGCTGAAGATGCCCGCATGGGTCACCAGCCCCTCATCCTGCAGTTGCCCTCGCAGCGCATCGAAAACCGCCCACAGCGCAGTGCGCTGGGCCTCGGGCAAGCGCGTCTTGCGGCCCAGGCGCTTGATATCGCGATACGCCTCCCAACCGTCTAGTTGCCACGCATCGACGATTTCTTCCCATTCCGACAGCAGGAAGCGCGCGCTGAAGCGGTCCGCGCCGCCACTCTTTGCCGTCGCGACAAGCCGCTCGCGGATCCAGTCGCGGCTCACGATGTTCGGGCGTCCGAAATGGCGTTCGAACAGCCGCTCGCCAACCGCGTTCAGCGCATGCACTTCCAGCCGCTCCGCCAGGCGTGGCTCGTTGCTGATCATTCGCCTCAGCCTGGTGCGCAGGGCGTTCCCGAGCGTGTCGGAAAAGGTCGTCAGCAGCACCCGCGCCTCCGGGTTGGACCGGGCCAGGAACACCGCCCGATGCAGAGCCACGATGGTCTTGCCCGTTCCCGCCGAACCGGCGATCCGCGCAGGACCGGCATAGTCGCGCTCCACCCACTGGCGCTGCGCCGGATGCAGAAAGAGCATCCACTTGTCCCACGGGTAGGCGAGCGCCCGCTCCAGTTCCTCGACGTCGTTCATCACCCGGAAGCGGCGCAGCGCGTCCGGATGGCTGAAGGGGTCCGCGCCTGCCGCCACCGGGGCCGCAGGCTGAGGCGTGCCGCCGGTGGCCAGTTCCAGCAAGGCCTCCGCCGCCTCGCTCGGCAAGTGATCTACGAGTTCCAGCAGGCTGTCCTCGTCGGCCCGGCGCACGTCGTCCAGCCACTCGGCTGGCACGCCATACGACAGCAGCGCACTATCGGCGACCCCGCAGAACAAGGCCTGCTTCGTGCTGACCAGCGCTGCCGCCTCGACGTATTTCGGAACGGTGATTTCCTGCACCGTCTCGCGGATTTCGACCAACTGCGCCGCGCCGGTTGTCGGATGCGCCTCCAGCTTGCGCCGCTCGGCCCAACTGTAGGCCTTATCGTGGTGATCGACATAGCACAGCAGCAGGCTGCTCGCGGTCTTGTGCACGATGATCCGCAGATCGCTGCTCACCCGCAGCGACCAGAAGTGCTTGTCGCGCGCCTGGTCGAGCTTGTGGAAGCTCATGCCCGGGCTTGCCGGATTTAGCTGCAGGTCGAAGGCCGTCGTCTTGACCGTCTTCTGCTCCTCGCCGGTGAGCCGGGCGAGGCTGTCGGTGAAGGTGTCGGCGATGCGAAATTCCATGTCCTGCGGTTCCTGTGCTGGCCGAACTCGAAGATGACCCCGATGGCTATTACCCTCTCTATTACCCGTTATTGGGGGTAATTACCCCTTCTTCATCCATGCAGCCCCCGGCCCCCGTCCCCGACACTCGACCACGCCGGCCGCCAGCTGCTCGCGCAGAACACGCCGCACCATGTCGCGGCTCACGCCCGGGCAGGTGTGTTCGAGTTCGCTAATCGTGAATCCGCCGCCGCGCGATCGCGGCCACCACCTGATCCCGCTTGGCACCGCGCGGCGCTTTCACCTCGCCGACGCGTTCCGAAAACTCGCGATACGCGGTCTTCATAATCGACAGCACGTAGTTGATATATGGCCAGCTATTGCTTAGTGATCTTCGGGCCGACGTACACAACATAGACGGGCTCGTCCGCCCGAATCGGCCAGGAGAAGTGGACACGCAATTGCGGCGTCTGGACTTTGCCATGCCACGAACAGAACAAACTCATTGTATTGTCTGCAGGGTGTTGAAACGTCATCTCAGATCTGAACTTACTCTTCTCCTCGTCAGACGAATCGGAGAAAAGTGCACCGCGCCCCCCCTCCTCTTTCTTTCCGGTGAAGAAATCGTGATAGATCTCGTGCCCCTCTGGAGTGCGCTGTCCCGCCACATCGAAGCAGGACTTGAATCGATTCAACGTTTCGAGAACGAATAGCAGGCGTTGTGCGGCGCCTGAAACGAAGGGAAGTCCGTTTAACGGAGCAAAGGCATCCGCAGCGAACGTGAGCCGGGTGCACCGGGCAATAGCCAACGCGTCCAACTGGCTCCATGAGATCAGTGGCGCAGGTTCGGCCTGAAGAGCTGCCTCGATGGCGGCGGGCGTCCAGTGGTTCACAACCCCCGTGCTCTTCTTGTCACCGGTGTTCGATACCCAATCGACGGGCACGGGCGAAAACTCCCAGCTAGATGGCGTCAAACTCACGAGACTCTGTTTAATACCGTTCAAACAACACCAAGCTGCCTCGCCGACTGCACTGTCCGTTACGATGCTGCCATTGCACTCAATCCAGTCGTCCGGTCCATGCTTACGCGAGTCCTCCCAGAACGGCCCGTGTTGCGTAAGCCAGAGCATAAATGCACGCCGCTTTTCGAATGCCAGAGCCTGAATAGCTTGGGGCATCGTCATTGTGGCTGTCACGCGAGCGTGCGCAAGGCTCCTGTGACAATGCAGCGTTCGACCGAAGCGGAGTGAAATCTGTCGGATAACCATCAATCGCTCGATTGCCTCTGCGAATGAACCGAGGTCTGCGAACTGCCCATGGACGGATAAGTCGTTGACCAGGAGTCCCACGTCATCTCCCCCAGCCAGCAAAGTGGTTCATGTCCTTGTCGAACTGGTCGAAAAATCCATCTGGCCAGACATCAATATTGCCGGTTTTGTCCAACTGAGGACTCACGATCTGGGCTCCTTCGGAGGTACGCGAACGAAAGAAGTGAATTGCGACCTGCTCCGGCTTCAACCGCTGTGCCTTAACGGATCTCCGTACGCCATTGAGGATGTGGTCACTATGCGTTTCGACGATGACTTGGACACCTGCGCAAGAGACATCTGCCAAGAATTGGCCCATTAAAGCCTGTCCAGCAGGATGGAGATGCACCTCTGGGTTCTCGATCAAGAGTATGTCTCCCACCTTTGCAGAGAGAGCCGCTACGACAATTGGGAAAACCTGGGTAAGTCCGAACCCGACATGAATAGGGCGATGGAAATCCGTGTCATCTGATGTGCGCAGACCGAGGGTTACTGCGTTGGCCTGCGGCACCTGCTGCACAACTAGGGCACAACCTGGGAAAAACGTACCCATACGTGCCTCGACTTGCCGCAACAACGTTGCCGCGACATCGTCGATTGCGAGCTGTTGGAGCACGTGCTCGTCACGCCTCCAATGCAAAACGCTTACGGCATGCTCCCCCGCAGGCCCAACTACGGTAGCAACCTGCCGATCCTCAAGTGCATATACCTCTCGCGGCCCCACTCTTTCCGCCGTTATGTATGTGAGATCTCGCAACCGATTAGCCAACTCAAGCGTTCCGTTGCCTTCTTCGTATGGAAGCAAGTAGCGCAACTTGCCTGGTCGGTCATGTACCGAGTCACCGACAACGATTCGATCAACCGCTAGGGACATCTCGGGTCGCTCACCGGAGAACGTCCAACGACAGTTCAAGCTGTCGTCCACTACTCCGATCTCGAAACTGTGTCGTCCGTGCACCTTATCGACCACATCGGACACCGTTCCCAAAGAGATCGCACCGCCGTTCAACATAAGGCGTCTCGACCATTCGTGTTCGCGCATTGTCTGGTGCAACAATACGAGCGCCTGAAGGACCGATGACTTACCGGACGCGTTGGAGCCGGAAAGTAGCGTCAAATCGGCAAGCGGGAGCTTCAGTAGCTCAAAGCACTTGAAGTGCTGGAGATCAAGTCGATTAAGCATCGAACACCTTCCGAAATACTGCGCCCGTTACGTTGAACCGATGTTTCACTTTCTTAACGTCGTTAGGCCCGTATGTGACCGATCGAACGAACTCGTCGTCTTTCATCAATGGATAAAACTCGTTCCTGAGCTCGTCTGCGCGAGCCTCAACTACGTGTTCAGGGTAACGCGCAAGCCCAGTCGTCATTACGTCCCAAAGCGATGCATTTAGCACACTACGACTTTCCTGACCGGGGAGATGCTTCCTGAAGGCATGCCGGTCAAACACTTTGTAGTTGTTGATAAGGCCGCTTCGAAAATGAGCGGATAATTTATCGATTTCTCCTGGTGTAAGGCCATTCATCTTCTTCAATGCGCGCGCGAGAAACTCATCCATATCCCCTCTGTACTCGTCCAGCGGCTGAAGCTGGAAAGCGCAGAAACGATTGACGAACTCGCGATCTCTCATGGTCGCGGCGCTCAAGCTATTCCCTGTCGACTTAAGGAAAATCTCTGTGGACGACTCCTCCTTAAGGAAACGGGTTGCCGGGCCTGTATAGAGGGAGTTTCTCATCTGTTGCCGGGTAAGCGTAAGCGGTAACTGACGAGCGTCCTTGCCTACTTCGAGATTTCGAAGAGATCGGATCGCAGCGGGTGGGCCGCGAAGTGCTGCTTCCACAGACGGGGGGTGAGTTGCGCGACGTCGGCAGCGGGGTGTTGGCCGACACGCTGCAGCACATCGACCAGATAGTCGTACGGATCGATGTCGTGCAGCCGGCAGGTGGCGATCAGGCTCTGCGCGATACCGACGTATTTGGCACCGACCTCGGTCCAGCAAAAGAGCCAGTTGCGACGACCCATCGGCACCACGCGCAACGCCCGCTCGAGATGGTTTGTGTCGATCGCCACTTCAGGATCGCGCAGGTACACCTCGAGGGCGGCCCGGCGCTCCCGCACATAAGCCATGGCGGTGGTGAGCGGCGAGCTGGGCAGCAAGCCGTGGGTGTCGAACTGGGCATCGACCCAGGCGAAGAACTCGTGGACCACGGGCTGTGCATGCTCGATCCGGTACGCCCGGCACGCCTCGCCGACGAGCGTGGCCTCGCGGATGCGTTTTTCGACCGCATAGAGCTTGCCGATCATCTCCAGCGCCCGGCCCGCGCGCTCGGGCTCGACCGACTGGGCGTCGAAGAACTTCCTCCTCGAGTGCGCCCAGCATTGCGCGTGCGTGAGCCCGCACTTCTCGGCATAGCGTTCGTAGGCGCCATAGCCATCGGTGAGCAGCACCGCCCCCTCGGGCGGCGGGTCGGTGCCCAGGATCTGCTCGATGTGCTGCGCCTTGCGGCTCTCGCGATAGACGAAACAGATCTCGTCACGTTCGCCATAGACCGGCCAGAAGTAGCCGCCCTTCATCTTGCCGGGGCCCGCACGGCCGGCCTTGATCGGGGTCTCGTCCATCGCCTTGATGCGGCTCGCGCGGATCGAGTCGAGTTGGGCCGTAAAGATCGGTTCGAGCAGCGCGAGCGCCCCGTGGGTGAGCTGCGTGAGCCACGGGCGCGACACCCTGATGCCATTGTCGCCGAGCCGCTGGTGCTGGCGGTAGAGCGGCTGGTGGTAGCAGAACTTGTCCGTGATGAGCCCGGCGACGAAGCTCACATCGGCGCGGCTGCCGCGAATCACCCCCCCGGGTGCCGCCGGGCAGGAAATCGCCTGGGTGTCGAGGCGCTTGATCACCGGGCGCACGTACTTGAGGATCACGTAGCTGCCCGGGCGCTGCGCCAGGCGGTGACTGACCTTTTCGCCGATCACCTCGAACTGGTCGGGGGCGAGCCCCTCGGCCTCGGGGTTGGGCACCTCGATGGTCTCGACCGGCACGCGGGCCTCGTCGAAGAACAGCGCCGATGCGTCGCCCTTGGCGCAGTCGCTGGTGCGGGCCCGGCGGGTGTGGGCGGCAATGTCCTGACCGGGGGGCGGCGGCGAGGATTCGGGCACCGGCAACTCGCCCAGGCTCATCTGATGCGGGTTGGCGTCCACGAGGCGCTTCTCGCTCTTCGCCCCGAAGAGCTGGCGCCGGAACCAGTCGAGCTGGTGGCGCATCGCCTCGCATTCGCCTTTGATGACCTCGAACTGGCGCTGCTGCGCCAGATGCGCGCCCGCCAGTTCGACGACCTGATCGGCCGTCCACCGGGCGGCTTCTTCACGGGTCGGCAGCTGCGTCAAAGGCGTCGGAGGCATGGCGTCATTTTACCAAAAAAGCCAGCATTCATGCGGGTTTGCGGTGACTTGCGGGCAGCGCGAAGCGCTTTTTGAAGCGTGCCGGCTCGATGCCTTCGAGCAACAGCTTCAGCCCCGTCCAGTCCATCTCGCGGCTCGTCGCCCGCGACCAGTCCGACACGAAGCGACCCGACTCGAGCCGCTTGGCCCAGATGCAAAACCCGCTGCGGTCCCAGTACAACACCTTCATCTGGGTCGCGCGCCGGTTGATGAACACGAACAGATGCCCCGACAACGGATCCTGTCCCACGCCGTGGCGCGCCAGCGCATACAAGCCGTCGAAGGATTTGCGCATGTCGACCGGGCGCCCGTACAGATGCACCCGCACCGCGCCTTCGGGAAAGAACATCAGCCGCGCACCAGGTGCAGCACCACGCCGTCACCCAGGTCAAGCTTCAACTCCCAGCGCGAAGCGCCGCCCGAACCCAGCACTCCCAGATCGACGAACGCCTCTTGCCGAGCCGGCCCCACCGCGACGGCCTTGCCGCACACCGGCCCGACGATCGCACGCCAGCGCTGAAAGCTCGAGACGCTGATCGACTCGCGCGCGCAGAATGCCGCCACGCTCAGCCCGCTCGAACCGTGGCGGGCGAACACCTCCTGCCACTCCTCTCGGCTGCGCCGGCGCCATTTGCGCTTGAGCACCCCTGCCATGAACGATCCCTCCATTGTTGAACCTGGAGGCAATTGTCCACGTCGATCACGTGCCCTGGAATAACGCCGGTCAGTTACCGCTTACGGGTAAGCGGCACGCCGCTGTTCACACGTTCGAAGATATCCAGCCTCGCACGTTCCGGCACCTTAGCGTCAATCACATACAGCACTAGATTGCAGTCTTCGATGCGGTTCTGCAGCTTCGGGGAGAGATCTCGGAAGTGCTTTAGATGAAGCTCAGCCTGATCGGGAAGTCTCAACCGTAGATTGTTATTCACAAATCGCTGAAAAGTTGACAGTCGTTGCAGTCCGTCGACGACAACCATTCTCCCCTGTGCATCCTCGGCCAAGTAGAAAACGGGCAGCGGAATCCTCATGAGTACTGACTCTATGAGCTTACTCTGCTTATCCTCTGGCCAGATGAAGTCGCGCTGGAACTCGGGGTCCATAACAAACGACCCCTTCTCAATCCGGCGAAGAACGTCGTGGACCGTGCGATTCTCGTTGCGAATTAGAACGGTGTCTATCGGGTAATCACCCCAAGACGCGTCCTCATCACCGCCAATGCCCTCAATCTCTTCGTCGGTCGGATTAGTATTCTGAGTATTCATTGGACTCTCAAACGATCATTGTGCCGGTCGACATTCTACGCAGTTACCCGAAAGACCTTCATCACCTCATCCCCCAGGTGATTAATCACCTTCACCGCAATCCTTCCCGACTTCGGCTTCTCGAACGGCCGTGAGGTATCGCTGTTCAACGTCGCCCACGCCTCCGCATCGATCTCCGCCTTCAGCGTCGTCTTCAGCGCCTTGTACGGGTCGTTGGCGCCGAGGAAGTAGGCGTGGCGGACGAAGAAGGATTCCATGTTGTAGTCGGTGTCGATGAACCAGCAGGCAATGCCTGCGGGGCCGTCGCTGCGGACTTCGCCGGTGTTGGGGTGGAAGACGTCGACGCCGTTGACCTTGACCTGGAGCTTGCCGTCTCCGGATTCGAGGATGTCGATATCGGGCTCGCCAAAGATGACGAAGAGGTTGCCCTTGCCGGTGTTCTTGAGGTCGTCGGCCATGTGGAGGTCGGCATTCATGCGGGCTTTGAGGACCGGGATGCGGCCGAGCTTCTCGAACTCGCTGGAGTGGGCGTCGTAGTTGAAGGCGCAGGCGATGAGCACGTCGAAGTCGGCGTCGCCGGCTTCGCGGGCGGCTTCGACGAGGTCGGGGCGGGAGACGGTGCCGAATTCGGGGCCAATGAAGATGGCAGCGCGGCGTTCCTTGCCTGATTCGGGGTCGCCTTCGATGTAGCGGCCTTCGGCGCAGATCAGCTCGCCGGGCCAGGGCACGAGCGAGGTGAAGGCGATGCGATCTTCCTTGTGCGCCTGTTGTACGCCGGCGGTCTTGAGGTTTTCGAGGATCATGCGGGTGAAGTCGCGTTCCTCGCCTCCGTCGCCATAATCCGCTCCGGGTTCGGCGGTGCGGTTGTGGTCGTCGATGATGTCGCCGTTCTCGTCGACGCCGAGCATGCGGTGGGGCGACAGGCTCTCGACGGTGAAGGGGCCGGCGACGCGGACCTTCTTCCTGTCCTCGTAGGGCTTGTCGTAGAGGTATTCGGTGTCGGCCTTGGCGGCGATGGAGGCGTCGATCTCCTTCTGGCGGGCGACGCGGGCCTGCCACCAGTCGGCGTGCGCCTGCTTGGCCGTATCCGGCCATTCGGCGTCGGCCTCGAGCGTGATTTCCCATTCTTCCCAGGTTTTGCCGAGCACTTGGTTGAGCTGTTGGCGCAGCGGTTCGAGGGTCTGCTGGTATTGCTCCCAGATGACGTCGATCTCGGCGTTGTTGGCGATGGACTTCAGCGTGATGTGGGGGACGCGCTCGTAGACGAAGCCGTGGGCGATGCTGCCACGGGTGGGCTGGCTCGACGGGGCGCTGCGGGCGAGCTCGGCTTCCTTCAGCTGACCTTCGCGGCTGTCCGCGAGGAGGTAGTAGGGGTAGCGGGCGCCCATGATGCGGGCGCGGGCCAGCGCCAGGGCGACGCGGGAGGTGTCGATGGTGATCCAGCGGCGGCCCCATTGCTCGGCGACGTAAGCCGTGGTGCCGGAGCCGCAGGTTGGATCGAGTACGAGGTCGCCAGGGTCGGTAGCCATGAGGAGGCAGCGCTGAATGACCTTTGTGTCAGTCTGAACTACATACAAACGAGCGTCACCAACGAATCCACCTCCGGCGGTGTCTAGCCAAACGTTGTTTCTTTTCTGCGTTGCATAGTCCTTCCAATAACGAACAAATCGCAGTGTGTTTCCTTTCCGAATGAGGCGCGCAGCCTTCGAAAGTCGACACATATTCGCTTCGGTCGTCGTCCAGTGCCGGTTCTTTGGCACTGAGTACCGAGCCCCTTCGAACTGAAATTCATATCCCAGCGATTCAATCCAACCATCCGAATTCAATGGATTTCGAGCGAGCAACTCGCCTTGCTTCCACAACTCTCTTGCAGTCGCAGCGCCAAACTCGCTCTTCGGCCGCCGATCGAACGGCCTCACTTCCACTGTATCGAAGAACGCCAAGTCCTCGTCCGAGAGGTCCTTAACCTCAGGAACCGAACGAAACTTCAGCTCAGACTGTTTCTTCGCAAACCAGACTATGTGGTCAAAATTGGATTGCAGATAGTTTGTGTCGAAAGCGCCAGATTTCTTAAATGAAATAACAGCGACGAGATTCTCATCGCCAAACACCTCATCCATCACCGCCCGCACCCGGTGCACGTTCTCGTCCCCAATCTGCACGAAGATCGACCCCGACTCCGTCAACAAATCCCGCGCCACCGTCAGCCGGTCGCGCAGATAGGTGAGATATGAGTGAATCCCGTCGCGCCAGGTATCGCGAAACGCCTTGACCTGCTCCGGCTCGCGGGTGATGTGCTCGGCATTGCCGTCCTTGACGTCGCGGCTGGTGGTGCTCCACTGGAAGTTGCTGTTGAATTTGATGCCGTAGGGCGGATCGAAGTAGATGCATTGCACCTTGCCGCGCAGGCCTTCGCGCTCGGCGAGGCTGGCCATGACCTGCAGACTGTCGCCGAGGATCATGCGGTTGGACCAGTGGCCGTCGTGGCGGTAGAACTCGGTCTTGGCGTTGTCGTCCGGCAGGCCGTTGAAATCCGCAAAGAGGTCGGGCTGGGCGTCGGCGTATTCCGACCGCCTCTCGCTCTGTCGGCGCAGGTCGTCGATCAGCGCCTTGGGGTGGACCTTTTCCTGGATGTAGAGCGGCGGAGCGTTGACGACGAGGTCGGACCAGTCCTGCTGGTCCTTGCCGCGCCAGACAAGTTGCGGGTCAAGATCGCGGTTGCGGCGCTCGTAGGCGACGCGCACCGCCGAGCGCTCGTCCTTCTGCATCACCGACTGGTATTCGGCGGTGGGGATGTTGCGGCGGGTCGCGTCGTCGTGGGTGAGGGTGTCGACGGTCAGCGGCGCCGACTTGTTGTTCTGCTTCGCCATGGATTGGATTCCGGTACTCAGGTCGTGCTGTCGCGTTGCATGACGGGTGCCGTCAGGATCGCGTAGAGCGGGGTGTTGATGTAGTAGTTGGTGCGCCCGATCCTGCGCTTTTCGAGTAGCCCGTCCGCCGCCAGCGTGTCGAGATACTTGGTGGCGGTCAGCCGCGACACCTTGAGATCGTTCTGCAGGAACTCGATCTTGGTGTACGGGTGGGTGAACAGATTGTTGATGAGATCCTGGCTATAGAAGCGGTAGTTCGAGCGGATGCGGTGCTTGACGTCGAGCAGCGTCGTCCGGATCGCGTGGATGGTGGCGATGGTCTCGGCCGCGGTTTCCTCAACCGCGGTGAGCATGTACATGACCCACTCCTCCCAGCTGTCGCGATCCCGCACCTCCTGCAGCAGCCGGTAGTAGTCCGGCTTGGTGCGGACGATGTAGCGACTCAGGTAGAGCACCGGAATGTCGAGCAGCCCCTGCTTGACGAGATACAGGACGTTGACGATCCGCCCGGTGCGGCCGTTGCCGTCGTAGAAGGGGTGGATGCTTTCGAACTGATGGTGGATCAGCGCCATCTTGATCAGGGGGTCGGCATCGAACGCAGCCTCGTCGTTGATGAAGCGCTCGAGGTCGTCCATCAAGCCGGTAATGTGCTCGGGGTGCTGCGGCGGGGTATAGACAACCTCACCCATGCCGTTCTTGAGCGCGGTTCCGGGCAGCTTGCGGAACCCGGCATGGTTGCACTCGAGCTCGGCCTGAACCTGCAGGATGTGGTTGTTGGTCAGCAGGCCGGTCTCACGCACCAGCTGGTAGCCCTGCCACAGTGCCTGGCGGTAACGCAGGACTTCCTTGGTTGCCGGCGATGCGCCATCGTCTGCAGCGGCCTCGTCCTTGAACAACTCGTCATGCGTGGTGACGATGTTTTCGATCGCGGAGCTATCCTTGGCTTCCTGGATGCCGAGGGTGTTGATCAGGATGCCCTGGTGGGGGATGGTCGCTGCGACGCCCTTCAGTTCGGCCAGTTGACGGCTGGCTGTGGCGAGCTTCTTGAGAATGGCGGGGGTATCGAAGCGACCCGGGACGAGCGCCTGGAGCGGTGCGAGATCGATCATCGTTGCAGCCCCGTACACTGGACGTATATAGGAAAAGCCGGATTCCTATATACGTCGTTCTCGACTTGTATAGAAAGGCGCAGTTCTCGATACACGTCGCGCCAGGAGGCCCCGGAGATTCGGCACACGCTCCGACTATTGGCAGCGCTCATTGGACAGCCTCGCCGGCGACTGCGTCGATCATCCGCTCGAATTCCGCCTCCACCTTCTTGGCGAAGTCGTCCTGCATCTGCCAAACGTCGGTGAACTCGGCGAAAGCCCAGCGGCCGTACTTGGTAAGGTTGTTCACGCCGGGCACCCAATAGGTGTCCATGGTGGCCTTCTTCTCCTTGGCGTCCTCGCGGCGGTAGCCCTTGATCTCGACGACGAGGTGCAGCGGGTCGCTCATTTGGCCGCTCTCGCCGCTACCGTCGTCGACGAGGACGACGAAGTCCGGCAGGTACTTGCGCGTTTCGGAGCCGTAACGGTAGGGCACCTCGAGGCCGAGATTGTGGTTCTTGACGTAGGCCAGCACCTTCGGGTGCGCCTCGGCGACGCGACAGAATTCGGCCTCCCAGTCGCTGTCGAGGATCACCCAGTTGAGGTGGCTGCGGCGCGGGTCGGTTTGCCAGCGCTCGGTCTTCGAGGTATTGAAGCTGACGTGCGCGGTGGAGCCGGTGGGGTTGTAGGGGTCGAGCACGGCCTTGATCGGGCGCTCGCCTTCTAGCGCGCGGGTGATACCGGCGGTGATGCGCTCGCAGGCCATGTCGGCGAGTTCCTGGTACATGAGCTGGGCAGGGTAAGTCCCGCCCTTGCACTCCAGGCAGGCGTCGAGCCATTGCTTGGTGATGCGCTTCAACTGGCCGAAGAGGTGGAGCTTGGGCTCCTCGCCGTGATCGCGCCACTTGTTGTAGAGCAGGCGCTTGGTGAGGTGCATCAGCAAGGTGGAATGACGCATGTCGCCGAGGTGTTCCACCGAGAGCACGACGCTCTCGCCGATGATGCCGCGGTTCTCGTTCTGGGTGGGGCCAACCAGGTCGGGGGTGAGCACCATCACCGAGTCATCGTTGAAGACGGCAGTGAGGCGTTCTTCGGGGAGTTCGACGCGATAACCTTGGACGCGCGGAAAGCGGATTTCGAGCGCATCGCGATCCGGTCGCATCGCCTTAACATGAACAGTTTCGCGCGGCGGCTGTGGTGGCGCAACGACCGGCTTGGCGGTGAAATCGAAGGGGATGCCGAGCACGTCGGCGTACTCGGTGTTGAAGAAACCCTCTTCGTTGAGATCGTAGGACTGGCGGCGCAGTGCGCGGCCGATGACCTGCTCACACAGCAACTGGGTGCCGAAGGCGCGCACACCCAGCACGTGGGTGACGGTGTTGGCGTCCCAGCCTTCGGTAAGCATCGACACCGACACTACGCAGCGGATGGATTCGCCGAGTCGCCCTTCCTTGCCAACGGTGTTCATGACCTCGCGCAGCAAGTCCTGGTCGGTGATGTTCTCGGCGCGCTGACGGTCGCCGGTGCGCTTGATGATCTCGCGGCGGAAGCGCTCGATCTCGTCGGTGGCCATCTCGCGAAAGTTCTTGTCCAGCGCTTCGCCGGATTCGAGTTGTTCGCTGTCGATCAGCAGGGTGCGCGGGCGGGCCAGCGGATTGCCGTGCTCGTCGAAGTTGCGGAACAGCGGCAGACGGCCGTTCTCCGGCGTTGCCGAACCGTCATCGTTCTCCCGCATGAAGCCGGAGATGTAGTCGTACACCAGCTTGGAGGTTGAAGTGTTGTTGCAGACGACGATGAAGCAGGGCGGCACGCGGATGCCCGCTTTCTCCCAAAGCTCGTAGGTCTTCTGGTAGTGGCCGTAGAGGGCTTCGAGCGCGGTCTGCAGTTCCACCGGCAGGCTGAGCGGGTCGAGCGTCTTGGCCTTGCCGCGGCCCTTCTTCGGCATGCGGCTGCGGATGTGTTCCCACAGGTTGCGAAACTTGGGCATTTCGCCGCCGGGAATGTTGTCGGCGACCGGCACGCGCGGCAGCTTGACGATGCCACACTCGATCGCGTCCATCAGCGAAAAGTCGCTCATGGTCCAGGGGAACAGGGTGCCCTCGGCATAGCCGGAACCGCGCAGGAAAAACGGCGTGGCGGAGAGATCCATTACCCGGGCAATGCCGAGCTTGCGCTTGACCGCTTCGAGGCCCGAGATCCACAGGCGGGCGGCCTCGTTATTGTGTTCGGCTTCCTTCTTCTCGTCGCCCTTCAGGTCGTCGCCACCGAGGGTGTCGGCCTTCTCGCGATAACAATGGTGGGCTTCGTCATTGATGACCATGACGTTCTTCATGCCCATCAGTTCGGGTATGACGCGCTGGAGCATCTGCCCTTCGGTTTCGAGTGTGTCAAGGGGCGCACCGTCGCGGCCCTGCAGCAGCAGCCGGCCACCCTTCGACAACGGCATGCGCTCGCGCAGCTTGAAGGCGTGGTAGTTGGTAATGACGATCCGGGCGCGATCCAGTTCGCCCAGCATGTCGCTGGGCAGAAGCTCGCGACTGGCGTAGTAGCTGTCGGGGTCGTTGGGCTGCAACACGCGCAGGCGGTCGCGGATGGTCAATCCCGGGGCAACGAGCAGGAAACCGCGGGTGAAGCGGCGGCTGTTGGGATAGCGGACGGCATTGATGGTTTGCCAGGCAATAAGCATGGCCATCACCGTGGTCTTCCCTGCGCCGGTGGCGAGCTTGAGCGCGAGGCGCATCAGCTCGGGGTTGGCTTCGGCGTTGGCGTTGGCGAGGTGATCGAGGAAACGTTGCCCGTTCTTGCCGATCTGCGGGGCGACCTCGGTCAGCCAGATGGCGGTTTCGACGGCCTCGATCTGGCAGAAAAAAGGGCGGATACCGCTGAAGGGGTGATGCCGCCAGTGTTGGAGGAGGCGAGCCGTCTCGGGGGTGACGCGCCAATCACTGGGATTGGGTAGCTGGCGCCACTTGTCGACTTCCGCACGCACTGCGTTGATCGTGGCAGTGTGGTCGTATTGCTGAGCTTCGGAGGAAAGCCCCTTGCCCTCGTCGAACAGCAGCGCCGCCTGCTGACCGCCTTTTTGCTTACGGGGCTTGGGTATCGGCGTGATGAACTCGGCCCGGCGCCGGCTTTCGACGATTCGTTGGGTCGGCTGCCCCTGCTCGTCCAACTCCCAGTGGCTTGCCGGATAGCCGTAGGGCGAGTTGAGGATGGGATGTTCGAAGAATGGATTATTCATGCGCGCTTGCGGTCATCCGTTCGCAGGTTTCTACCTCGCGAGACACATTTACGGGGATCTCGCGATCGTTGCGGAATGGAATACCAGCGTCCGCTTCGTTCAGCGCCAGCAATTATGCCAATGTTTATCGCGTACCCCCGAAATTCCCTTACCCGTTCATGCGCCTCGTATCCTCCGGCCACAAGAAGCAGGGGCCGAACTTCGAACTCATCCGAAACTCCGGCACGCCATCAGGATGAATCGCTCACCCGTCCGACATCATTTTTTTGTGGAAACGGGATGAATAGTACATAACCGCAATCGAGTTTGAACGGCACAAAGTCACGGCGGGGCGGACTGGCTGGGGCGCCGGCGGGCCGCCAGTGCCGCCTTTCTTGACGTCACTCAAGTACTTGTCCGCTTGGCCGAGTATCTTGCTCACCACATCCCGCCCTGCCCGTCCTGTCACCCCGAGAATGGCCAAGAAATTCCCGCTGCATCCCAAACATCCCGAACGCATCTGCTGGGGGTGCGACAAGTATTGCCCGACGGATTCGCTTGCGTGTGGGAACGGCTCCGGGCGGACGATGCACCCGGCGGAGATGCTCGGCGACGACTGGTACACCTACGGCGACTGGGACCTGGAGCCCGCCGAGGAAGCGAAGAAGCCGGAGGACAGCTCGTCCTGATAGCCGGGTAGCCGCCAGAAGGTTTCCGGCACGATGCCCAGATCGGCCGTCGCCGGGGGGCGCTTCGGATTGAAGGGTTCGTCGTCGCTGCCGGTCCACGACGGCATGACCAGCGTGCCGTCGGGGCCGAGGCCGGTCAGCCGGCGCGGTTCAGCGCCTCATCGAGGTAGCGGACGGTGCGCTCGACGTCGTGCAGCTTGTCCAGGCCGAAGAGGCCGATGCGGAACGTGCGGAAGTCCGCCGGTTCGTCGCACTGCAGCGGCACCCCGGCGGCGATCTGCAGGCCCTGTGCGGATAATGCCCGGCCGGACTGCATTTCCCCGTCGTCGGTGTAGCTGACCACCACGCCGGGCGCCTGGAACCCTTCGGCGGCGACGCTCCTGAAACCTTTGCGGGTCAGCAGCGCACGCACGCTGTCGCCCAGTTCCTGCTGTTCGCGGCGCACCTTGTCGAAGCCGTAGTCGCGGGTCTCCTTCATCACGTCGCGAAGCGTCGTCAGCGCGTCGGTCGGCATCGTGGCGTGATACATGTGGCCGCCGTTCTCGTAGGCTTCCATGATCTGCAGCCACTTGCGCAGGTCGCACGCAAAGCTGGTGCTCGTGGTGGTCTCGATTTTCGCGCGGGCGCCTTCGCCCAGCATCACGAGCGCGCAGCACGGCGAACCGCTCCAGCCTTTCTGCGGCGCGCTGATCAGGATGTCGATGCCAGTGGCCTGCATATCCACCCAGATCGTGCCGGACGCGATGCAGTCGAGCACGAACAGGCCGCCGACCGAATGAACCGCGTCGGCGACCGCCCGCAGGTAGGCGTCGGGCAGCATCATGCCGCTGGAGGTCTCGACGTGCGGGGCGAAGACGACGTCGGGCTTCTGCTCCCGTATCGTCCGGACGACTTCCTCGACCGGAGCCGGTGCGAACGCGGCCTGCGGCCCGTCCTCGACGGGGCGCGCCTTCAGGACGATCGATTCGGCGGGGATGTTCCCCATGTCGAAGATCTGCGTCCAGCGATAACTGAACCAGCCGTTGCGGATGACGAGGCACTTGCGGCCGGTGGCGAACTGACGGGCGACGGCTTCCATGCCGAAGGTGCCGCTGCCGGGGACGACGATCGCGGACTTCGCGTTGTAGACTTCCTTGAGCATGCGCGAGATGTCGTTCATGACACCCTGGAAGGCCCGCGACATGTGATTGAGCGAGCGGTCGGTATAGACCACCGAATATTCGAGCAACCCGTCCGGGTCGGGATGGCGCAACAAGCCTGGCACAGTGAGCTCCTGCAAGAGAAACGGAAAGGACGGGGCGAGGATACCCGGACTAACTGCCGCGGACCATCCCCTGCCGGCGGCTACGGGGGGCACGGGCTGTTGGCGATGCGTGGCGGGCGGGCGAAGTCCCGCGGCGAGGGGTCTCGCCGCCGGTGACGAAGGCATTCACGTTCCGCTGTCGGCGTCGATCTGGACGATGCCGCGTACGACGCGGACCGCGAAAGTCGCGACCGGCTCGTAAGCGGGGGGCGACAGCGCCGCGCCGGTCCGCAGCGAGAAGTGCGCGCCGTGGCGCGGGCAGATGACCTCATCGCCTTCGACGACGCCCCACGACAGGTTCTCGTCCTCGTGGCTGCAGCGGTCCTCGAGCGCGTGGAACTGCCCGCCGGCATTAAACACCGCGATCTGCCGGCCGTCATCGAGCATGACCACCCGGGCGGAACCTTCCGGGAAATCGTCGACCGCGGCGACGTCGAGCCAGAGTGCCATGTCGCGTTTGCGCTCAAAGTAGCCCGAGTTCGAAAAGCGCGATCTCGCTCATCAATTCGCGCGACCACGGCGGATCCCAGACGAGTTCGACATGCGCTTCCTGCACCCCTTCGACGGCCTTCACCGCCTCCTCGACGGTGCCGGGAAAAGTCGCCGCGACCGGGCAGCCCGGCGCGGTCAGCGTCATGCGGATGTCGACCCTGCCGCTCGCGTCGTCGATATCGAGGCCGTAGATCAGCCCCAGATCGTAGATGTTGACCGGGATTTCCGGGTCGTACACGGTGCGCAGCGCAGCGATGACATCGGTGCGCAGTTCTTCGCCCGGCGCGCTGCCCTCGCCTGCCGTCTGCTTTTTATCCTGGTGCAGCCAGTCGAACACGCTCATATATCACGCCTCCGTCGACACCGGCTGCGTGTCGCCGCGCAGCGCCGCCTGCAGCGTGTGCCAGGCAAGGGTCGCGCATTTGACCCGCATCGGGAACTCCGCGACGCCGCCGAGCACTTCGAGCTTGCCCAGCGCAGGCCCGCCCTGCTCCGCGGCATGGCCGGTCACGAGCGCATGGAAGGTGTCGAACATTGCCGCCGCCTGCGCTGGCGTCTTGCCTTTCAGCGTTTCGCTCATCAGCGACGCCGACGCGATCGAAATCGCACACCCGGCGCCTTCGAAATGCACGTCCTCGATGACGCCGTCGCGCGTTTTCAGGTGCAGCGTGATCCTGTCGCCGCACAGCGGGTTGAAGCCTTCCGCGTGCCGGTCAGCGTCCGGCAGCGGACCGAAATTGCGCGGCCGCCGGCCGTGATCGAGGATCACTTCCTGGTACAGGTCGCGCAGCTCACCCATCGAACACCTCCCGCACGCGGCGCAAGGCGGCAAACAGCGCATCGACCTCGTCGTGCGTGTTGTACATCGCGAACGACGCGCGCACCGTCGCCGGCAGGCCGAAGCGCTCCATCAGCGGCATCGCGCAGTGGTGCCCGGTGCGGACGGCGACCCCTTCGTGGTCGAGGATCGTGCCGACGTCGTGCGCATGGATGTCGTCGAACACGAACGACAGGATCGCGGCCTTGTTGCGTGCGGTGCCGACGAGGCGCAGGCCCGGCATCGCGCGCGCCTGCCGGGTGGCGTGCTCGAGCAGCGCGTGTTCGTGCGCGGCGATCGCGGCGATTCCCGTTTCCTCGACGTAGCGGATCGCCGCGCCGAGCGCGATCGCGCCGGCGATGTCCGGCGTGCCCGCTTCGAACTTGTACGGCAGCTCGTTGTACGTCGTGCCCGCGAAGCTCACCTGCCGGATCATGTCGCCCCCGCCCTGCCACGGCGGCATCGCGTCGAGCAGCGCAGCCTTGCCGTACAGCACGCCGATGCCGGTCGGCCCATAGAGCTTGTGCGCCGAGAACGCGTAGAAGTCGCAGTCGAGCGCCTGCACGTCGACCGCGACATGCGGCACCGCCTGCGCGCCGTCGAGCAGCACCGGCACGCCGCGCGCGTGCGCCATGTCGATGAGCTCGAGCACCGGGTTGATCGTGCCGAGCGCGTTCGACACATGCGACAGCGCGACGATCCGCGTGCGGTTCCCGAGCAGATGCTCGAACTCCGCGACGAGCAGTTCACCCTCGTCATTGACGGGCGCGACTTTCAGCACCGCGCCGCTCCGCTCGCAGGCGAGTTGCCACGGCACGATGTTCGAGTGGTGTTCCATTGCGGTGATGAGGATCTCGTCGCCCGGGCGGAAACGTCCGCCGAAACTGTTCGCGACGAGGTTGATCGCTTCGGTCGTGCCGCGCACGAAGACGATCTCCTCGCGCCGCGCGGCGTTCACGAAGCGCTGCACCGTGTCGCGCGCGGCCTCGAAAGCGTCGGTCGCCTCCTGGCTCAGGCGATGCACGCCGCGGTGCACGTTCGCGTTGAGTTGGGCGTAGTAATGCGCCTGTGCGTCGATCACGCAACGCGGTTTCTGGCTCGTCGCCGCGTTATCGAGATAGACGAGCGGCTTGCCATTGACCTCGCGGGCGAGGATCGGGAAGTCGGCGCGCAGCCGGGCGACGTCGAGCGGCGGGGCGATCCCGCCCGCAGCGGGTGCCGCGACACGCAGCGCGTTCAACTCGTTGGCAGAAGTTCGCATTCCAGTTCCCCCATGTCCTCAGGCAGTTGTCCGGGCAGGAGCGTGGACAGCCGCGCCCGCAGCCCGGCGTGAGTAATATCACGAAGCACGTCGGCCGCGAACGCGTGAATCAGCAATCCGCGCGCCGTCGCCGCGTCGAGGCCGCGTGCGCGCAGGTAGTGCAGCCGGTCGGCGTCGAGCTGTCCGACGGTCGCGCCATGCGCGCATTGGACGTCGTCGGCCCAGATTTCCAGTTGCGGCTTGGTATCGACCTCGGCGCCATCCGACAACAGCAGGTTGTGGTTCGACTGCTGCGCGTCGGTGCGCTGGGCGCCGGGGCGCACGATGACGCGGCCGTTGAAGACCGCGCGCGACGCGTCGTCGAGCACGCCCTTGTAGAGCTCGCGGCTCGTGCCGCGCGGGCGGGCGTGATCGATGCAGGTGTGGTGATCGTGATGCTGGCGTGCGCTGCCGACATACAGCCCGGCGAGCTTCGCGTTGCAGCCTTCGCCGTCGAGCCGGGTCGCGATGTCGTTGCGCGCGAGCTGGCCGCCGAACGCGAACGAATGCGACGCGAAGCGACTGTCCGCCGCCTGGATGGTGTGGATGCCGGCAATATGGAAACCCCGCCGGCTCTCCTGTTGCACTTTCGCATGCGTGACGCGCGCACCCGCGCCGGCGTCGATCCGGGTGAGCGCGTCGGTGAGGTAGACCGCGTCGTCGCTGCCCGCGTAATGCTCGATCACCGTTGCTTCGGCGCCCGCCCCTGCGCGCACGACGGTACGCGGGAAGCTCGCGAGATCCATGCGGGTGGCGACGAACAGCAGGTGGACCGGCGCGTCGACCGCAACGCCGGGCGCAAGGTCGATATACGCGCCGTCCGTCCAGAACGCCGCATTCAGCGCCGCAAAACCGTTCGCCTCGGCCTCCGGATCGGTGTCGAGAAGCTCTGCCGCGACCTCCGGGCGAGTCGCGACCAGTTCCGCGAGGCTGCCGACGTCGGCACCACGCGGCAGCGAGGCGACATGCGACAGCCCCGGCGCGTAGCGGCCATCGACGAACACCAGGCGGTGCGTGCCGTCGAGCGCGTGACGCGCGAGTTCGCGCTCGGCGACGCCATTGCCGAGGCCTGAAAACCGCGTGCCGTCGGCCACGACGTCGAACAGCCGCCGCTCGAGCGCCGACAGGTTCGTGTATTTCCAGTCTTCCTCGCGGGTCGTCGGCAGGCCGAGTTCGGCGAAGCGCTCGATCGCCGCGTCGCGCAGGCGCTGCAGCCAGGGCAGCGACGCGCCCGGAAGCCGCGCCCGGTGCGCGGCGAACCGGCCGAGATAGTGCTCGCGCGCGCCGGTCGTCATGGCCGGGCTCCTGCGGCCGTCTCCAGCGCTTTCGCCTCGACCCAGCCGTAGCCGCGCCGTTCCAGTTCGAGCGCGAGCTCCGCTCCGCCGGACAGCGCGATGCGCCCATGCGCCAGCACGTGTACGCGGTCCGGCCGGATATGGTCGAGCAAACGCTGGTAATGCGTCACGAGGATCATCGCGCGCTCGGGGCTGCGCATCGCATTGACGCCGTTCGCGACGACTTTCAGCGCGTCGATGTCGAGCCCGGAGTCGGTCTCGTCGAGGATCGCCAGCCGCGGCTCGAGCACCGCCATCTGCAGGATCTCGTTGCGCTTCTTCTCGCCGCCGGAGAAACCTTCATTCACCGCGCGGTACAGCAGGCTCTCGTCCATCTGCATCAGGCGCAGCTTCGCTTTGACCAGCGCGAGGAAATCCATCGCATCGAGCTCCGCTTCGCCGCGGTGCTTGCGCGCGGCGTTGAGTGCCGCCTTCAGCAGATAGATGTTCGCGACGCCGGGAATCTCGACCGGGTACTGGAACGCGAGGAAGATCCCTTCGCGGGCGCGCGTCTCGGGTGGCAGATCGAGCAGGTTCGCGCCGCGGTAAAGGACCTCGCCCGCGGTCACGATGTAGCCGTCGCGTCCGGCGAGCACGTGCGCGAGCGTGCTCTTGCCCGAGCCGTTCGGACCCATGATCGCGTGCACTTCGCCCGCCTGCACGCTGAGGTCGAGGCCGCGCAGGATCGGCCGCTTTGTCGTCCCCTCGTCCACCGTCACGTGCAGGTTGCGGATCTCCAGCATTTCTCACTCCTTCACCCGATGCTGCCTTCGAGGCTCACGCCGAGGAGCTTCTGCGCTTCCACCGCGAACTCCATCGGCAGTTCCTTGAACACTTCCCTGCAGAAACCGGAAACGATGAGCGACACCGCGTCCTCGGCGCTGACGCCGCGGCTCTGGCAGTAGAACAGCTGGTCCTCGCCGATGCGCGAGGTCGAGGCTTCATGCTCGACGCGCGCGGTCGCGTTCTTCACCTCGATGTACGGAAAAGTGTGCGCCGCGCAGCGGTCGCCGAGCAGCAGCGAGTCGCACTGCGTGTAGTTGCGCGCGTTCGCCGCGCTCTTCGCGACCTTCACGAGGCCGCGATACGCGTTGCTGCCGTGGCCGGCCGAAATGCCTTTCGACAGGATCGTGCTCTTCGTGTTGCGGCCGAGGTGGATCATCTTCGTGCCGGTGTCGGCCTGCTGCCAGTGGTTCGTCAGCGCCACCGAATGGAATTCGCCGACCGAGTTGTCGCCTTGCAGGATCACGCTCGGGTACTTCCACGTGATCGCCGAGCCGGTCTCGACCTGCGTCCACGAGATCTTCGAGTTCGCCTCGCGGCAGTCGCCGCGCTTGGTGACGAAGTTGTAGATGCCGCCCTTGCCTTCCCTGTCGCCGGGATACCAGTTCTGCACCGTCGAATACTTGATCTGCGCGCCTTCGAGCGCGATCAGCTCGACGACCGCCGCGTGCAGCTGGTTCTCGTCGCGCATCGGCGCGGTGCAGCCTTCGAGGTAGCTCACGTACGCGCCGCGGTCGGCGATGATCAGCGTGCGTTCGAACTGCCCGGTGTTCTTCGCGTTGATGCGGAAATACGTCGACAGCTCCATCGGGCAGCGCACGCCCGGCGGGATGTAGCAGAACGAACCGTCCGAGAACACCGCCGAATTGAGCGTCGCGAAGAAGTTGTCGGTGTAGGGCACGACCGAGCCGAGATACTGCCGCACGAGCTCCGGGTGGTGCTGCACCGCTTCCGAGAACGAGCAGAAGATGATGCCCAGCTCGCCGAGCTTTTCCTTGAATGTCGTCGCGACCGAGACGCTGTCGAACACCGCATCCACCGCGACGCCCGCGAGGAGTTCGCGCTCCTCCAGCGGCACGCCGAGTTTCTCGTAGGTGCGCAGCAGCTCCGGATCGACCTCCGCGAGGCTCTTCGGCCCGTCCGTCCTCGACTTCGGCGCTGAGTAATAGACGATGGCCTGGTAGTCGATCGGCGGGTGGTGCACCGCCGCCCAGCGGGGTTCGGTCATCGTCAGCCAGTGGCGAAAGGCTTTGAGCCGCCAGTCGAGCATGAAATCCGGCTCGTTCTTCTTCGCCGAGATCAGGCGGATCACGTCTTCCGACAGTCCGGCCGGCGCGCTGTCGACTTCCATCGGCGTGTAGAAGCCATGCCGGTAGTCCTGACTGATCAGTTCATCGAGTTGAAACGCCTGATTGCCCATCTTTCCACCCCGCTTCATGCCGGTGCTTCGAAGGCGGACCGCACCTCGCGCCCGCGCGAGGCCGGATCGGGACGGACGCCGGCTGCGCGAACGCCGCGAGCCTCACCCCTTCGACGGCGCGGCAGCCGCTGAAATTCCCATCATCGTCGCCTGCGAGCCGTCCGCCCGCTGGCCGAAAGTGCGGTGGAATCATGGACAACGCCGCGAAAATCCAGTACGACTATCCGCGCGTGCCCCGGATCGAATATTTGCGGCAAGCGCGGCCAGGCCCGCCTGTCGTCATCGCGGTGAGGTGCAAGCCGGCGATTCGCAAGCGTCTTGCGCACTGCACGGCCCCTCGTCCGTTCAAGGAGAATCGCCACCATGCCGGAAGTTCCGCCGCTCGACCCGCAAATCCTCTACACCCGATGCGACCCTCGCCTGTTCGATTTCGAGACGACCGAAAATTTGCCGGAACCCGACGAGGTCTTCGGGCAGGCCCGCGCAGTCGATGCCGTGCAACTCGCCATCGAGATCGATGCGCCCGGCTACAACCTGTTTGTGCTGGGCGAGCCAGGCAGCAACCGGCATGGCGCGGTCCGCCGCATTCTCGAAGCCCATGCGGCCACCCGTCCGTCGCCGGGCGACTGGTGCTACACCAACAACTTCGCCGAGCCGAACCGGCCGCACGCACTGCAGTTGCCCGCCGGCCGGGGCGTGCAACTGCGTGACGACATGCAGCGCTTCGTCTCGGAGCTCGGCCAGGCGATCGGCGCAGGTTTCGACAGCGAGGAATACCGCGCGCGCGTCGAGGCAATCCAGGAGGAATTCAAGAAACGCGAAGAGCTCGCATTGAGCGAACTCGGCGACGCTGCCCTCGCCGAGAGCGTCGCCTTTGTGCGAACTCCTCAGGGCTTTGCGTTCCTGCCGATGAAGGACAAGGACACACTCGATCCCGAAGCTTTCGCGAACCTGCCCGACGACGAGCGCGAGCGCCTCGGCCATTCGATCGAAGCACTGCGGGAACGCCTGCACAAGCTCCTGCAACAATTTCCGCGCTGGCGCCGGGAGATGCAGGTGCAGGTTCGCGAGGCCAGCCGCGAAACGCTGAAACTCGCGGTGGGACACCTGATCGAGGAGATCAAGGAGCACTATCCTGACCTCCCCGCGGTGCAGTCGTTTCTCGACGACGTGCTGTGCGACGTTGTCGAAGTCGGCCAGGAGCTACGCGAGCAGGCGGCGAAAAGCGGCGATGCCGCGGCGTCCGAGGGCGGCATTTCGGCGCAACGCTACCAGGTGAACCTGATCGTCGACCAGGACGCGCGTCCTTTTGCACCGCTGGTGTTCGAGGATCACCCGACCTATCCGAACCTCGTCGGCCGTATCGACCAGTTCGCGCACATGGGCATGCTGGTGACGAACTTCACGCTGATCAAGCCGGGTGCGCTGCACCGCGCCAATGGCGGTTACCTGATGCTCGACGCGGAAAAAGTGCTGATCCAGCCCTACGCGTGGGAAGGCCTGAAGCGTGCGCTGAAGTCGCGCCGGATCCGCATCGAATCACTCGCCCAGGTATTGGGCTGGGTCGGCGCCCTGCCCCTCGAGCCGGACCCGATCCCGTTGTCGGTCAAGCTGGTCCTGTTCGGTGAGCGCCGGCATTATTACCTGCTGAAGGCACTCGATGCGGAGTTCGCCGAGCTGTTCAAGATCGCCGCGGACTTCGAGGACACGGTCGAACGCAATGTCGACAACACGCAGCGCTATAGCCGGATGCTCGGGGCGCTCGTGCGACGTCAGGGCCTGAAGCCGCTCGCATGCGGCGGCGTGGCGCGGCTGGTCGAATATGGTTCCCGTCTCGCCGGCGACGCCGGAAAGTTGTCGACCCGGACACGCGATCTCGCCGACCTGCTGCAGGAAGCCGACCACTACGCCGGCAAGGCGGGCCGGCAGACGGTGCTGCGTGACGACGTGGAAGCGGCGCTGGCCGCGCGGGTGCGCCGCGCCGACCGGCTGCGGGACTCGGTCTACGACGCCGTACTGCGGGAAACGGTATTGATCTCGACGAGCGGCAGCCACGCCGGGCAGATCAATGGACTGGCGGTGATCGATCTCGGTGATTTCAGGTTTGCGCGCCCGATGCGCGTCACCGCGACGGCCCGGGTGGGCGACGGCGATGTCATCGACATCGAACGCAAGGCCGAACTGGGCGGCTCGCTGCACTCGAAGGGCGTGATGATCCTGTCGGCGTTCCTCGCAGCGCGCTATTCACGCAACGCGCCGCTGTCGCTGTCGGCGAGTCTGGTGTTCGAGCAGTCCTACGGCCCGGTCGAAGGCGACAGCGCGTCGCTCGCCGAACTGTGTGCGCTGCTCTCCGCCCTTTCGGGCGTACCGATCAGGCAGTCCCTGGCTGTGACCGGGTCGGTGAATCAGCACGGCAAGGTGCAGGCGATCGGCGGTGTGAACGAGAAGATCGAAGGGTTTTTCGACATCTGCAAGGCGCGCGGCCTGAGCGGCGAGCAGGGAGTCCTGATCCCGCAGGCCAACGTGAAGCACCTGATGCTGCGCGCCGACGTCGTCGAGGCCGCCGCGGCCGGCCGCTTCGGCGTCTACGCGGTCGCGGACCTCGATGAGGCGATCGGCCTGCTGACCGGCATCCCGGCAGGCGTGGCGGATGCAGCGGGCGCATATCCGCAAGGATCGGTCAATCACCGCATCGAAGCGCGGCTCGCACAGTTCTGTGCACTGCGCGAAGAGTTCGGTGCCGGCGACCGCCGGCGCAAGGGCAGCAACGCCACGCGATCGCGCGGGCAGGAGTCGGGTGGCGGTCTACAGTAAGAGCGTCACCCACCGGGAGGCTTGCCATGCAGGGCACGGACGTATCGATCGACTTGAAGGCAGGCGATGCGCTGGTACTGGTCGACGTTCAGCGGGATTTCCTTCCCGGCGGCAGCCTTGCGGTGCCCGGCGGCGATGAAGTCGTACCGCCGTTGAATCGGCTGATCGCCGGTTTCGTGCGCCGTGGCCTCGCGGTCATCGCCACGCGCGACTGGCATCCGGCCGGCCACTGCTCGTTCCGCGACCGCGGCGGCCCTTGGCCCCCGCACTGTGTTGCCGACAGCCCCGGAGCCGCTTTCCCGCCGGAGCTGGCGCTGCCCGCCTCGGCCGCCATCGTGTCCAAGGCCACCGCCGCAGACGCCGATGCGTATTCCGGTTTCGACCGCACCGACCTCGACGAACGCCTGCGCGCCGCGGGCGTGCAGCGCCTCTTCGTCGGTGGGCTGGCGACCGACTACTGCGTGCTCAACACCGTCAGGGACGGGCTCGCAAAGGGATACGCGGTGATGTTGCTGACCGACGCGATCCGTGCCGTCGAGGCTGCGCCCGGGGACGGCGCGAAGGCGATTGCGCAGATGCTGCGGCTCGGCGCCCTTCCTGTCGCGAGCGGCGCTGTGGCCGTTTGATGCCATGACCGATCTGCCTCCCGCGCCCGCCCTGTTGACCGATCTCTATCAGCTGACGATGCTGCAGGCCTATTTCGACGGCGGCATGACGCAGACCGCGGCGTTCGAGTTCTTTGTCCGCAAGCTGCCCCCGCAGCGCAATTTCCTCATCGCGGCCGGCCTCGAGCAGGTGCTCGACTACCTCGAAACGCTGCGCTTTTCCGACGCCGAACTCGAGTGGCTTGCCGCCTGCGGCCGCTTCCGGCAGGAGTTCATCGACCGGCTCGCGGCGCTGCGCTTCACCGGCGACGTCGACGCGATGGCCGAAGGCACGGTGTTCTTCGCCGACGAGCCGATCCTGCGCGTGACCGCCCCGCTGCCGCAGGCGCAGCTCGTCGAAACGCGGATCATCAATCTGCTGCAGTACCAGAGCATGGTCGCGTCGAAGGCGGTGCGCTGCGCGATCGCCGCCGGAGGCCGGCTGCTCGTCGACTTCGGGCTGCGTCGCGCGCATGGCGCCGAAGCCGGGCTGCTGTCGGCGCGCGCGAGCTACCTCGCCGGTTTCAGCGGCACCGCGACGGTGCTCGCCGGCGTCAAATGGGACGTTCCGCTGTACGGCACGATGGCCCATTCCTTCATCCAGGCGCACGAGGATGAAGTGTCCGCATTCGAACATTTCGCGCGCTCGCAGCCACGCGCGAACACGATGCTGATCGACACTTACGACACCGAGGCGGCGGCCCGCCAGCTCGTGGCGTTGGCCCAACGGCTGCGGCCGGATGGCATTGCGATCCAGGCGGTGCGCATCGACAGCGGAGACCTCGCGGAACTGGCACGGCGCGTGCGCGTGATTCTCGATGCCGGCGGACTGGACGGCGTACGGATCTTCGTCAGCGGCAATCTCGACGAGCATGCGGTGCGCGACCTCGTCGCCGCGCAGGCGCCGATCGACGGCTTTGGCGTCGGCACGCGGATGAACACCTCGGCCGATTACCCGTATCTCGACTGCGCCTACAAACTGCAGGAATACGCGGGGCAGCCACGACGCAAGCGCTCCGAAGGCAAGGCCACGTGGCCGGGACGCAAGCAGGTCTACCGCAGCCATGACGCGCAGGACCGTTTCAGCGGCGATCTGCTGACCACCGTGGATGAGCCCGCTTCCGGCGAACCGTTGTTGCGGCCGATGATGCGCGCGGGCAGCCGGCTGGAGGCGGCGCCTGCGCTGGCCGCATTGCGCCGGCACGCCGCCGCCCAGGTCGCGGCGCTGCCCGACGCGCTGCGCGGGCTCGATCCGGCAGCGCCCTATCCGGTCACAGTGGCCGACCGGCTGCGTGCCCTTGCCGACGCCGTCGACCGGCGGGTGCGCCGTGGGCAACAGGGATCGGCATCCCCCGCTCCCGACGCACCGGATCACCCCTGACGGGCGAGTCGCAAGCCGGTCCACGTAACCAACAACCGGAGCCACGAACATGAGCCTGAATCTGAGTTCCACGGCGTTTCCCCACGGCGGCGCCATTCCGGCCACCTACACTTGCGACGGGCGGGACGTGTCTCCGCCCCTGGGCTGGTCCGGCATCCCCGAAAACACTCGCAGCCTGGCGCTGATCGTCGATGACCCCGATGCGCCGGATCCGGCCGCCCCCCAGCGGACGTGGGTGCATTGGGTGCTGTACAACCTCCCGCCGACAACGGCCGGCCTGCCCGAAGCCGTCGCCATGGCCGATCTGCCGCCCGGCACGCGCGAAGGGACGAACGACTGGAAGCGCACCGGCTACGGCGGCCCTTGCCCGCCGATCGGCCGGCACCGCTACTTCCACAAGCTCTACGCCCTCGACGTCGTCCTCGCCGCCCTCGGCGCACCGACGAAGGCCGGCTTGGAACACGCCATGCAGGGCCACATTCTTGCCCAGGCGGAACTTGTCGGAACGTACCAGCGGCCGTGAGCCTGGGCGAAGGCCGCGGGCCATGCCGTGCAGGCGAATTCAAAATCGAGGCGACCGGAACTCGCCTTCGGCCGGCCAGTCGCATGAAGACGCGAGCTGTGGCCCTGCCGGAGGGTTGGATATACCGCGCCCCGATTTCCGTCGCGGCCGGCGCGCTCGGCCGCACGCGGCGGCGGAGCGCGTCGTTCGGGCGATTTCCACCACAGGAGGTATCCCGATGAACAAACACAAAATCGCCGCCGGTCTGCTGGTTCTCGCCGCCGGGTTGTGGGGCGGCGCCGCAACGGCGCAGGAAGCGGGTCCGGCACTCGACGTGCGGGAGTTCGAGGGGGTGCGCTACATGACCGGCGGCGTCGGCGAGGAGGAGCGCAACCAGCTTCTCGCGTCCGCGCAGGACTTCAGCATGAAACTCGTTTTCGCCGAAAAATCAGGCGATTATCTCGCTGACATCAACGTCGCGATCGCCGATTCGGCGGGCCGCAAGGTTCTCGAAGCGAGAGCCGACGGTCCGCTCATGCTGGCGCAACTGCCTCCCGGCAACTACCGCGTCACGGCGATGGCGAACGGACGCGAGCAAACCCGGAACGCCAGCGTTGCGCGCACCGGACAGCAATCGCTGACCTTCTACTGGTAGCCCGGACGATGCCGGCGCGCGCCCGGGCGGGCACGTGCCGTCGTCAGGACTTGCAGACTTCCTCGAGGACGCGGCGCACGCGCACCATCGCATCCTGCAGTACCACTTCGATGCTGTCGAAGAGGATGCCCCTCTCGCTCGCGCCGCGCCCGGCGGCGTAGTTCGCGATGACATTGATCGCGGCATAGGGCAGGCTGATTTCGCGCGCGAGCGCGGCTTCGGGCATCCCGGTCATGCCGACCAGTTCGGCACCATCGCGCTCGAGCCGGTTGACCTCCGCCGCCGTCTCGAGGCGCGGCCCCTGCGTCGCGGCGTACACGCCGCCATTGACGATGTGTTCCCCCGTCGCCATGCCCGCGGCGAGAATCCGCTGGCGCAACGGCTCGTCGTACGGATGGGTGAAATCGATGTGATGCACCCCCTCGTCGCCACCCTCGAAGAACGTGCTCTTGCGTCCCCACGTGTAGTCGATGATCTGGTGAGGCACGACCAGTGCGCCGGGGCCGAAATCGTCGCGGATGCCGCCGACCGAGGCCACCGAGATGACGCCGGTCGCCTTGACATGCTTCAGCGCCCACAGGTTTGCGCGGTAATTGACCAGATGCGGCGGGATCGTGTGTCCATAGCCGTGGCGCGCGAGAAAGACCACCGGCCGCTCGCGCAAGCGGCCGAACGTCAGCGCTCCGGACGGTTCTCCGTAAGGGGTGCGTACCACTTCGCGGCGGGCGATCTCGAGCGTCGAAAGCTGCGTGAGTCCGCTACCGCCAATGATTGCGAGCATCGGGTCGGTCTCCAGAAAAACGGCGCCGATTCTAGCATGAGCCCTGCCGCCCCCTCGCTCGCGCCCCGCACGAAAAGGGTGAAGGGCGCGATGCTGCAATGCGGCGTCCGTGCTAAAATTAAAAACTTTTCAAAGACTTCTGGACCCAAATGTCCCGCTCCATCCGCAACATCGCCATCATCGCCCACGTCGACCACGGCAAGACCACGCTCGTCGACCAGCTCCTGCGCCAGTCCGGCACCTTCCGCGAGAACCAGCAGGTTTCCGAACGGGTGATGGATTCGAACGATCTGGAGAA
Source organism: Aromatoleum bremense (assembly GCF_017894365.1). Taxonomy (NCBI): domain Bacteria; kingdom Pseudomonadati; phylum Pseudomonadota; class Betaproteobacteria; order Rhodocyclales; family Rhodocyclaceae; genus Aromatoleum; species Aromatoleum bremense. The sequence continues at coordinate 4,040,029 of NZ_CP059467.1, forward strand.
GGAGCGCGGCATCACGATCCTGTCGAAGAACTGCGCAATCCAGTACGGCGACACCCACATCAACATCGTCGACACCCCGGGACACGCCGACTTCGGCGGCGAGGTCGAGCGCGTGCTGTCGATGGTCGATGGCGTGCTGCTACTGGTCGACGCGGTCGAGGGCCCGATGCCGCAGACGCGCTTCGTCACGCGCAAGGCGCTCGCGCTGGGCCTGAAGCCGATCGTCGTCATCAACAAGATCGACCGCCCGGGCAGCCGCCCGGACTGGGTCATCAACCACACGTTCGATCTCTTCGACAAGCTCGGCGCGACCGAAGAGCAGCTCGATTTCCCCGTGGTGTATGCGTCGGCGCTCAACGGCTACGCGATGCTCGACGCGAACCAGCCCGGGACCGACATGACCCCGCTGTACGAAGCGATCCTCGAGCACGTGCCCCAGCCCGAAGTCGATTCCGACGGCCCGCTGCAGCTGCAGGTCTGTTCGCTCGACTATTCGACGTATATCGGCCAGCTCGGCATCGGCCGCATCAAGCGCGGCCGCATCCGTCCGAACCAGGAAGTCGTCGTGATGTACGGCGACGAGAACCGCGGCCGCGCCAAGATCGGCCAGGTGCTGACCTTCAAGGGCCTCGAGCGCACCCAGGCCGAATCGGCCGAAGCCGGCGACATCGTGCTGGTGTCGGGCGTCGATCAGGTCAATATCGGCGTCACGCTGTGCGATCCCGAGAAACTCGACGGCATGAAGCCGATCGCGGTCGATGAACCGACGCTGACGATGAACTTCATGGTCAACTCGTCGCCGCTGGCCGGGCGCGAAGGCAAGTTCGTCACGAGCCGCCAGATCCGCGAGCGGCTCGAACGCGAACTGCTGAAGAACGTCGCGCTGCGCGTCGAATACACCAACGACTCGGACGTGTTCCTGGTTTCGGGCCGCGGCGAACTGCATCTGACCATCCTGCTCGAGAACATGCGCCGCGAAGGCTTCGAACTCGCGGTCGGCCGTCCGCGCGTGGTGTTCCGCGAGATCGACGGCGTCAAGTGCGAGCCGTATGAAATGCTCACCGTCGACGTCGAGGAAGACCACCAGGGCGGCGTGATGGAAGAACTCGGCCGGCGCCGTGGCGAGCTGCAGGACATGCAGTCCGACGGCAAGGGCCGTGCCCGCCTCGAATACCGCATCCCCGCCCGCGGCCTGATCGGCTTCCAGGGCGAGTTCCTGACGCTGACGCGCGGCACCGGCCTCGCGAGCCATGTCTTCGACGACTACGGTCCGATGGCGGGGCCGATGGGCGAGCGGCGCAACGGCGTGCTGATCTCGCAGGACAACGGCCACGCGGTCGCCTACGCGCTGTGGAAGCTGCAGGATCGCGGCCGGATGTTCCTCACGCACAACGACCCGGTGTACGAAGGCATCATCATCGGTATCCATTCGCGCGACAATGATCTCGTCGTCAATCCGATCAAGGGCAAGCAGCTCACCAACGTGCGCTCTTCGGGCACCGACGAAGCCGTGCGCCTGATCCCGCCGATCCAGCTGACGCTCGAGTCCGCGATCGAATTCATCGCCGACGACGAACTCGTCGAGATCACGCCGAAGTCGATCCGGCTGCGCAAGCGTTACCTGACCGAGAACGAGCGCAAGCGCGCGGCGAAGGCCGACAACGCCTGATCGATCGGCCTCGCGCATGAGGATCGCGAAGGGGAGGCACCGGCGGGTGCCTCCCCTTCGTTCTTTCAGCCTTCGCCCGACTCGCCTGCCGATGCACCCATCGGCCGGAACCGCCGCCCCGTCAGGCCAGCAGGCGCAACAGGAACAACGAGAGGCCCGGGAACAGCACGAGAATGACGATGCGCGCGAGATCCGACGCAAGAAACGGCATTACCCCGCGGAAGATCGTCGCCATCGGGATATCCCGCGCCACCCCGCTGATGATGTAGACATTCATCCCGACCGGTGGCGTGATCAGGCCGATCTCCATCACCACCAGCGCCACCATGCCGAACCAGATGGCCTTGTCTTCGAGCCCGAGGCCCCAATAGTCCAGGCCGAGCACGATGGGCAGGAAGATCGGCACGGTCAGCAGGATCATCGACAGGCTGTCCATCACACAACCGAGCAGCATGTAGATGATGATGATCACCATCAGCACGGTGAAGGGACCAAAGCCCATGCCCTGCACCCATGCAGCCGCCTCGGCCGGCATCTGGCTCACGGCCATGAAGGAGTTGAGCATATCGGCCCCGAGCAGGATCAGGAACATCATGCCCGTCCCCGTGGCCGTGCCGTAGAAGCATTGGATCAACCCCTGGCCCTTCAGCCCGCCCGACTTCCATGCCGTGACACCGGTGGCAAGCACGCCGATCGATGCGGCTTCGGTGGGCGTGAACAGCCCGCCGTAAATGCCGCCGATCACCACCACGAAGATCAGCAGCACCGGCCAGGTGTCGATCACCGTGGAGAGCCGCTCGGCCCAGGTATGCCTGGGCGTGCCTGGTCCGCCCGCCGCCGGGTCGACCCGGGTGACGATCGCGACCACCAGCATGTAGCCCAGCGCCGCGAGGATGCCGGGGATGAAGGCCGCGACGAACAGCTTGGCGATGTTCTGCTCGGCAAGGATCGCATAGATCACCAGCGGCACCGAGGGCGGTATCAGGATGCCGAGGGTGCCGCCCGCGGCGAGCGAGCCGGCGGCGAGACCGGGTTTGTACTGATGACGCTTGAGTTCCGGCAGGACCACGTGCGACATCGTCGCCGCGGTCGCCAGCGAGGAGCCGCAGATCGCGCCGAAACCTGCGCAGGAGGCGATCCCGGCCATCGCCATGCCGCCGCGCCAATGGCCGATGAAGGCATTGGCGGCGCGGAACAGCGCACGCGACAGGCCGCCGTGGGTGGCGAACTGGCCCATCAACAGGAAGAGCGGCACGACCGACAGGTCGTACAGCGAGAAGCGGCCGTAAGGCGCGTTCTTCAGGTAGGCGAGCAGCGGGTCCCAGCCCGACACCCAGATGTAGCCGATGGCACCGGTGAGAAACATCGCGATGCCGATCTGCACCCGCAGCGCCAGCATGGCCATCATCGCCGCGCCCATGGTCAGGCCGATTGCCGTTCCGGTCATGATTGGTGCTCCTCCCGGGCGAGTTCGTGCACGAAGCTCTGGAGTGCGGCGATGCCGAGCAACACGAATGAGGGCGAAACCGGGATATAGCCCCACCATACCGGCAGCGCGATCACCATCGACGTTTCACCGTATTCGCGCATTTCCAGCATGCCCTCCCAGATCCGCCACGCGAGGAAAAAGGCCGAGCCCGACAACAGCAGCGCCGCGACCGCATCGAGAAAGCGCTTGATCGCCGCAGGCGCCCACAGGGTGAAGAAATCGACGAACACATGCCCTTTCTTCAACTGGCAATACGGCAGGCACATCGCAATCCCCATTGCCGACAGCATCTGCACCAGCTCGTAGTCGCCCGGCACCGGCAGGTTGAACAATGCCCGCCCGAGCACGCTGGCGACCGACATGACCGCCTCGACGATGAACAAGGCACCGCCGAGTATCGCGATGGCTCGGCATGCCAATTCGACGGCCTTGGCGACCGGCCCGATGGCGACAGCCACCGGATGAACCATGGACTGCGCCATGAGCGCCTCTCCCGTTCGATAAAAAAATCGCCCTTGACCGGCGGCGCAAGGCGCTGCCACCGGCCCGCGGCAACGCTCACTTGGAATACTGCTTCACCAGCGCGGCGGCTTCATCATGGAGCTTCTTGCCATCGGCGCCCTTCGCGGAGATTTCCCTGATCCACTCGTCGGCGACCGGCCGGGTGGCGGCCTGCCATTTCGCCATCTCCGCGGCGGGAAGCTGGTAGACCGTGTTGCCGTGCGCCACCGCGGCTTCGCGCCCGGCTGCGTCGGCGCCCTTGAACTGGGCGGCCACCCAGGCCGAGACCTCGCGGCCGCTGTTGTCGTCGATGACCTTCTTCAGCTCGGCGGGCAGGCTGTCGTATTTCTTCTGGTTCATGACGAAAATCATCGTCGCGGTGGTCATCGCATACTCGCCGCCCGCCTCGGCGTGGAACCGGGTCAGCTCATGGGTCTTGGTTGCGGGTACCACTTCCCATGGGATCAGCGCGCCTTCGATCACGCCTTTGGCGAGGCTCTCGGCCATCTGCGGCACCGGCATCCCCACCGGGGTCGCACCGAGCGAGGCGAGCAGCTTGTTGCCGAGGCGCGACGGGGCGCGCACCTTCATGCCTTTGATATCGTCCAGGGTGTTCACCCGCTTGTCGCGGAAATGAAGCTGGTTGGGGCCGTTCACCCAGACGGCGATCGGCTTGAGGCCGGCGAACTCGTTCATCGCGTTGTTCTGCACGAAGTCCCACATCGCCCGCGAAGACGCCTCGTGGGTAGTGGTGAAGAACGGCAGCTCGAACACTTCCGAGACCGGGAAGCGCCCCGGCGTATAGCCTGGCAGCGTCCACACGATGTCGGCCACGCCGTCACGGGCCTGATTCAGGAGCTGCGGCGGCGTGCCGCCCAACTGCATCGCCGGGTAGATCTGGCACTTGAGCTTGCCCTGGGACTCGGCGGCGATCTTGTCGCACCACGGGGTGATGAACTTGGTGTGCGCCGGCGACACCGGCGGCAGGAAGTGCGCGACCTTCAGTACGACCTCCTGCGCCTGCGCGGCGAAGGGAATCAGGGTGGCGGCGACAATGCCGAATGCCAGGCTGCGAATTTTCATTGGTGTCTCCTCATCAACGGCTGCGAATCACGAAAGGCCCCAGCCGGGGGATTCCGGGGGATTGTTACTTGAATGTCGGATCGAACGGCAGCCCGACGTAGTTCTCCGCGATGGTGGTCTTGCCCGCGGTCGAACTCATCAGGTACTCGAGTTCGGCAAGCTGGATCTTGTGCTCGATCGGGTCGTCGTTGAACTTGTGCGAGATCGACGTGAACCACCACGAGAAGCGCACCGCAGCCCAGACCCGGCGCAGCGCGGTTTCCGAGTAGCGGTCGAGCAGGTCGCTGCGGCCCTCGTCATAGAAGGCGATCAGCGCGGTCGCCAGGTAGTACATGTCCGAGGCGGCGAGATTCAGGCCCTTGGCGCCGGTCGGCGGCACGATGTGGGCCGCGTCGCCGACAAGGAACATGTTGCCGAAGCGCATCGGCTCGGTGACGAAGCTGCGCAGCGGGGCGATGCTCTTCTCGATCGACGGGCCGGTCACCATCTTCTGCGCGATGTGCTCGGGGAGCCGCCGGCGGATCTCGTCCCAGAAGCGCTCGTCCGACCAGTCCTCGACCTTTTCGTCGAGACCGACCTGGAGGTAGTAGCGGCTTCGCGTGTGCGAGCGCATCGAGCACAGCGCGAAGCCGCGCCGGTGGTTGGCGTAGATGAGCTCCTCATGCACCGGCGGCGTATCCGACAGCAGGCCCAGCCAGCCAAAGGGGTAGATCCGCTCGTATTCGGTGATCATCTCGCGCGGCACCGCGGCGCGCGAGGCGCCGTGATAGCCGTCGCAGCCGGCGATGTAGTCGCAGGTGACGATCTGCTGCCTGCCATCCTTGACGAATTCCAGTTTCGGCTTGCCGTCGAGGTAGCCGACCGGATGCACGTCGCGGGCCTCGAACACCACGGTGACGTTCTCGTCCTTCAGCACCGCGTCGTAGAGGTCGCGCGTCAGCTCGGTCTGGCCGTACACCATCACCCGCTTGCCGCCGGTCAGCGCAGCCATGTCGATGCGTTCCTCGCGGCCGTTGAAGGCGAGCACGATGCCGTCGTGCACCAGGCCCTCGCGATCCATGCGCTCGCTCACCTTGGCGCGGCGCATCAGATCGACCATGCCCTGTTCGAGGATGCCGGCGCGGATGCGCGCTTCGACATATTCGCGGGTCTGCCGCTCGAGGATGATGCTCTTGATGCCCGCGAGGCTGAGCAGGCGCGCGAGGCACAGCCCCGAGGGGCCGCCGCCGATGATGCCGATCTGGGTTTGCATGGTGTCTCTTTCCACTGTTTTCATCAGAACTCCTCGGTATCGATGTCGGCCTGCGCCGCCGCGTTGTAACGCACGCCGGCCACGGTGCGCTGATTGATCAGCGCATCCAGCCGCGCCACGCTATCCGCGCCGAGTGCAACGCCGGCGGCGCCGAGGTTCTCTTCCAGGTGGTCGATGCGGGTGGTGCCGGGGATCGGCAGGATGTGCTCGCCCTTTGCCAGCAGCCAGGCGAGCGCGAGCTGGGCCGGCGTGCAGCCGAGTTCCTCGGCGATCGCGGCGTATTCCTCCAGCAGGCGCAGGTTGGCGGCGAAGTTCGCCCCCTGAAAGCGCGGCATCGCGCGACGCAGGTCCCTGGCGTCGAGGGCGTCGACGTCGGCCGGGTCATGCAGCGCCCCGGCGAGAAAACCCCGCGCGAGCGGGGCGAAGGCGACGAAGACGACGCCCAGTTCCCGGCATGCATCGAGCACCGCGATCTCGGCGTTGCGCGTCCATAGCGAGTATTCCGTCTGCACCGCGGCGACCGGATGTACCGCATGGGCGCGGCGCAAGGTGTCCGCGGACACTTCCGACAGACCGATCGCGCGGATCTTGCCCTCGCGCACGAGATCGGCGAGCGCGCCGATGCTGTCCTCGACCGGCACCTGCCTGTCCAGACGATGCAGATAGTAGAGGTCGATCACCTCCGTCTGCAGCCGCCCGAGCGCCTCTTCGCAGGTACGCTTCAGTGTCGCCGGACGCCCGTCGATGGCCCGCTTGCCGTCCACGCCGGTCATGCCGCACTTGCTCGCCAGCGTGAAGCGCGAGCGGTGGCGCCCGAGCACCTTGCCCACCAGCGTCTCGTTCGCACCGAAGCCGTACAGCGCGGCGGTGTCGAAATGCGTGACGCCAAGATCGAGCGCCTTCAACAGCAGCGCCTCCGCCGCCTCGGGCGATGGCGGCACGCCATAGGCGTGGCTCAGGTTCATGCAGCCCAGGCCGATCGCCGACACGGCGAAGGGCCCGAGGGCGCGCTGCGGAAGCTGCGATCCGCTCATCGTCAGACGCCCGCGGCCTCGAGCTGCTGCTCGAGCTGGTGCAGCACGCGGTAGCACGGCAGCACCTGCGCGACGCTGGCGTTGGGCTCGCGGCCTTCGCGGATCGCGGCGAAGAACTCGCGGTCCTGCAGCTCGATGCCGTTCATCGACACGTCGACGCGGCTGACGTCGATCTTCTCTTCCTTGCCGTTCATCAGGTCGTCGTAGCGGGCGATGTAGGTGCCGGTGTCGCCGATATAGCGGAAGAAGGTGCCGAGCGGACCGTCGTTGTTGAACGACAGCGACAGCGTGCAGATCGCGCCGGTCGAGCTCTTCAGCTGAATCGACATGTCCATCGCGATGCCCAACTCCGGATGGATCGGCCCCTGGATCGCGTTGGCCTGCACGATCTCGCCACCGCTCTGGTACGCGAACAGGTCGACCGTGTGCGCGGCGTGGTGCCACAGCAGGTGATCCGTCCAGCTGCGCGGCTGGCCGAGCGCGTTCATGTTCGTGCGACGGAAGAAGTAGGTCTGCACATCCATCTGCTGGATGTTGAATTCGCCCGCCCGGATCTTCTTGTGCACCCACTGGTGGCTGGGGTTGAAGCGACGGGTGTGGCCGACCATCGCAACCAGCCCCGTTTCCTTCTGCATGCGGGCGACTTCATCCGCGCCCTTCAGGGTGTCGGCGAGCGGAATCTCGACCTGCACGTGCTTGCCGGCCTTCAGGCACTGGATCGACTGGTCTGCGTGCATCTCGGTCGGCGTGCACAGGATCACCGCATCGACTTCCGGCAGCGCGAGGCTGTCGGCCAGGTCGGTGGCGATGTGGCCGATGCCGTACTTGTCGGCGACTTCCCGGGTCTTGTCCAGATCGCGGCTCACCAGCGAGACGACCTCGACGCCGTCGATGTTCGTGATGCCGTCCAGGTGCTTGATGCCGAATGCGCCGGCGCCGGCCAGCGCGACCTTGATCGTGTTGGTCATGTCAGAGTTTGTGAATCTTTCGTTCGCAGGACCGATTAGACGCGCGAGCGAGGTTGACGCCGTTTTGCTTGGCGCGAGAGGTTTTTTGCATCATTTGTAGCGCTATCGACCGTTCATTTGGCGTTTTTCCCCATTTTTCGCCCCTTAAACCCCGATTCCGGGAACTGCGGACGCACCTGTCCCTAGCCCGAGCAATTCCGGTGCGAGGCTGACCATGCGCATCAGGTTGTGCGCCAAAGCAAAGATCAGCATCACACACTTGACCTTCGCCAGACCCCGCACCCGGAACTGCTGCAGGCCGCGGTTGCGGCTGTGCGCATTGACGCATTCGGCCGTCGCCGCTCGCCGCTTGTAAATGACCTTGGCCTCGTCCGTGCCCATCCGCTGCCGCCAGGCCGCCACCGCTTCGCTGTCGCTGGCCTTCGCCTGGTGCGGATCGACCGCCTTGTCCTTGGGTTGCGGCACCGGCCCATAAACGACGGTGCTTTGGCTCGCCTGCTCGATCTGCTCGTGCCCGACGTAGCCGCCATCGACCAACCAAGCTTCGGGCAGCTGACCGCAGCGCGCGGTGACCTGCTCGATCATCGGCACCATCTGCCCTTGGTCGCTGCCGACGGTGGCCACCTCGACCCCCACGATCACCAGCGAGTCGGCGTCGCTCGCCAGTTGCGGGTTGTACGCCGGCCGAAAGCCGCCGTCGCCCATCTTCATCACCGTCGCTTCGGCATCGGTCATCGACGCGCGCGCCTGGTCGGGGTTTTTGCCTTGCCGCTGCTTGATCGCTTCGATCTCGGGCAGCCGCGCCAGCGCCTTCTCAAGACGCGCTTCACGCTCTTTCGCCGCCCGTAGCCGGGCCGCTTCCCGCGCCCGTTCGGCCTGCGCCGGGTCCGCCTCCGCCTCGGCTTTGAGCCGCGCCACGGCCGCGCGCGCCGCCTCCAGGTAGCCTTCGAGCTTCTCCTTGCGGCGAAACGAGCCCGCCCCGGCGCTCGCCCGCACCCGCATCCCGTCCTGCGCCACCTGTTTGAGCTTGACCACCCCGGCCGCCATCAGGCTGGCGATGCTCACACTCAGCAACTCGTCCAGCCCTTCGCCCTGATCCTTGCGAAAGTCCGAAAGGGTGTGGTGATTGACCTGAACACCGCCGCACAACCAGCGGTAGGCGTCATGCGATTCGAGCAGCCGTGACACCGCCCGCGCGCTGCCCACCCCGTCGAGCGTGGCGTACAACCACAGCGCCAGCAAAATCTCCGGCGCGATTGCCGAGCGGCCCACCCCGCCATCGACCGCACGAATCCCGGCGTAGAACCGTGACAGGTCTTGCCGCTCGACGTACGCCCACACCAGGCGCGCCCGATGCCCCTCCGGCAGCAGTGACTCCAGGTCACTCGCCCGAAACTCCATCTGCCCCCGGTTGGGCCGCAGCACCCGTGCTCGCGTCTTCGTCATCGGCGCAAATCCAGACCTCGTAGCAAGACCTGATTATACCAAAGACATATAACTGGCCGGGGATTTTTCACAGCCTCTCAGTTGTTCTCCAGGATCAGGTGTCCGACCGCGGTATTCGAGGCGGGCACGTGGTAGAAACGATGCTTCACGGTCGGCGCGGGGCCGCCGGCGACATCGCTCATCGCGCCGCGCGCGATCAGCCACATCACGAGTTCGACGCCTTCGGAACCGGCCTCGCGCACATAGGGGACGTCGGATAACAATTTCCCGTTGAGGGATCGCAGAGCGGGGATTGCGGTCACACCTTCCAAGCGGTTGGAGGTGCGCCATGTCTCACTTTGTCGTTCATGTTTGTAGTTGCCCGGCCTGCCAGTCGGAAGCGGAAGAGCACGCGGTGACGCGCGCGCTGCATCATCAAGCCAATCTGTTCGTGAGTCGCCTGGACGAGCAGCAACGGCGCTGGTATTGCGCGCTGGAATCGAAACGCCTCGGTCATGGGGGCGAGCAGTTGATCGCTCGCATCACCGGCGTCAGCGAGAAGACGATCCGCCGCGGTCGGCGGGAGCTTGCAGCCGAGCTGGCCGAGTGTCCCGTTGGCCGAATCCGGCACGCCGGCGGGGGTCGCCCCGCCGCCGAAGTCCGCGATCCCGAGCTGGAGAGTACGCTCGAGCGCTTGCTCGCCCCGGAGACGGCTGGCAATCCGCAGGGGCGCGGCAAATACAAGCGTAGCTCGTTGCGCCAGCTGAGCCGTCGCCTCGCGCAAGGCGGGCATCGAGCCAGCGCCGATACGGTTGGGCGCCTGGTCAGAAAGCTCGGCTATTCGCCGCGCGTCAATGCCCGGCGCAAGGAGGCAAAATCGTCGCCACCGGAACGCGATGCCCAGTTCAACTACATCGATGAACGAAAGGAAGAGTTCCTCGCGAAGGGTGAGCCGGTGATCAGCGTCGACACGAAAAAAAAGAGTTGATTGGCAACTTCAGGAATGCCGGGCAGACTTGGTGTCGAGAGCCAGAAGCCGTGCTGGTGCATGACTTTCCGCAAGATGCCGTCGGCCGGGCCATTCCATACGGCATCTACAGCCTCAATGACAATCACGGGTATGTGGGCGTCGGCGACTGCTTCGACACGCCGCGCTTTGCCGTGGAAACCATTCGTGACTGGTGGGGATACGAAGGCTATCGCCATTACCCGCAGGCGAAGCGGCTCCTGATTCTGGCTGATGCGGGCGGTTCGAACAGCTGCCGCTCGCGGGTCTGGAAAGCCCAGCTCCAGGAACAGCTCTGCGATGGCTGTGGACTGGATGTTACGGTTTGTCATTACCCGACGGGCTGTTCGAAGTGGAACCCGATCGAGCATCGGCTGTTCAGTCAGATCAGCCTGAACTGGGCGGGCAAGCCGCTGCGCAGCTTCGAGATGCTGACGAGCTACATCGCAGCGACGAGCACGCGAACCGGGCTCACGGTCACCGGAGTGCTCAAGCGCGGCGGCAACGAACTGGGCGAGCGCGTTACCGACGACGAAATGAAGCGGCTTCGGCTGACCCGACATTCCGTCTGCCCGCAGTGGAACTACACGCTGCGGCCCCGCAATCCGAAGGCACGGCGCTGGGCGAAAATAGGGAGGTAATTATCCGGCGTCCCCATAGTCGATGTGCGGCACCTGCGACAGCTCGGCCGGATCGGCGATCAGGCGGTCGAGGAAGGCGTTGTCCCACTCGCGGTTGATCAGGCCGGCGCGCGCGCCCTGCAGCTGGTGGCTCATGCCGCCGGTGCCCCAGATCTGCACCTTCAGGTCCTGGTCATAGGACTCGACCGCGCGGCGGATCGCCTGGCCGAGCTGGAAGCAGCGGCGGCCAGACGGCACCGGGTACTGCACGACGTTGACCGCGAACGGGATCACCGGGCAGGGCCAGGAGGGAGCGCCCCCACGCTCGGCTTCGCCTTGCTGCGGTTCCCCGCACAGCAGCGACAGCGGCACGGTGAGGCCATGATCGACGTCCATCTTGTTGACGATCGTGAGGTCGAAGTCGTCCTGGATCACGCTCTGCGCGATATGCGCGGCGAGTTCCGGATGGCCGATGACCTTCGGCACCGGACGAGGGCCCCAGCCTTCATCGGCGGGCATGAATTCAGCGGCGCAGCCGATCGCGAAGGTCGGGATGAAGTCCAGGCTGAACGCGGTCGCGTGGTCGTTGTAGACGAGGAAGATCACGTCGGGCGTGTTCTCCTTCATCCACTGCTTCGACGGCTCGTAGCCGGCGAAGAGCGGCTGCCAGTAGGCTTCGCCGGTCTTCTTCATGTCGATCGCGGCGCCGATCGCCGGAACGTGCGAGGTGTAAACGGATGCGGTGATTCTTGCCATCGTCAGGCTCCCTTGTTCTTGCCGGCGGCGCCCTGCGGCTGGCGATGTTCCTGGGCGTCGCCGTCTTCGCCGATGTAGCGGTTGCCTTCGATCGAGCGGCCGCCCCTGATCATCATGTCGCGGTATTCCTCTTCGGTCATGCCGGTCATGCTGCCCGCCATCTGCTGGAAGCTCTTGCCGTCGGTGGCACCGATCTTGGCGAGGAAGTAGATGTTGCCGCCGGTGCGCATGCACCAGTTGAGGTCGCGCGCGAGGACGGCCTGCTTTTGCTCCTCGGTCATCGGCCACTCGTCCAGGTAGGCGCGCTCGTCGGCCTTGAAGCGCTCGCGGTTCTCGGCCTTCATCAGCGACATGCAGAACTGGTTGAGCCAGTAACCCTTGCGCGACTGATCGGCATCGAAAATGATCGTGCCGGGAATGTCCCTATAGGGCTTTTCGAGTGCCATTCCGGTTCTCCTCCTCTAAAAAATCAGACCTCTTCGGGCCAGTACAGGCGCATCGGGTTGTCCACCAGCAGCTTCCGCTGCAATTCGGCGGTCGGCGCGACATGCGGGATAAAGTCCACCAGCAGGCCGTCGTCCGGCATATGGTCCTTCAGGTTCGGATGCGGCCAGTCGGTGCCCCACAGCACGCGGTCGGGGAACGCCTCGACGATACGCTTCGCGAACGGCACCACGTCGCGGTAAGCGGCCCGCTCGCCGTCCAGCGCCTGCGGCCCGGTCACCGACAGCCGCTCCGGGCAGCTCACCTTGGACCACACGTTCGGGTTGTCGCGCATGAACTTCACGAACAGCTCGAACTCCGGCCCATCGACGGGCTTCGTCACGTCCGGACGGCCCATGTGATCGACGACCACCGCCGTCGGCAGCGCAATGAAGAAATCCCACAGCTCGGGCAGATCCACCGCCTCGAAATAGATCACGACATGCCAGCCCAGCGGCGCGATGCGGTTGGCGATCTCCAGCAGCTCGTCCTTCGGCGTGAAATCCACCAGCCGCTTGACGAAATTGAAGCGTACCCCGCGCACGCCGGCGGCATGCAGATCCTGCAGTTCCCGGTCGGTGATCGTGCGACGCACCGTCGCGACGCCGCGCGCGCGGCCATCCGAGTTGACCAGCGCATCGACCATCGCGCGGTTGTCGGCGCCGTGGCAGGTCGCCTGCACGACCACGTTGCGTGCGAAGCCGAGATGGTCGCGTAGCGCGTACAACTGCGCCTTGCCCGCATCGCAGGGCGTGTACTTGCGCTCTGGCGCATAGGGGAACTCGGCGCCCGGGCCGAAGACATGGCAATGCGCATCGACCGCGCCCGCCGGCAACTGGAAGCGGGGCCTGGAGGGGCGCGCGTACCAATCGAGCCAGCCGGGGGTTTTCTGGAATTCCATGATTGTCCTTTGATTCAGCCGGCCGGCGGCTTCAGACCTTGCCGTCCGGTCTTGCCGACGCGAGGATGCGGTCGGCTTCCGTCCGCCAGTCGGGGCTGCGGGCAAAGCTCTGGTCGGCCCGGTCGCCGAACACGCCCGCGTCGGCCTGATCGGCCATCCACGCCTGGCGCTCGGCGGTGCCGGCGGCGCACCACGGCTCGAGGCCGGCCTCCCGCACCGTCTGCGCCACTTCCCGCATTTCCTCGGCGCGGCGCCGGCCGTGCTCGATGACCCGCTGGAAGAAGTAGCTCGCCTGCTGTTCCCAGTCGATGTCGGGAAAGGTCTCGTACAGCGAGGCGACGACCGCATCCTCGACGCCGTAGGCGCGCGCGGCGGTGAAGCTCTCGATGACCATTGCTTCGAGCCCCTTGATCATCACGCTGCGGCACATCTTCGTCGCCGAGGCGACGCCGAGCCGCTCCGACGCGAGCTTCGCGGAAAATCCAAGCGCATCGAGCGCCGGCAGCAGCAGGGCGGCGTTCCCGCCGCCGAGCCGCAGCGGCACGCGGATGCGGTAGGGCGGCACCGAAGTCATCACCGCGCCTTCGACGTAGCGCCCCCCTGCCCCGTCGATCAACCCGGCGGCGCGGATCTTGGCACCGGGCGAAGCGGAGTTGAAGTCAAGGAAGAAGCTGCCCGGCCGCAGCGCCGACGCGCACGCTTCGGCCACCGCCACGGTCTGGCTGGCGGTCACCGCGGACACGATGAGGTCCGCCTGCGCGGCCAGTTCGGTGTGGGACGCGGCCAGCGTCACGCCGTGCCGCGCGGCGTGCTCGCGCAGCGGCGCTTCGAGCGGGCCGCCGAGCTTGAGGTCGCAGGCGACGATCCGCACGCCCTGCGCGCGCAGATCTTCGGCGAGGATGCGCCCGACCTCGCCGTAACCGACGAGGCCGACGCACCAGTGCAGAGGATTGGTGGGCGCGCTCATGGCGGACGTCAGTCGACGTACTTCAGGCCGGCCTTGGCGAGCGGCTCGCGCAGGGAGTACATGTCGAGCCCGAGTTCGCCGGCGGCAAAACGCGCGCGCTTGGCGGCTTCGTTGGCTTCGCGCGCTTCGGCGGCGGCGGCCACCTGGGCGGCGACCGCGCGTGGCACGACGACCACGCCGTCGTCGTCGGCGATGATGACGTCACCCGGCGTCACCAGCGCCCCGGCACAGACGACCGGCACGTTGACCGAGCCCAGCGTCGCGCGCACACAGCCTTTGGCGCTGATCGCGCGCGAGAACACCGGGAACTGCATCGCGGTGAGGTCCTTCACGTCGCGCACGCCGGCGTCGGTGATCAGGCCGCGGGCGCCGCGGGCGCGGTAGGACGTCGCGAGCAGGTCGCCGAACATGCCGTCGGTGCTGTCGGCAGTGCAGGCGACGACTGCGACGTCGCCGTCCTGCAGCTGCTCGGCCGCGACGTGCAGCATCCAGTTGTCGCCGGGCTGGGCGAGGATCGTCACCGCGGTGCCGCACACGTAGGCGCCGGTGTAGATCGGCCGCAGGTAGGGCCTCATCAGGCCGGCGCGGCCCATCGCTTCGTGGATCGTGGCGACGCCGAACTTCGACAGGCGTTCGACGGTGGCGCGGTCGGTGCGCTCGATGTTGCGCCTGACGATGCCGAGATTATTCAGGGACATAAGGATGGTCTCCGGTTACAGGCCCTTGGCCTTCAATGCGGCATCGAGCCGCGGATAGACGCGGCGGGCGTTGGCCTCAAAGATCTTGAAACGGTCTTCGGCGCTGATGTTGGCGGTCTCGATGTAACGCCTGGTGTCGTCGTAGTAGTGCCCTGTCTCCGGGTCGATGCCGCGCACCGCGCCGATCATCTCGGAGGCGAACAGCACGTTGTCGACCGGGATCACCTTCGTCAGCAGGTCGATGCCCGGCTGGTGATAGACGCAGGTGTCGAAGAAGATGTTGTTGAGCAGGTGGTCCTTCAGCAGCGGCTTCTTCAGCTCCTGCGCGAGGCCGCGGAAACGGCCCCAGTGATAGGGCACCGCGCCGCCGCCGTGGGGGATCACGAACTTCAGCGTCGGGAAATCCTTGAACAGGTCCGAGGTCAGGCACTGCATGAAGGCCGTGGTGTCCGCGTTCAGGTAGTGCGCGCCGGTGGTGTGGAAGCAGGCGTTGCAGCTCGTGCTCACATGCACCATCGCCGGGATGTCGTGCTCGACCATCTTTTCGTAGATCGGATACCAGTGGCGGTCCGACAGCGGCGGCTCCTTCCAGTGGCCGCCGGACGGGTCCGGGTTCAGGTTGATGCCGACAAAGCCGTATTCCTTCACGCAGCGTTCAAGCTCCGGAACGCAGGTCTTGGGATCGACGCCGGGCGACTGCGGCAACATCGCCGCGCCGATGAAGTTGTCCGGGAACAGTTGCGCGACGCGGTAGCACAGTTCGTTGCAGATCGCCGCCCAGGTCGAGCTCGCGTTGAAGTCGCCGATGTGGTGGGCCATGAAGCTCGCGCGCGGCGAGAAGATCGTCAGGTCGGAGCCGCGCTCCTTCATCAGGCGCAGCTGGTTCTGCTCGATCGTCTCGCGCAGTTCGTCGTCGCTGATCTTCAACTCCGACGCGCGGGGGGCGACCGACGGGTCCTCGAGGCCGGCGATCTGGCGGTTGCGCCACGCTTCGAGCGCCTTGGGCGCGGTGGTGTAGTGGCCGTGGCAGTCGATGATCATTGTTTGTCTCCTTCCTTGTTCCACACGGTGGCGGGAATCATCACTTCGCCGCGCATGATGAGACGCGCAGTACGCAGCAGCGCCGCGCGCGTGACGTTTTGCGGATCGGCGGGATCGATTTCGAGCTCCACGGAGAACTCGCCGGTCGGATGCTCGACCGACACCGTCTTGGGGTTGCCTTCCGGCACCACCGCGATGCCCTGTGTCACCGCCCCATCGAGCACGCAGGCGGTAGCGACAGTGACCGCTGCGAGCACGCCGATCGCGTCGTGGCACACATGCGGGATGAAGCTGCGCGTGGCGAGGCTGCCGCCGTTGCGCGGCGGCGCGATCAGCGTCATCTTCGGATAGTTCCTGGCCGTCACATCGCCCAGACCCATCGCATGGCCACACGCGATGCGCAGCCGCTCGAGGCGGGCCTTCAGCTCGCGGTCGGCGTTGAGCTCGGCCACGCTCTCGTAGCCGCTGCGGCCGGCATCGGCGGCGCGGAAGATCACCAGCGGCATGCCGTTGTCGATGCAGGTGACTTCGATGCCGTCGATGACGTCGCGGACATGGCCGGTGGGGAGCAGTCCCGAGCACACCGAGCCGGCGGTATCGAGAAAGTTGATCTTGATCGGCGCCGAGGTGCCCGGCACGCCGTCGATGCGCGCATCGCCCTCGTAGCTCACCTGCCCGCCCGGCGTCTGCACGGTGATGTCGCACTGCATGTCGGTGTTCAGCGTGAGCACGCGCAGCGTGGTGGTGCCGCCCTGCGGCTGCACCATACCGGTCTCGAGCGCGAAGGGCACCACTGCGGCGAGCATGTTGCCGCAGTTCGGCGTGGTATCGACCGTGTCCTTGTCCGGCTGCAGTTGCGCGAACAGGAAGTCGAGATCGACGCCCGGCACGCCGCTCTTGCGCACGATGCCAACCTTGCTGGTGAGCGGATGGGCGCCGCCCAGACCGTCGATCTGGCGCCGGTCGGGCGAACCCATCGCGGCGAGCAGCACGCGGTCGCGCAGCGTGGTGTCGGCGGGCAGGTCGGCCGCGTCGAAGAACGGCCCGCGCGACGTGCCGCCGCGCATGAAGAGAGTTGGGATGGCGGTTTGCATGAGTCCATTCTGGTCCCGCCAACCAGAACTCGACAGACCTCTAGCGCTCTAGCTGTTATCGCATTTTGCGATATATAAAGCCAAGCTATTCCGGAATCGCTTGAGCGTCCGCGACCAATCGGACGGCGTGTTGCGCACTGCGGCCGGCAGGGGAAACAGGCGTTGATCGCGCCATCAGC
Source organism: Aromatoleum bremense (assembly GCF_017894365.1). Classification (NCBI taxonomy): domain Bacteria; kingdom Pseudomonadati; phylum Pseudomonadota; class Betaproteobacteria; order Rhodocyclales; family Rhodocyclaceae; genus Aromatoleum; species Aromatoleum bremense. The sequence goes on from NZ_CP059467.1 coordinate 4,057,195, forward strand.
TATTCAATTTCGCGATATCAGCTGCTATATTCTCAACATTTTACGATCGACTGCGCTCCCGCCATGGATCTCAAACAGCTTGAATATTTCGTGCGGGTGGCTGAACTCGGGAGCTTCACGCGCGCCTCGATCGAGTTGAACATCGCCCAGCCCGCATTGAGCCGACAGGTGCGCCTGCTGGAAGTCGAGTTGCGCCAGAACCTGCTGATCCGCAACGGGCGCGGCGTCACCACCACGGACGCGGGCAAGCTGCTCCTCGAGCACGGCCGCGGCATCCTCCATCAGGTCGAACGTGCGCGCGAGGAGCTGACGCGCGTGCGCGGCGCGCTTGCCGGGCGCGTGGCCCTGGGGCTACCGCCGAGTCTGTCGAAGGTCCTCACCGTTCCCCTAACGCGCATCTTCCGGGCCCGCCTGCCCGAGGCCTCGCTCTCGATCAGCGAGGGGCTGTCGGCCAACATGCAGGAAGCGCTGATCAACGGGCGGCTCGACATCGCCCTGCTGTACAACGCCGCCCCGTCGCTCGATGTCGACACCACGCCGCTGCTGGAGGAAGACCTGTTCCTGGTGCAGTCCCGGCGCGGCGCGGACTCGTCCGCCCCGATCCCGCTGCGCGAGGTCGCCGATCTGCCGCTGGTGATTCCCAGCCGGCACAACGCGATTCGCGTGCTTCTCGAAGCCGAACTCGCCAGTCTGGGCTGCCGCCCGCAGATCGCGCTCGAGATCGACAGCATCGCGGCGATTCTTGACCTGGTCGCCGATGGCGCGGGCAGTGCGGTGCTCTCGATGAATGCCGTCACGTCCCTGGGGAAACCCGGTGCGTTCGTCGTACGCCCGATCGTGGAGCCGCAGCTGCACAGCAAGCTCTCGCTCGCGGTGAGTTCGCGGCGACCCGCCACGCTCACGCAGCAGGCGATGATCGAGCTGATCCGCCACACCGCAGCCGAGCTCCTGCTGCCTGTGTGACCCGACCGCCGGCCGGCACCATGCCGGTCGCAGCCGCCACCGGGTTGCCCCGGCGCAGCGGTCGTCGTCTCCCGGACAGGCGCAATCGGGCAGAAGACATTTCACGGCGTGGCCAACGCGTCCCCGATAGTTGTATACATCCAACGCAATCGAGGCCGATGTCCGTTTCCACGATCTGGTGCATTACTACGCGTTAATACGCGTGCGCGTCACGAATCACGAGCCGGATCGTCATCAGGATGATCTTCAGGTCCAGTGACAGCGACCAGTGACGCAGGTAGTCGAGGTCGTATTCGATCCGCCGCGCCATTTTTCCCACGGTGTCGGTTTCGCCCCTGCAGCCGTTTACTTGCGCCCAGCCGGTGATGCCGGGTTTGACCTTGTGGCGGATCATGTAGCCTTTGATGACTTGCCGGTAGGTCTCATTGTGCGCCACCGCGTGCGGACGCGGCCCGACGATGCTCATGCGGCCCTGCAGCACGTTGATGAACTGCGGCAGTTCGTCCATCGAGGTGCGCCGCAGCCAGACGCCGAAACGCGTCACGCGCGTGTCTTCCCTGACGGCCTGGACGATCTCCGGGCCATCCTCGCAGACCGTCATCGTGCGGAATTTGTAGACCAGGATCTTGCGCCCGTCGAGCCCGTAGCGGTTCTGCTTGAAGATGACCGGCCCTGGCGAGCCGAGCTTCACGCCGATCGCGATCAGCACCATCAGCGGGGCGATGAGGATCAGGATCGCGGTCGCGAGGACGATGTCGGACAGCCGCTTGACGAGCCGGTTGACGCCGGTGAAGGGCGTCTCGCAGACCGCGACGACCGGTGTGCCGGCAAAATGATCGACGCGGCCCTGGATCAGGTCGGTCACGAACATGTCGGGTACGAAGAAGATCGACGCGGTGGTGTCCTTCAGGTCGTCGAGGATCCGCAGGATACGCGGCTGGCTCACCATCGGCAGCGCGATGTAGATATGGCCGACGGCATGCTCCTTCGCGTAGGCGGCAAGCTCGCGAAGATGCCCGAGGCGTACGCCCGTGGTCGTCCCGGACGTGCGTGCGGGGGTTCGGTCGTCGAAGAATCCGAGCAGATGCACACCGAGAAAAGGGTTTTCCTCGATGCCGCGCGCGAGTTGCATCGCGATGTCGTTCGAGCCGACGATCACTGCGCGGCGTTGCGTCCCGGCCCTCGACATGAGCCGCGGCAGCGCAACGCGCGACACCGCGTGCGCCGCGATGAGGGCAAGCGGCGTGCCGGCGAGCCACACCGCCAGCACCGGCACCGCAAAATAATGGATATAGCCGGTGACATACCCGAACAGCACCAGCGCGCCTGCGATCAGCAGCCAGTTGAGCGCCGTCCTGCGCACCATCACCCGCCTTCCGTCACGCAGGTGGCTGTCTCCGGGAAACGTCAGTGAAAACGTCAGGAGCGCGAGAATCACATAGTGGCTGTCGGGAACGACCTCGTAGAAATATGCCGAAGCAAATAGCAGACCGACCGCGATGAACGGGTCGACGACCGATTCGATTATGCTTGCCATCGAAAAACTCCCGTAGAAAAACGCGGCATTCGTCTCCGCGACGGGAGCCGATTCGGGAGGATGAGTGAAGATCGACGAGTTCGGCACGGCTTGCTCCTGACACAGGCCGAGGCGGACGCGCCTCCGAGTGGATTATTCATAGCATCACCCACCAGCCAGGGGAGCTTGCGAGTCATGACGGATGTAACAATTCTTTATCGTGCCCGGGCGCGGACTTCCTGCCGGGTTCACGGCTCGCGCCGCCGGGCCGCACGCCATGTCTTGCACGTGCTCGCCGCGACCTGGGCGCTCCACGGTTGCGCTGCCGCAGCCGCGGCGGACGACGTGGAGGCGGAGGAAGGTTTCACGGTGGGGCTCGGGCACTCCGTCTCTCGGGAAGACAATCTGTTCCGGCTGCCCGACGACGTCCGGCCCCCGGAAGGAGGATCGAGGAGCGATCGCATCAGCCGCACGACAGCCGCGCTGGGATTCGAACACACCTACAGCCTGCAGCACGTCATTGCGGGAGTGGAGGTGACCCACCGCAACTACGATCGACACAATCAGCTCGACCGCACGACCGCCAGCGGCACGCTGCGCTGGGACTGGGCGGCGGGACGGCATTGGACGGGGACGGCGACACTGCTGCAGCGCCAGGCGCCGCGAAGCTTCGCCGATACCGACCGGCGCATCCGCAGCATCAACACGCTGCGCAGGATCGGGGCCGACGCGGACTACTGGTGGCATCCCGACTGGTCCTTTCTCGTTGGTGCGGAACACACGCGCAGCCGCTATTCGGATGAGCGTTCGGACGCTTCGGAATACGACGAGACCGCAGTCGAAGCGGGGATCGGATACCGCCCGAAGTCCGGCAACCGGCTGTCACTGGTGGCCCGCCAGGCCGACGGCGACTATCCGAATCGCACCCCTTCCGCACGGGTCGATTCGGGCTACGAACAGCGCGACGTGCGGCTGCGGGGAAGCTGGGTATTGTCGGGAATCAGCAGTTTTTCCGGCTACGTCGGCTACACCCGGCGGGAATACGAACACGTGAGCAGCCTCGACTTCAACGGGCCGACCGCGCGCATCGCGTTCGGCTGGGAGCCGACCGGCAAGTTGTCGTTCCAGGTCATTGCGCGACGGGAGATCGGCTCCGAATACGAAGTCATCGACAACTACGTCGTCACCCGCGGAGTCGCCGTCGAGGGGACGTGGAAGGCCACCGACAAAATCACCGTCGGCGCGCGCGGCGAGCAATATCGCAGGGGCCGCGGCGACGTCGAGCTGTCGGCACTCGACGACGACCGAACGCGGGTTTACGGCCTGAGCGTCGGCTACGCGCCCTTGCGCAAACTGACGATCACGGCATCGGTGCAGCGCGCGAAACGCTCGGCGGCCGGGGAGCGGTTCGACTACACGGCGAAAATCCACGGGATCGACGTAAGGCTCGACTTCTGACCTGCCCGTTTGCGCGTCTTTGGGGCTCGCGACGCGTCTTCGGAGAGCAGGCCAGCCCGCCGCGCAATAAAAAAGTTTCGGAATATTTCTGAGCCGGTCTTCGGCTAAATCCAAGTAAAAAGCATTTACGTTTTATCACTTTCAGGAGCTTGGGAAGCGGCGGCGGATCACTACTCTTATCTGCGTGAGGTGCCCATATGGCGATCCTGTGCAGAGTGTTCCGTATCCTGGTTGGGGCGATCTTCATCTGGATTTCGTATCCGGCCCAGGCAGTCCGGACGATTGAACTTGTTCCTGACGAGGAATTGGCTCTCGTGACCGGGGGAGCCGGGTGGGTTCCCGCATCATCGTCGGCCCTGGCGCCGCTTTCCGGCAGCTCCGGGGACGCCGATGTCTCCTTCGCATTACTGGAGCGGGAACAGGCGAAGCCCGCCGCGGCGCTGCGCGCTGCGGGCGACGTCTGGCGCCTCGACGAACCGGAGGTCGTCGACATTCCGGGAATCCTCGACGACTCGCGCCCTGCCAGCCGCGCATACCGCTCGCGGCGCGCCGATGGCTGGATTGCAGAAGCGATTGCCGCGCTGGCAGTCGGTGCACTCGTGGCGCGGCGTCGGCTGGGCAGGCATTGAGGCGCAAGGACATGCCGCCAAAGCGGAGTCCCGCGGGCCCGGCGGTCGCCGCAGTCCTGGCGATCGTGCTCGCGGCGTGTTACCCGGCGCCTCCCGAAGATGTCGCGGCGCGCGTCAACGGGACGGTGATTTCGGCCGCGGAGCTCGATCTCACACTGCAGCACATCGGGGTGGCGCAACACGACCACGAGATTCGTCGGCGCCAGCTGGAGAAACTCGTCATCGAGGAACTGCTGGCGCAGCAGTTCCTGCGCAGCACTCCCGGGAGTGCCCGGGTGGACGAATTCGCGGTGAGCGCGGCGCGGCGCGAGATCCTTGCGCGGCGCTACATCACCGACCTCGTCAATCGCATTCCGCCCCCGCAGGACGCCGAGATCGAGGCGTTTTACCAAGCCAATCCGGCGATGTTCGGGCAGCGGCAGATATTTGCACTGCGGGAGTTCGAAATCTCCGCGCCGGCATCGAGGGAAACGGAACTGCGCCGGCACCTCCGCGCGGTGCACTCGCTCGAAGAGTTTGCGGACTGGCTGCGCCGCGAGGAGTTGCCTTTCGTCATCACCGAAGCCGAACGCGGGGCGGAGGAGTTTCCACCGGAGGTGGCGGCGCAACTGGCGACGCTGAAGGAAGGCGAGGTCGCACTGCTGTCCGCCCCCACCGGCCTGCGCGTGATCGAGATTGTCCGCGCGAGCGCCTCCGCGCTCGACGAGAACGCCGCACGGCCGCTGATCGAGCACCGCCTGTGGACCGAGAAACGGATCGCGGCAGTCGACGCCGAGGTTCGCCGCCTGAGCCGGATGGCGGCGATCTCGATACTGGACGGCACCGGCCGCAAGGACGCCGGCGGCATTCCAGGGCTTTCCCCGGGAACGGCGGCAGTGCTGGCGCCGGCGCTTTCGTTCCCGTGAGCGCCGGCGCAGCGAAGGTTCGACAACAGGCGAAGGAGACAGAGCAATGCGAGGGCTGGCGAAAACAGCGGCAATCTGCGTCGTGACGGGATGGGCGGTCTGTGCGTCGGCGGGGGGCGAATACCTGCTTTCCCCCGGGGACGTGATCCGCATCACCGTCTTCGAGAATCCCGATCTGACGACGGAGGCGCGCGTCTCCGAATCCGGCCAGGTGTCGTTTCCACTGGTGGGCGCGACACAGGTCGGCGGCATGAGTGTCGCCGCGGCCGAGAAACGGATCGCGGGCGGGCTCAAGAAAGGCGGTTATGTGCTGGAACCCCAGGTGATCATTTTTCCGCTCGAGATCCGCGGCAACCAGGTATCGGTACTGGGCCGTGTCAATCGCGCCGGCCGCTTCCCGCTGGAGACATCGAACATGCGCGTCGCCGACCTGCTCGCGCTCGCGGGTGGAGTCGCCCCCGATGGCGCCGATGTCGTGGTCCTGACGGGAATGCGCGACGGGCAGCCGATGCGCCAGGAGATTCCGCTGACGCAGCTTTTCTCGCGCGATCCGGCCGCCAATGTCGAACTGGCCGGCGGAGACATCCTGTTCGTCGACCGGGCGCCGATTTTCTACGTCTATGGCGAAGTCCAGAAACCCGGCGCCTACCGCATCGAGCCTGGCATGACGCTGATCCAGGCGCTCGCGACCGGCGGCGGCCTGACGAACCGCGGCACGGAACGCGGTATGCAGGTCCATCGCCGCGACGCGTCCTCCGGCAAGGTCGATGTGCTGTCGATCGACCGCAACGCTCCGCTGCGCGCGGACGACGTGATCTACGTGAAGCAGAGCCTCTTCTGAGGACGCGGCCATGACGATCCGCCAGATTTTCGTGATCCTGCGGGCGCGCAGCCGGCTGATCCTCGCGGTGTTCATCGCCGTGGTTGCGCTCGGCGCCGTCGTCGCGGTGATCCTGCCGCGCAACTACACCGCGAACGTGGCGCTCGTCATCGACGCCAAGTCCGCCAATGCGCTGCTCGGGCAGATGCTGTCATCGCAGATGCTGGGCGGATACATGGCCACGCAGGTCGACATCATCGGCAGCCGGCGGGTCGTCGAGCGTGCCGCGGCTGCGCCGGAAGTGGCCGACGACGAGGCATTGCGCGCGGCCTGGCGGGCGGAAACCGGGGAGGAAGTTGCATTCCCGCTGTGGCTCGCCGATGAAATCGAGAGCAATCTCGACGTCCAGCCTTCGCGCGACAGCAACGTCGTGCAGATCGCCTACACATGCGCGGTCGCGGAGCAATGCGCAAACGTCGCCAACGCGGTGGCGAACGCGTACATCGCCACCAATCTCGAAATGAAGGTGCAGCCGGCGCGGCAATACGCGCAGTGGTTCGAATCGCGCAACTCGAGCCTGCGCGAGACCGTCGAAGCGGCGCGCCGCAGGCTGTCGGACTATCAGCGCGAACACGGCATCGTCACGACCGACGAGCGGCTCGATGTCGAGACCGCACGCCTCGACGAGCTTTCCCGCCAGCTCGTCGCGGCGCAGTCGGA